>JAGBEA010000015.1 GCA_017937195.1 Oscillospiraceae bacterium | reverse complement strand
TTAAAGGCGCAATGATGGCGCGTAAAAGAAGAAATAAGACCCTGAAGCTGGCCAAGGGCTACTGGGGCGCTAAGTCCAAGCACTTTAAGATGGCTAACCAGGCTGTCATGAAGTCCCTGACCTACGCTTACGTTTCCCGTCGTCTGAAGAAGAGAGACTTCCGTCAGCTGTGGATCACCCGTATCAGCGCTGCCTGCAAGCTGAACGGCATGAACTATTCCACCTTCATGCACGGTCTGAAGGTCGCCGGCATCCAGATCAACCGCAAGATGCTGTCCGAGATGGCCATCAACGATGCAGTGGCATTCTCCGCTCTGTGCGAGATCGCCAAGAAGGCCTGAGTTATCTCAAAATGAACAAAAAACCACCCGAAACCATCGGTTTCGGGTGGTTTTTATTTTTATCGGGAAGAAAGCGTTTTTTCCAGTGAAACGATGTATTCCTCCGCCTTCTCCGGTGTAAGGAACATGGATTCCTGCAAAAGCTGTTTAGCCCAGTCGCGCTTTCCGGTGCGCAGATATTCGTAGACCACCTCGATGGGTATCATAGAGTGCTCCTTTCCCTCGGTGCTTACCGCTTACAAAAATAGGGGCCGCACTGGGCTTCGTGGGTGTGTGCATAGGTCCAGGTAAAGAACTTGTCCACCAGATACCAGTCGCCCTCCTTGCTGTCTGCCAGTGCGGCGGCTTCGGCGGCGGTGACGGCGCGGGCGATAGGCTCATCCTCGGGCGGATACTCGCAGTAGAAGAACCAGCAATCCTCATAAGGCAGGGCGGCGCGTGCCTCAGCACCCGTCAGATGGGGACGCAGCTCCCAAGAAAACAGATGCCACAGATAGTTGTGCTCTGCCAGCACACGGCGACCCAACTCCACCTCATCCACATCGATGGCGAAGGCATCTACCCAGCGCACCTTCAGCTCGTGGAGCGTGGCAGGGAAGGGAGGCTCCCAAGGCACCATCGTCGCCACAAGGCGGTTGATGTTCTTGCCCTCGGCATAGAACTTGGCTTCGTAGTCTGTCATTACACCCACGGGACCGTTGGCGTGGAGATCGTGGGTCACCTCGGAGAGGGTGAACCCAAAGCGGGGGATCTCCTCCTCGGAGAAGGCGAACAGCTTGTCGTTGTCGCTCTTGAAGTGGACCTCACCGCCCATTTTCAGCACCTTGCGATAGATCTGCAGGAAGTTGCCGTGGGTCAGACGGCGCCGCGCCTGATTGCTGCGGGGCCACGGATCGGAGAAGTTGAGGTAGATGCGGTCCACCTCGCCGGCATCGAAAATGTCGGGCAGGGCGGCGGCATCGCTGTCAATGAAAAACACATTGGTCAAGCCGGCGTCGCGGCAGCGCTCCATAGCTACTACCATGGCGTCCGGCACTTTTTCCACAGCCACCAGCAGCACATCGGGATTGTTGCGCGCCGTTTCCATAGTGAAGCGACCCTTACCGCAGCCGATCTCAATGTGGAGCTCCTTTGCCTGCGGATACAGCTCCGCCCAGCGCCCTTTTTGAGCCGTAGGCTCGGTGATCCAGTTGGACTGACACGCCTCCATACGGGGCTGCAGATTTTTCTTTTTGCGCATACGCATAGCATTGTTCCTCCTATATGGGCGCCGCGGCAAGGGGCGGAAGATTCTTCTCCATTTATACCATAAAACGGCAGTTGCTGTAAATGGTATTTTCGCCTTGGAAGGGGAGAGGCGGAGGAAAAGTTTGCCCTGAAAATAAAAGTGTTCAAAGTTCGGGCAATCCTTTTGTGGAATGTGCAAAAAAAGAAAAAAGAGCGAATCTTGGGGTTGATAAATTTTAGACGATATATTATAATATGGAATGTATGAGGAGGAATCTGCCCGGAAGGGCGGCGTCCTTCCAAATTGGCGCGTCACTGGGTCGTTTTCCGCGTCCCCAAAAAGCGCAAAAAAGTAAGGAGGAACCCCATCGTGACGAATGTTCTGTTGGAAAAGAAAGGCAATATTGCCGTCGCAACCATCAATCGTCCCAAGGCACTCAACGCCCTGAATTCTCAGGTGCTGGAGGATCTGAATGAGCTGGTGGATGTGGTCACCGCTGATGAGGAGATCCGCGCTCTGGTTCTGACCGGTGCAGGCGAGAAGGCTTTCGTGGCCGGCGCCGATATCGGTGAGATGAGCACGCTGACCAAGGCTGAGGGCGAGGCTTTCGGCAAGAAGGGCAATGACGTGTTCCGCAAGCTGGAGACTATGCCGATCCCCACCATCGCTGCCATCAACGGCTTTGCACTGGGCGGCGGCTGTGAGCTGTCTATGAGCTGCGATATCCGTATCTGCGCTGATACCGCTGTGTTCGGTCAGCCCGAGGTCGGTCTGGGCATTACCCCCGGTTTCGGCGGCACCCAGCGTCTGGCCCGTCTGGTCAGCCCCGGTATGGCCAAGCAGCTGATCTACACTGCCCGCAACATCAAGGCGGACGAGGCTCTGCGCATCGGTCTGGTGAACGCGATCTATCCCGCGGAGGAGCTGATGGCTGCCGCTGAGAAGATGGCAGACACCATTGCCAAGAACGCCCCCATCGCTGTCCGCGCCTGCAAGAAGGCCATCAATGAAGGTCTGGATGTGGATATGGATGCCGCTTTGGTAATCGAGGAAAAGCTGTTCGGCAGCTGCTTCGAGACCGCAGATCAGGCTGAGGGTATGGGCGCATTTCTGGAAAAGCGCAAGCACGAGCCCTACCAGAACAAGTAATTAGGTTAATTAACAGACCTGCGGGTCTGATGATTAAAAAGGAAACAAACAAAATTTTTTGTAGGAGGAACCACACATGAAAGTCGCAATTTTTGGCGCCGGCACTATGGGCAGCGGTATTGCTCAGGTTTTTGCAGCCAAGGGCCACATCGCTATGATGTATGCATCCAGCGTGGCAAGCGCTCAGCGTCATCGTGACAAGCTGGCTGCTTCTCTGAACAAGAGAGTTGCCAAGGGCAAGATGGCTCAGGAGGCCGCTGATGATCTGATGAGCCGCGTGCTGGTCGAGGAGTTTGAGGCTGCCGCCGATGCCGATCTGGTCATCGAGTGCGTCGCT
The DNA here is from genome assembly GCA_017937195.1 of Oscillospiraceae bacterium. Classification (GTDB taxonomy): domain Bacteria; phylum Bacillota; class Clostridia; order Oscillospirales; family Oscillospiraceae; genus Vescimonas. Next base: position 49,914 of record JAGBEA010000015.1, on the reverse strand, counting down.
GAGAACATGTCCGTCAAAAAGGAGCTGCTGGGCCGTCTGGACGCTATCTGCAAGGAGAGCGCCGTCTTCGCTTCCAACACCTCTTCTCTGTCCATCACTGAGATGGCCAATGGTCTGAGCCATCAGCTGGTTGGTATGCACTTCTTTAACCCCGTGCCCGCTATGAAGCTGGTCGAGGTCATCGCCGGTGCTAATACCCCCGCTGAGCTGGTTGAGTACATCAAGAACCTGTCCATCGAGATCGGCAAGACCCCCGTTGTCGTCAACGAGGCTCCCGGTTTCGTGGTCAATAAGATCCTTGTTCCCTATTGCAACGAGGGCGTTTGCGTTCTGCAGGAAGGTGTTGCTTCCGCAGAGGATATCGATATTGCTATGCAGCTGGGTGCCAACCATCCCATGGGTCCCCTGCATCTGGGCGACCTGATCGGCTGGGACGTTGTCCTGAGCATCATGGATGTTCTGTACAATGAGACCGGCGACAGCAAGTATCGTGCAAACGTGCTGATCCGCAAGATGGTTCGCGCCGGCAAGCTCGGTATCAAGAGCGGCGAGGGCTTCTTTAACTACAAAAAGTAATTCTGTAAAGGAGAAAAGAGTATGGATTTCCATCTGACTAAGGAGCAGCAGCTCGTTCGCAAGATGTTCCGTGAGTTCGCTGAGAACGAAGTAAAGCCCCTGGCTGCCGAGATCGACGAAGAAGAGCGTTTCCCCATGGAAACCGTCGAGAAGATGGCTAAGCTGGGTATGATGGGTATTTACTTCCCCAAGCAGTACGGCGGCGCCGGTGGCGATGTTCTGTCCTACGCTATGTGCGTGGAGGAGCTGGCCAAGGTCTGCGGCACCACTGCTGTTATCGTTTCCGCCCACACCTCTCTGTGCTGCGCTCCCATTTTTGAGAACGGCACCGAGGAGCAGAAGATGAAGTATCTGCCCGACCTGTGCTCCGGCAAGAAGATCGGTGCTTTCGGTCTGACCGAGCCAGGTGCCGGTACTGACGCTCAGGGTCAGCAGACCACCGCTGTTCTGGATGAGTCCGGCGAGAACTACATCCTGAACGGTTCCAAGTGCTTCATCACCAACGGTAACGTGGCCAACGTGTTCGTGGTCATCGCTGTTACCGGCAAGGTCACCGACAAGCGCGGCCGCACCATGAAGGAGATCTCTGCCTTCATCGTCGAGGATACCGATCCCGGCTTCTCTCAGGGTAAGCACGAGAAGAAGATGGGTATTCGCGGTTCCTCTACCTGCGACCTGATCTTCGAGGATTGCGTGATCCCCAAGGATCGTATGCTGGGCAAGAAGGGCGAGGGCTTCAAGATCGCTATGAAGACTCTGGACGGCGGCCGTATCGGTATCGCTTCCCAGGCTCTGGGTATCGGCGAGGGCGCCGTGGAAGAGGCTATCAAGTACACCAAGGAGCGCGTCCAGTTCGGTAAGCGCATCTCCCAGTTCCAGAACACCCAGTTCCAGCTGGCTGACATGCACACCAAGATGCAGGCTGCTCAGTTCCTGGTCTACTCCGCTGCTATGAAGAAGGAGAACCACGAGAAGTACAGCATGGATGCTGCTATGGCCAAGCTGTTTGCTGCTGAGGCTGCTTCCGATGTGACCCGCCGCGCCGTTCAGCTGTTCGGTGGTTACGGTTACACCCGTGAGTATCCCGTTGAGCGCATGATGCGTGATGCCAAGATCACTGAGATCTACGAGGGCACTTCTGAGGTCCAGCGCATGGTCATCGCTTCCAACCTGGGCGTTAAGTAATTGAGGAGGTAAAGGCAAAATGAAAATTATGGTTACTGTTAAGCAGGTTCCCGATACCTCCGGTAAGGTGGCCGTGAACCCCGATGGTACTCTGGATCGTGCTTCCATGCAGACCATCATCAACCCCGACGACATGAATGCCGTCGAGGCTGCTCTGGCTCTGAAGGATGAGCTGGGCTGCAAGGTTATCGCTTTCACCATGGGTCCCCCTCCTGCAGAGGGCATGCTGCGTGAGCTGATGGCTATGGGCGTGGATGAGGGCGTTCTGATCACCGCTCGTGAGTTCGGTGGTTCCGATACTTTCGCTACCTCCCAGATCATCGCCGCCGGTATCGATACCTACGGTGTTGAAGAGGACGACATCATTCTGGCTGGCCGTCAGGCCATCGACGGTGACACCGCACAGGTCGGTCCCCAGATCGCTGAGAAGCTGAATCTGCCCCAGATCACCTATGCCGGCGACATCAAGAAGGAAGGCAACACCCTGACTGTCAAGCGTATGCTGGAAGATGGCTATATGACCGTTAAGGTCAACACTCCCTGCATGATCACCTGCATCAAGGAGCTGAACAATCCCCGCTACCTGAGCGTGGGTGGCGCTTTTGAGTGCTATTCCAAGCCCCTGGTCACCATGACCTATGAGACTCTGAAGGATCATCCTCTGATCGACAAGAGCACCATCGGTCTGGCCGGTTCTCCCACTAACATTCTGACCTCCTTTACGCCTCCCCAGAAGGGCGCCGGCATGATGCTGGACGGCGATGGCAAGGAGACCACCGACAAGCTGGCTGGCATTCTGGCTGGCAAGCACATCATCTAAGAGAGGAGATAAGAATAATGGCTTTTAATAGTGCTGATACCGCTGCCTTCAAGAACGTATGGGTTTTCTGTGAGCAGCGCCAGGGCGTCATGATGCCCACTACTTTCGAACTGATCTCCGAGGGTCGCAAGCTGGCTGATGAGCTGGGCGTTGAGCTGTGCGGTATTCTGCTGGGCGACAACGTTGACGGCATTGCCAACGAGCTGGGCGGCTACGGCGCCGATAAGGTGTACGTGTACAATAGCCCCCTGCTGAAGGACTTCACCACCGATGCCTACACCAAGGTCATCGTTGAGGCCGTTGAGGAGTTCAAGCCTGAGGTTCTGGTGTTTGGTGCTTCCAACATCGGCCGCGATCTGGCTCCCCGCTGCGCAGCTCGCCTGCACACCGGTCTGTGCGCAGACTGCACCCACCTGGACATCGATATGCCCAACTACAAGGGCTTCCTGAAGGAAGTCTCCACTCTGCCCGAGGAGCGCATCGAGAAGCTGGGCACCGTGATGATCAACCGTGAGCCTCACTCCGTTGAGCGCGACCTGAAGATGACCCGTCCCGCTTTCGGCGGTCATCTGATGGCCTCCATCATCTGCCCCCGTTTCCGTCCCGCTATGGCTACCGTCCGTCCCGGCGTTATGAAGAAGCGCGAGTACGACGCTGCCAAGGCTGCTGCTGTTGAGATCCTGCACCCCGCTTTCGAGCTGTCCGCCGAGGACATCAAGACCGAGGTCGTCGAGGTCGTCAAGGCTGCCAAGAAGATGGTCGACCTGATCGGTGCTGACTTTATCGTCTCCGTTGGCCGTGGCATCAGCAAGGATGTCGAGAAGGGCATCGCTCTGGCTGAGGAGCTGGCTGAGGTTCTGGGCGGCGTCGTGGGTTCTTCCCGTGCCTGCGTCGACTCCGGTTGGATCAGCGCTGACCATCAGGTCGGCCAGACCGGTAAGACCGTCCATCCCAAGGTCTATGTTGCTCTGGGTATCTCCGGCGCCATCCAGCACAAGGCTGGTATGCAGGATTCCGAGTGCATCATCGCTGTCAACAAGAATGAGAACGCTCCTATCTTCGAGGTTGCTGACTACGGTATCGTCGGCGATCTGTTCAAGGTCGTTCCGCTGCTGATCGAGTCCATCAAGGCTGCTAAGGAAGCCAAGTAAGTGACCGACTGCTAAAAGTATAAAAAAGGCTGTCCCCATTGGGGACAGCCTTTTTTTGCATATTTTGTAAGGGTTATTCCGGATATCCGTTTTTCAGTTTCTCGTCATAATATGCCCGTTCGCCGCCAATAAACTTGGGGCGTACACGAGCTGCCAACACCATCGCTTCACCGATGGTGCGCTGCTGCAGCCGTACGGGGACGGCGACTTTTTTCAGGTGCATACCGATCAAAGTGCCGCCAATGTCCAGTCCCGCGTCGGCGCGGATCTCCTCCAACGCCACGGGATGGGCAAAATTCTGATAGCAGGCCGTGGCAAAGGAACCGCCCGCCTTGGGCTGGGGCACCACGTTGACGATCTCCGCACCGGGGACGGCCTCCCGCTCCACAATCAGCGCACGGTTCAAGTGCTCGCAGCACTGAGCGGCCATGTAAATGCCCGCCGGTCCAAACACACTCTGCAGCCCCTCATAGATGGCTTGTCCTACCTCCGGGGTGGACCAGCTGCCCACCTGATGGCCTACCGCCTCGCTGCTGGAGCAGCCGATCACCACGATCTGCCCGGCATGCAGGTGTGCCGCCTCGGAAAGCTGTCGGGCGGCAGCGGCGGCATCCTCTTTGATCTGCACAAGAAGTGTCGTGTTCTCTACGTTATGAATGACTCCTGCCATAAAAACACCTCATTTCAATGTATTTCAAAGCACTTTGCGGAATGCTTCCGCGCTGTGCGCGGCAGCAAGTGGGTATTTATTAGTATACCACAGTTATATTTTTTCCGCAATACGGGTCTTCTGAAGTACTTTCAACAGAAGGAATCCGATAAGCAGACCCAGGGCTGCCTGCACCAGATTGCCGGGGATGCTGGCGGCGGCGCCCAGCCCTTTACCCAACAGCAGAGCGGCGTAGCCGAAATAACCGGCCACCATAATGGCCTCGCCCACCAGGCCACTGACCAGCGCGGCAGTAGAGGTGCGGCCCATGGTACGGAAGAGCAACGCCGCCACCAGTGCGTCAAGGCCCTTGATCACAAAGGTGCCGGGGGCGTAATGTCCGTAGCCGGACAGCAGATCGGTCAGCATCGAACCGATACCGGCAGCCGCACCGCCATACCAGGGGCCAAGCAGCCAACCGCAGAGCAGCACAAAGCAGTCGCCCAGGTTCACATACCCGTTCATAGGGGACGGGATCTGGATGACCATGGTAGCAACATAGGTTAGAGCCGCCATCATCGCGCCGATGACCAGCTTTCGAATTTTTTTATCAGACATTGTCAGTGCCTCCTTGCATTTCTTGATGGAGTGTATTATAGTATTCTTTGGTATTATTGAAATAACCAAAATAATACAACTTGTTAATATCAGATGGAGGCGCCTATGCTGACCTATACCTTTGAAAAGCACAGCGGCGTGAGTCTGTACGAGCAGCTCTACCGCCACATCAAAAGCGATATTCTCTCCGGGCGGCTGACAGCGGGGGAGAAGCTGCCCTCCAAGCGCACACTGGCAGGGCATTTGGAAATCAGCGTGATCACGGTTAAGAATGCCTATGAGCAGTTGGCCGCAGAGGGCTATATTTTCGGTGTGGAGAAAAAGGGCTACTATGTCAACCGTGTGGAGCAGCCGCCCCAGACGAGTGTAACACAGGTGCTGCCGGAAGCGGGAAAAGAACCCCACTATTTGCTGGATCTGGTGACAAACTCTATCTCCGCGGAGTATTTTCCCTTTACCGTGTGGTCAAAGACGATGCGCCAGACCATTTTGGAGCAGGACAAGGGATTGCTGCAGCCTACGCCCTACAATGGCGCACCGGAGCTGCGCCGCGCCATTGCCGACAATTTGAAGCAATTTCGCGGTATGACGGTGGATCCTGAGCAGATCATTGTAGGTGCCGGTACGGAGTTTTTGTATTATCTGCTGATCCAGCTGCTGGGGCGTGAGCGTACCTATGCGGTGGAAGACCCAGGCTATGGTAAGATTGGGCGCATTTACGAGAGTAATCAGGTGGCGCTGCGCCGTATCGGGTTAGATGATGCGGGGCTTTCGACGGAAGAACTGCGGAAAAGCGGTGCAGATGTGGTGCATATCTCGCCGTCCCATCACTATCCAACCGGTATTGTGATGCCTATCGGTCGGCGGCAGGAGCTGCTGCGCTGGGCGGGGGAGCAGGAGGGGCGCTACATTCTGGAGGACGATTACGACAGCGAATTTCGCTTTGTGGGCCGCCCGATCCCCACTATGTTTTCCACAGACGAGCATCAGCGTGTCATCTACCTCAACACCTTTTCCAAGACTATCGCGCCGTCAATCCGTATCAGCTATATGATTCTGCCGCCCCATCTGCTGCAGGAGTACCGCAAGCGGCTGAGCTTCTATGCCTGCACTGTTTCCGGCTTTGAGCAGTATACGCTGGCGCAGTTTATGGCGCAGGGGCGGTATGAGCAGCATATCAACCGGATGCGCAACCGCTATCGCCAAAAGCGGGATGCGGTGATCGACGCGATCCGTACCGGTCCGCTGGCTGGGCGCGCGGAGATTATGGAACAGGACGCAGGTCTGCATTTTTTGATGAAACTGAACACAGCGCTGCCGGATCAGGATTTGCGCCGCCGTGCGGCAGAAAACGGCGTGCGGCTTGCACTGCTTTCTGATTATTACAGCATACCGGAAAATGCGCCGCAGCACGTGGTGGTGGTCAACTATTCCGGTATCGAGCTGCAGGACCTACACCGCGGATTGAAGCGTTTGGCAGTACTTTTGGAGGAATAAAAATGTACGATGAATTGACGAGAAGTGACTTGAAAAAGATGCAGGAGGAGATCGATTATCGGGTGCAGGTGCTGCGTCCGAAACTCATCGAAGATGTGCAGATTGCCCGCGCTTTTGGCGATTTAAGCGAGAATTTCGAGTATAAATGTGCCAAGCAGGAGAAGAACCGCAACGACAGCCGCATCCGCTATTTGCAGCGAATGATCAAGACTGCCCATGTGATCGACGACCACTCTGCCGCCGATACGGCGGGGCTCCACGACTCGGTGGAGATTTTGATGGAGAACACCGGCAAGCAGCGAACCATCCGTCTTGTGACCACGCTGCGCCAGAACGCGCTGCAGGGACTCATCAGCAAGGAATCCCCCGTGGGGCAAGCGGTGATGGGACGCCGCGCAGGGGAGAGGGTCTATGTGGATATGGGCGGCGGCAAGGGTTACTGGCTGCAGATTCTGTCCATTGAAAAAGGCAAGGATGATGACTCTATCCCCATCGGCAGCTTTTAAGAAAACAAAAAAATTGACCGCTTTTGCGGTCAATTTTTTTGTTTACAGCATTTCTTCAAAGCTCATAATAAAGCGGTCGCATACCTGACGCATCTCCTCTTCCGTCTGGGCGAAGAAGGGGTCGTATACGCCTACTGCTTTCATACCGGCGGCTTTTGCACCGCGGCAGGCCGCCACCGAATCGTCAAATACGGTGCAGCTCGCCGGTTCTACCCCTGCCAAATCCGCCGCCTTGCGAAAGATGGCGGGGTCTTTTTTCTCGATTTTCAGCTCGTGGGCAAAGAGGATTCGCTCAAAATATTGCATCAAACCAAGATGCTCCAGCGCGGTTCGGCAGTGTTCCGGCACGCTGGAAGTCAGCACCATCATCCGCTCACCGCGATCGCGGCACTGCTCCAAGTATGCCACCACACCGGGTTTCACCGGAACTTCTTCAGCGTACATATTGCCGGCAAGCTCCATCCACTCGGCCATAATTTCATCGGTGGATTCTTCCAGCTTGCAGTATTCTTTCGTAAATACGGCAGCAAGAGGGAAGATGGTGTGGGCCACGCCCTCATAGTACTCCTGCGTATAGGGCATACCCCGCTTGGCGAGGAAGGTCTCATCTACCTGACGCCAAATGCCGTTGGAGTCGATCAATGTGCCGTCCATATCAAAAATCAGCATAATTTGCCTCCTTTTATTTCTTGTAAAGTGAAGCGCCACGGGAAATCAACCGCCTCCTCCGCGTAGTCGATACCGATGCGCTTGCCGGTTGCTACGGTGTAAGGGGGAGGCAACTCAACAGAGATGTCCACATCAGCGGGAGAGGAGCAAATGAACAGCTCATCACCCTCCAGATCCAAGCCGTCAAGAGATGTGTCAAGTGATAGTGCCTTACAGCACTTGCCTGGGCCGTTGAGGAAATTTTTGCGCTGATAGGCGGTCAATTCGTTCCACGGTTTGCCGTAGCGCAGGCGGCACAGCGTGTCCTGCCCGTAGATTGGTTCCAGTCCGCGCAGCAGTACTGCGTCCGGTTCGCCCTCGGCATTGGTGACAAAGTTGAGGCAGGCGTGCATCCCATAAATGAGATAAATGTAGGCGTGACCGGCCGGACCGAACATCGTGGCGTTGCGCTTCGTTTTATGATAACCGTACGCGTGGCAGGCTTTATCGATGGCGCCCACATAGGCCTCGGTTTCCGTGATGCGGCATACCAAAAGCTCACCGCGATAATGCCGCACCAGATATTGCCCGATTAGCTTGCGGGCCAGCGCTACGGTGTCACCCATATAATCTTCGCGCGTCCAGCGTGCCATTTTCTCACCGCCTTTTGTCTACCATATCACACGCTGCACTTTTTTTCAACTTTCACAGCCGATTCGACGGAAGTTGTGTTTTGTGATAGACAAAAAGGAAATACTATGGTAGAATACATTGATATTGTGTGTCAATATGCGATATTTTTCAAGGAAGGAAACGAGTTATGGGTGGAAAGCTGATCGTATTCGAAGGAACGGACGGTTCCGGCAAGGCGACTCAGACAAAACTGCTGTGTCAGGAGCTGGAGCGCCGCGGCATCCCCTATAAAAAGCTGGAGTTCCCCCGCTATGCAGAGGATTCTTCCGCGCTGATCCGGCTGTATCTGTCCGGTGCGTTTGGCGCAAAGGCGGATGACGTCAATGCCTATGCCGCCACCACCTTCTATGCGGTGGATCGCTTCGCCTCCTACAAGCAGGATTGGGGCGAGTTCTATGAAAAAGGCGGTCTTGTGATCGCTGACCGCTACACCACCTCCAATGCGGTGCATCAGACCGGCAAGCTGCCGGTGGAGGAGCGGCAGAAGTATCTGGATTGGCTCTTTGAGTTTGAGTACCGTTTGATCGGGCTGCCTGCCCCCACACGGGTGCTGTATCTGGATCTGCCTACGGATCTGTCCGAGCAGATGATGCGCCGCCGTGAGCAGGAGACCGGCACGCAGGCGGATATCCACGAGCAGGATGCGGAATATCTGCGCCACTGCCGCGAGAATGCCGCCTTCGTGGTGGATTACTGCGGCTGGACGAAGATCAACTGCGCCGCCGACGGTGCGGTACGCAGTATCGAGGATATCCACGCTGAGGTAATGCGTCAGGTGGAGGATCTGCTTGTCCCGTAAATGATACGGAAAATGAGGCGCGGCGCGCCCCATTTCCCTATGTTGCCTGTCAGCAGGTGCAGCAGTGATCGCTGCCGTTGCTGCAGGAAGTTCCGCTGCCGCAGCAGCAGAACACCAGAAGAAGAATAACGATCAGCCAGATGCAGGAACAGTTGTTGTCAAAACCCATTTTTGTCACCTCACTTGTTCTTCTCTGTGCCATTGTATGCCCAAAAGCTGTCAGAGGTATCTTGTACAGCGAAAAAGGACGGGCAAAAAACGAGAAAGGAACGATACATTATGTCTGAACGCAAGAATTCGGAAACCACCAGCTGGAACGCTGGTCAGGTGCGCCGCGAGACCAATCAGCAGGCGCGCAAGTCCAAGAAGAAAAGAAGCCGCGGCGTCAACGCACTGATCTATGTGGCCGGCGTGATCCTCAGCTCCTGCCTGCTGGCAGGCATCGGCTGGCTGATGGTCAACGATGTGTGCGCGCTGAACAAGGAGCCTCTGGAAGTCACCCTGCGTGTGGAGAAGGGTGATACTGTGGGCGATGTGGCAACCAAGCTGAAAAATGAAGGCCTCATTGAGTCCAAGTTCCTCTTCAAGATCTTTGCCGGCATTTTTGACGCCAAGGATATCATTGCCCCCGGTACCTATGAGCTGGACACCACGATGGACTTCCACTGCCTTATCAACTCCATGCAGGAGACGATGAGCATCGTGCCTCCCGGAGTGGTGCAGGTTACCATCCCCGAGGGCTATACGGTCAAGCAGACCATTGCATTGCTGGCAGAGAACGGCGTCTGCGCCGAGGACAAGCTGCTGGAGGTTGCCAAGAACTACGTGTTCGCTGAGTATGACTTTGTTGACAATACAAATCTGGGCGATGTGAGCCGTCTGGAAGGTTATCTGGCGCCCGACACCTACGAATTCTTCGAGGACGAGGCACCCGAGCGTGCGCTGAGCCGTCTGCTGGATAACTTCTCCGTCTGGATGACCGCAGATATGCGTCAGGATATCCTCAACTCTCCCTATAACCTCCACGAGATCGTGGTGATGGCATCCCTGATCGAGAAGGAAGCTATCGGTGATGATGAGGAGCGTAAGAACATCGCGTCCGTTCTGTATAACCGTATGGAGCATCCCGAGATGGAAACCGGCGGCCTGCTGCAGCTGGACTCCACCATCTACTATATCCTGCGCAACAACGGCAGAGATGATTCCGAGTTCTCCACCAGCATCGACAGCCCCTACAACACCTATCTGTATCAGGGTCTGCCCGCCGGCGCCATCTGCAACCCCAGCCGCAGCGCTCTGATGGCAGCGGTGTATCCCAACGATACCGATTATTACTACTTCGCTTATGGCGTTGACGATGTCAGCCACTTCTTCTACAACTACAACGAGCATCTGAACTTCGTCAACAGCGATATGTACCGTCCCGACTGATGATGAGAAGAAAACCGGAACTGTTAGCACCCGCTGGCGATTGGGAGCGGCTGAATATGGCGGTGCGCTACGGCGCGGACGCTGTGTATCTGGCCGGAACATCCTTTGGTATGCGCTCTTTTGCCGGAAACTTCACCGATGAGCAGCTGCCGAAAGCGGTGCAGTTTGCCCACGATAACGGCGTAAAGGTGCACGTCACCGTCAACACCATGCCCCGCAGCGGTGAGGTGGATCATCTGCCCGCCCATCTGGAGCGGCTGGATGCCGCCGGTGTAGATGCGCTGATCGTTGCTGATCTGGGTGCGTTCACTATGGCAGGGAAGTACGCTCCTCACTGTGAGCGGCATATCAGCACCCAGCAGTCCATCGCTAACTACGCAAGTGCGCAGGCGTGGTACGATCTGGGCGCCAAGCGTGTGGTGCTTGCCCGAGAGCTGAGTTTGGAGGAGATCCGTGAGATCCGCCGCCGCGTATCGCCGGAGCTGGAGATCGAGACTTTTGCCCACGGCGCTATGTGCGTCAGCTATTCCGGACGGTGTTTGCTGAGCAATTATATGACCGGACGCGACTCCAACCGCGGCGCCTGCGCCCAGCCATGCCGCTATCAGTACGCGCTGATGGAGGAAAAGCGCCCCGGCGAGTATTTCCCCGTGTTTGAGGATGAGCAGGGGACGTACATTATGAACTCCCGCGATATGTGTATGATCGACCATCTGGACGATCTGATGGATGCCGGCGTGGATTGTATCAAAATCGAAGGCCGCGCCAAGTCCGCCTACTACGCCGCCATTGTCACCGGTGCGTATCGCCATGTGCTGGACGATGTGTGGGCAGGTCGCCCCATCGATCCTATCTGGCGCGATGAGGTGGAGCACGTAAGCCACCGCCATTATTCCACCGGCTTTTTCTACGGCTATCCCGGGCAGTACTACGAGAACTCCCGCTATATACGGGATTGGCAGATCTGCGCCGTAGTCACGGACTGTGACGAAAACGGACTTGCTACGCTGAGCCTGCGCAATAAGTTCAGCGTGGGCGATGAGGTGGAAATCGTGGGACCCGATACCAAACCCTTTACCGTCACCGTGCCGATGATGTACGATGAAGAGGGGCAGGAGCTGACGTGTCCCCGTACACCGCAGATGGTGTTCAGAATGCAGCTGCCCTGCGCCGTACCGCCCTATAGCTTTGTCCGCCACGCTGTGGACTTGAGCGGAAAATAAAGCAATAAAAGACACCTGCTTCAGCTGAAACAGGTGTCTTTTATTGTGGACACGGAAGATCCCCTATGTAAGGGAGGGGGCGTGTAGCGCGGGAGGGGTTGCTACCGCGTTTTCGTTTTCTTTTTGAAATACTGCATTTGGCAGTGGGAATCATATCCCCAAGACAGAGCGTTTTTTCTAAAGAAGAGCCGTACGACCCATAACGGGAGTGTGTCGGCGTGACGTCCGACATAGAAAGTACCGATGCCTACCGTCCAGCCGGCGAGTCCTATTAAAATTGCAATCGAAACAGCGTACCACGGTTCGTCAGAAAAATCAGCTATGAAGAGTATCACAGTCCAAACGCAGGATAAAAGTATGGCTATAATTCCCGTAATCGTCATTTTGACTGGGTGGAGCAGATTGCCGTTGAAAGGGTCAAATTGCCGCTTGGCGGAAAAGACCTTGGGGATCCGCTTTCGGTTGTGGCGTTTTTGATACTGCCGCTGCAGGAAATCTACGGTGTTGCGGCGCTTTTCAGCGTTGCCGGGGATCTGCGCCGCATCTTTCGCAAAATGCAGGATGCGCTCCTTTTCAATACCCCAGATATCCTCGTATTGACGCTGTGTTTCCTTGCCCCAAAAAGTCCGAACCGTTATGCACTTTTCATCATAACGAATGAGTTTCATAGTGTACCTCAAAATAATCTGTGTGGTAGTTTCTACACTTTCAGTTTACATCAAGCTGCGTCTGTATGCAAGATGAGACTGAAAAACGACCCCATTTACCTCTAAATCGCAGTTGACAATGGCGCGGTTTGTGGTAAAATAATTGCGGATAAGAAAACGCAATGCGGAAACGAGTCGGGTGTGTCCACCTGCAGCGAGATGGGGATAGTGCAAGCCCATCGGTACGGAACACCAGACAGCCACTTCCAAGCGGACTGCGACGAGCAGTACGGCTCATCCCCGATACCGGATGGCTGAGATGGCGTGCCGTTGGTGCGTCAAATTAGGGTGGTACCGTGAAGTTGATCTTCGCCCCTATGTGTGGGCGGGGGTCTATTTTTTTGCCACGAATATCCCAGAAAAGTTCAAAAAAATTAACATAAAAGGAGAAAAAGTACTATGTCTCATCCCTATCACGGTCTCAACGAACTGCGCGAGATGTTCCTGCGCTTCTTTGAGACGAAAGACCATCTGCGTCTGCCCAGCTTTTCCCTGATCCCCCAGAACGATGCAAGCCTGCTGCTGATCAACTCCGGTATGGCACCTATGAAGCCCTATTTCACCGGTGAGCAGATTCCGCCCCGCCGCCGTGTCTGCACCTGCCAGAAGTGCATTCGTACCGGCGATATCGAGAACATCGGCAAGACCGCCCGCCACGGCACCTATTTTGAGATGCTGGGAAACTTCTCGTTCGGCGATTACTTCAAGCGCGAGGCCATTCACTGGTCTTGGGAATTCCTGACCAGCCCTGAGTGGGTGGGTCTGGAGCCCGACCGTCTGTATCCCTCTGTTTTCGAGGGCAACGAGACTACGCCTGCCGATGATGAGGCATTCGACATCTGGAACAAGGAGATCGGCATCCCTGCTGACCACATCTTCCGTTTCGGCAAGGCTGACAACTTCTGGGAGCACGGCTCCGGTCCCTGCGGTCCCTGCTCCGAGATTTACTATGACCGCGGCGAAGAGTACGGCTGCGGCAAGCCCGACTGCACTGTCGGCTGCGACTGCGACCGTTATATTGAAGTGTGGAACAACGTGTTCTCCCAGTTCAATAACGACGGTGAAGGTCACTACGAGGAGCTGAAGCAGAAGAATATCGACACCGGTATGGGGCTGGAGCGTCTGGCCTGCGTGTGCCAGAATGTGCGCAGCCTCTTCGATGTGGATACTGTGATGAACATCACCGACAAGGTCAGCGAGATCACCGGCGCCCACTATGGCGAGAGCTATAAGACCGACGTGTCCCTGCGTATCATCACCGACCATATCCGCAGCGCCACCTTTATGATCTGCGACGGCGTGCTGCCCAGCAACGAGGGCCGCGGCTACGTGCTGCGCCGCCTGCTGCGCCGCGCTGCCCGTCACGGCAAGCTGTTGGGTGTCAACGATCCCTTCTTGTTCCGCGTAGTGGAGACCGTTATCCGCGAGAACGAGGGTCACTATCCCGAGCTGCGCGAGCGCGAGGGGTATATCACCAAGATGATTCGCGTGGAGGAAGAGAACTTCGCCAAGACCATCGATGCCGGTATGCGTATCTACGCTGAGATGCTCGCCGCCCACAAGGAAAAGGGCGAGACCGTCTTCTCCGGCGAGAATGCTTTTGATCTGGCAGCTACCTACGGTTTCCCCATCGACCTGACGGTGGAAATGGTGGAGGACGAGGGTATGAGCGTGGATATGGACGCTTACTACGCTAAGCGCGAAGAGGATAAGGTCCGCGCCCGTGAGGCCCGCAAGGCACTGGGTGATCTGGGCTGGGCAGGTGTGGAGTTCGGTCAGGATATGCCCGCCACCGAGTTTGTGGGCTATGATTACGATGCTATCGATGATGCCAAGGTTCTGGCCATCGTTGCCGAGGGTCAGCAGGTGGACGAGATCGTCGCCGGTATGGAGGCTCTGGTAGTGCTGGATCAGACTCCCTTCTATGCGGAGATGGGCGGTCAGGTGGCCGACCACGGCTATTTGTGTGACAGCAGCGACGAGAGCGTGGAGAATCTGGAGGGCAAGGGCAATGCTCTGTCCTTCGTGGTAGATAATGTCCAGAAGAACAAGGGTGGCAAGTATATGCACTATGGCAAGCTGCTGCGCGGCAGCCTGAAGGTGGGCGATACTGTCACCGCCGTCATCGATACCCAGCGCCGCAGCGCCATCCGCCGCGCCCACAGCGCCACCCATCTGCTGGACAGCGCACTGGTGAAGATTCTGGGCGACCATGTCCATCAGGCCGGCTCTCTGGTAGAGCCCGACCGTCTGCGCTTCGACTTCTCCCACTTTGAAGGTGTCAGCGCCCATACTCTGCGCGAGGTGGAGGCGCTGGTGAACGAGTGGATCATGCGCGGCTACGAGGTAGTCACCGAGGAGCTGCCTATCGAGGAAGCCAAGAAGAAGGGCGCCATCGCCGCTTTCGGTGAGAAATATGGCGAGCTGGTTCGCGTTGTGGAGATGGGAGATGCCTCCATCGAGTTCTGCGGCGGCACTCATCTGGATAACACCGCTAAGGTCAGCTCTTTCCGCATCGTTTCCGAGGGCAGCGTCGCTTCCGGTGTCCGCCGTATCGAGGCCGTTGTGGGTACCGAAGCTCAGCTGGCTATGTGGAACGACCGTGAGAAACTGCGCGTGGCTTCCGCGTCCCTCAAGACCAATCCCGAGCAGCTGCACGGTAAGATTGAAGGCCTGTTGGAGGAGATCAAGGAGTATAAGCGCCAGATCGAGCAGTTCAAGGCCAAGGAATCTGCCGGCGGCGCTGACGATATGCTGAAGAACGCCGAGGATGTGAACGGCCTGCATCTGGTCACCACCACCGTTACCGAGGGCGATGCCAACAGCCTGCGTCAGTTGGGCGACCTGCTGCGCGATAAGGACAGCGCTGTTGTGGCCGTCATCGCTCTGGTGGGCGAGAAGCTGAGCCTGCTGGCGGTTTGCGGTAAGGATGCCGTGGCACGCGGCATCAAGGCCGGCGATATCATCAAGACCATTGCTCCCATCGTTGGCGGCAAGGGCGGCGGCAAGCCCGACAGCGCTATGGGCGGCGGCAGCGATAAGTCCAAGGTCAATGAGGCACTGGCTGCTGTGAAGACTTTTGTGGCTGAAAAGCTGTAAAAAATACCGAAAATAAGGGAAAGGAGCATATTTTATGCGTAACGATTGTCTGTTCTGCGCCATCGTGGATGGCGACATCCCTTCCAATAAGGTCTATGAAGACGAGCTGTGCCTCGCATTCTATGACATTGAACCTCAGGCTCCCGTTCACTTTCTGGTGGTGCCCAAGGAGCATATCTGCTGCGCCCGTAAGATTAACGCGGAGAACAGCGCCCTTGTCGCCCATATCTTCGAAGTGATCGCCAAGATCTGCGAAGAGCTGGGCTGTGCGAGTTATCGCATCGTCAACAACTGCGGTGATCAGGCCGGTCAGACCGTCAAGCACCTGCATTTCCATGTGCTGTCCGGTCGCGATATGACCTGGCCTCCGGGTTGATTTGACGCAAGATTCTGCGATTTAAGAGGAATATATTGATATGAATGCCTTGTTTGGTACGCTGACCAGCCTTGCCACTTATGTGGCCTTTGTGGCGGTCGGTGCGCTGATCGGCTCGCGTAAAGCGGTACGCAGCCGTCAGCTTGTATGGCTGGGGAAGGTGCAGTTTGCGGCACTGATTCTGATGGTGGTGATGCTGGGCATCAAGCTGGGTGCCAACGATGAGGTGATCCCTGCGCTGGGTCAGATCGGCTTGACGGCGTTGGTCATCACGCTGCTGGCGATGGTCGGCTCGCTGCTGGCAGTACATCTGCTGCGCCGGTTTGTGCTGAAGCTGGACCACTACGGTCGTCCTGCAGGCAGCGCTGACGCGCAGGATGAGCAGGGAAACGGCGGCGGTAAGGCTGATAACGGCAGCACCAAATGGCTGGTGCTGGCGGTGGTGGCCGGTATGCTGTGCGGCTATTTCCTTGTGCCTGACAGCTGGATCGGTTTTTGCGGAACGTTGATCGACTGGGGCTTGTACCTGATTTTGTTCCTTGTTGGTGTCGATATGGGACGGCAGGGAACGATGCTTGCGGATATCAAGGCTGCCGGTTTCAAGGTACTGCTTGTGCCGGTTGCCGCAGCGGTGGGAACGCTGTCCTTTGCTGTGATTGGCGGATTGCTGCTGCCGGTGGGCGTGAAGGATTCCATCGCAGCGACTGCCGGCTTTGGCTGGTATTCGCTGGCGCCCACGCTGCTGCAGAGCTATTCGTTGGCAGTGTCCGCTACCTCGTTTTTGTCCAACGTGATGCGCGAGATATTCGCCATTGTTTCCATTCCTTGGGTGGCAAAAAAGCTGGGTTATGTGGAATGCACCGCCTTGGCCGGTGCGGCGGCAATGGATTCGCTGCTGCCCGTGGTGGTGGGTGCGACCCACGAGCGGATCACCATCTACTCCTTCGTGACGGGTGTGATCCTCTCCATGTCCGTGCCGATCCTGATCCCGCTGATCATCGGTATCCCCGTATGATGAATTGAAAAGACCGCAGTGTGCCGAAAGCGCGCTGCGGTCTTTTTTGTTATCGGATCGTTCACACAATGCGCCTTGTTTTGCCTGCGGCTGTGTGCTAAAATAGCGAAAGAAAAGGGGGCGAAAAGAATGGCAGAGAAGAATAAGACCACCACGATTTGGGACTATCTGCAGTGGCGCGGCGATCTGCAGCTGACGCAGGATAGCTTCAACGAGGTGGATAATCTGCTGTTGTGTATCATTTCCTACATCGATTTCCGGCGGATCGAGCAGCTGCACAGCTTTGATCCGGCAACTGCGATGCGCATCGGTGAGGTGACGCCGCTGCTGACGGAGGCAGATGAGCAGCTGGGACTCTCTCCCGAGGACTATATCCCTGTGATGCGGGCAATGGCCGCGTCTCCGCGTTTCCGTGATGTGAAGATGTTCGCCTTTGAGCATCTCAGCGATGAGGAGCGGGTGATGCAGTTTGCGGCAGTATCCTTCCTGATGCCGGACGGCAGCGTGTTTGTCGCCTACCGCGGTACCGATTCATCGCTGATCGGCTGGCAGGAGGACTTCAATATGAGCTACCTCTCGCCGGTGCCTGCGCAGGTGCGTGCCACAGAATACGCGCTGGAAGTGGCGAAGAAAACGGGCAGGATGCCGATCCGGCTGGGCGGCCACTCCAAGGGCGGCAATCTGGCGGCTTGGGCGGCGATCCACCTGCCGGAAAAGCTGCAGCACAAGCGCTTGTTGGCGGCGTACAATAACGACGGACCCGGATTCAGCAAAGCGGTATTGGAATCGGAAGCTTTCCGCCGTGTGGAGGAAAAAATCCACACCTATATCCCTGAATCCTCTATTGTGGGTATGCTGCTGGAGCACGCCGAGGATTATACCATTATCGACAGTACCAACCGCTCCTTGATGCAGCACGAGCCGCTGTCGTGGAATGTGCTGGGCAAGCAGTTCATCTATCTCGGACAGCGCACGGAAGCGGCGCTGCTCAGTGACAGTGTGGTGCGTGAGTGGCTGGAGAGTATGACCATCGACGAGCGGCGCGAGTTCATCGATGCCATCTGGAGTATCCTGAGTATGGGCGGCAAGGTGAAGACCTTGGATGATCTGCGCAGCGGCGGGTTAAGCGGCGGCGTAGCCCTGCTGAAGGAGTATGTCGGCGCCGATGAGAAGAAAAAGAAGGTTATTAGCGAGATTACCAAGCGGCTTGCCGCCGATGTGAAGGAAGAGCTGCGCAAGGCTGCCGGTGAAAAGCTGAAAACGGCAGAAGAAAGTGTCCAAAAAGCGCTGCGTGAGCTGAAAAAATGAGGAAAGTCCGACCTTTTGGTCGGACTTTTTGCTTAAAAATCAAATTGTGTCCACGGCTCAACAGCAGGCGGACGGTGGGAGAAATCCATCTCCTGCAGCGTTTCGGGATGCAGGAAGGACACGCGATAGGACCACAGCGCGATGGGGCAGTTGTCCTCGCCGCTGCCATACTTGCGGTCGCCCACCAACGGCCAGCCGCGGGAAGAAAACTGCACGCGGATCTGATGGGTGCGCCCCGTGTGCAGGCGGATCTTCACCAGCGACAACTCGCCGCGCTGCGCCAGCACCTCGTAGGAAAGGCTCGCCTCCTGCACGCCCTTGGCAGGGGTACCCGCCACATAGGTGATGCGCCGCGCACTGTCCCGTCCCAGCAGGTCGGTCAGTGTTCCGCTTGCAGGGGGGCAGCCGTGCACCACCGCCAGATACTCCTTGCCGAACTGCCGCTCGCGGATCTGCTGGCTGAGCAGAGAGGAGGCCTTGGCGGAGCGGGCAAAGACCATCACACCGCTGACGGCGGCATCCAGCCGATGCACCGTGCGCACGCAGCCGTCAGGTTCACCCAGCGCCTCCCGCAGCAGCTGCGGCATGCCGCCTGCCTCATCGGTGCTGAGAACGCCAGCAGGCTTGATGGCTACCAATATGCGCTTGTCCTGATAAATGATGTCCATATCCGCCGTCCTTTCTTTTCCCAATCATACCACAGCGGATTGTGCGTGACAAGGGGAGAGGGGGCGTTGGATTTTACGAAAAATTTCAAATTTACCCCTATGCAAAACGGGGGAAATAAGGTACAATACAAGGGATAATAAAAATTGGAGGATTCTGTCATGGAAACACCAAAGTATAAGCGCGTTCTTCTGAAAATCAGTGGCGAGGCACTGGCAGGCGACAAGAAATTCGGTTTGGATTTCGGCGTTATGGGCCGTGTGGCGGATGTGATCCGCGAGTGCGTCGAAATGGGCGTAGAGGTAGGCGTCGTCATCGGCGGCGGCAACTTCTGGCGCGGCGTGAAGAACGGCGAAGGCTATATTGAGCGCACCCGTGCGGACCATATGGGTATGCTGGCAACGGCGATGAACTGCATGGCAATGGCAGACGTGCTGGAGCAGAAGGGTGTGGATGTGCGTGTGCAGACGGCACTGGAGATCCGCGCCGTGGCAGAGCCCTATATCCGCGCAAGAGCGATCCGCCATCTGGAGAAGGGTCGCGTGGTCATCTTTGGCTGCGGCACCGGTAATCCCTTCTTCTCCACCGATACGGCGGCTGTGCTGCGTGCAGCGGAGATTGGTGCTGAGGTGATCCTGCTGGCCAAGAATATCGACGGCGTGTATGACAGCGATCCTGCCAAGAATGCCGATGCCCGCAAGTTCGATTCCATCACCTATGACGATGTGCTGGCACAGCATCTGGCCGTGATGGACTCTACCGCCACCAGCTTGTCTATGGATAACCACATCCCCGTGCTGGTGTTTGCGCTGAAGGATCCCTACAACATCGTCCGCGCTGTCAAGGGCGAGAAGATCGGCACCATCGTACAAGAGTAATTCAGGCGCTGTAAGGCTCGGCGCGACCATAAATCAGAAAGGAAATCATCACCATGCTGAAAGACGAATACAAGGTTTACGAAGAAAAAATGAAGAAGAGCATCGACTCTGTTGCTGCTGACTTTGCCGCCGTGCGTGCAGGTCGTGCCAACGCTTCCGTGCTCAACCGCATCAATGTGGACTACTATGGCACCCCCACCCCCATCCATCAGATCGCTTCCATCGGCTCCCCCGATGCCCGCACGCTGCTGATCACCCCTTGGGATGCCAGCGCTCTGCGTGGTATTGAGAAGGCGATTCTGGAGTCCGATCTGGGCATCAATCCCTCCAACGACGGCAAGTCCATCCGTTTGGCATTCCCCCAGCTGACGGAGGAGCGCCGTAAGGAGCTGGTCAAGCAGATCCATAAGTACACCGAAAACGGCAAGGTTGCCGTGCGCAATATCCGCCGCGATGCTCTGGAACATTTCAAGAAGCAGCAGAAGGCCTCCGAGATCACCGAGGACGAGCTGAAGATCGTGGAGAAGGATATGCAGAAGCTGACCGACGACAGCTGCAAGGAACTGGATGCTCTGCTGGCAAATAAGGAAAAGGAACTGATGTCGGTTTAATGGGGCTGTTTGACTCGAAAAAGTCTCATCAGGCGGGGCAGGTGGACATGAGCCGCCTTCCCCGCCATATCGCTATTATTATGGACGGCAACGGTCGTTGGGCGAAGCAGCGCGGTCTGCCTCGTACTGCCGGACATAAGGTAGGCGCAGAAGTGTTCCGTAAGATTGCCACATACTGCAAGGAGCTGGGTGTGGAATACCTGACGGTGTACGCTTTTTCCACTGAAAACTGGAAGCGCCCTGCTGATGAGGTCAGTACCATTATGGGCCTTTTGAAGCAGTATATGCTGGAGGCCATTGAATCAATGGAGCGCGATCAGATCCGTTTGAAGTTTTTCGGCGATATGAGTGCTATCTCTCCGGAGCTGCAGGAAATGGTGGAGCGCACCAATGCCATCTCCCGTGAGATCGACGGCTTTCAGGCCAACATCTGTCTGAACTACGGCGGCCGCGATGAGCTGCTGCGGGCTGCCCGCGCCTTTGCTGCCGATTGTGTGGCAGGGGAGCGCAGTGCCGATGCGTTGACGGAGGCGGAGTTCGGCGAGTATCTGTTCTCCGCCGGTATCCCCGATCCGGAGCTGATCATCCGCCCCAGCGGAGAGGTGCGTCTGAGCAACTTCCTGCTGTGGCAGTGTGCCTATTCCGAGTTCTATTTCTGCGACACGCTGTGGCCCGATTTCAATGAGCGGACACTGGATGAGGCAATTATTGATTATCAAAAGCGTGACCGTCGCTTCGGCGGGGTCAAGAAGTAAGGTGAAGTCATGAAGCAAAGGATTTTGGTATCTGTGGTGGGCATTCCGCTGCTGCTGGCAGTGCTGGTGGCGGCGCCCGATTGGGCAACCGCTGTACTGCTGTACGGCTTGAGCATCATCGGCGCCCACGAACTGCTGACGGCGGTTTGCGGTGCGGAGAAAGCCAAGCGCTGGTGGGGACTTGCCGGCACGATGAGCGTGTTTGCAGTCACCTCTGTGTACTGGAGCGACGCCCGCTTTGCCGATACGGTTTTGGGCAATCTGGGCGTATTTTTCCTCGCTGCGCTGATCGTTCTGGTGTTTGTGTGCGCGGTTGTGGAATACGGCACGGAGCACGCGCTGTCCTTCACGGATATCTGTACCATTTTTGCCGCAGGTTTGGTGATACCCTTGGCATTGAGTGCATTGCTGTGCCTGCGTATGCTGCCCTACGGCGGCGGTATGGTGCTGATCCCCTTGGTGGCGGCATTCTGCAGCGACAGCGCTGCACTGTTTACCGGTATGGCCTGCGGCAAGCATAAGCTGGCGCCCCGCGTCAGCCCAAAAAAGACGGTGGAGGGCGCCATTGGCGGTCTTGCGGGCGGTATGGCGGGTATGGTGATCTTCCGCATCATCTTCACCCTCTGCACCACGCAGCAGCTGCATATCGGCTGGTGTGTGCTGATCGGTCTGGTCGGTGCGGCGATGGGTCAGTTGGGCGATCTGAGTTTCTCTGTGATCAAGCGTCAGCAGGGCATCAAGGACTACGGCCGCCTGCTGCCCGGTCACGGCGGCGTGCTGGATCGCTTTGACAGCGTGATCTTCGCTGCCCCCGTTGTGTGGCTGATCGTCAGCCATGTGACTTTGTAAGGAGTTGTTGTTTGTGACAAAGATGATCTCTGTGCTGGGCTCTACCGGCTCTATCGGACGGCAAACGCTGGAAGTAGTGCGGGAACTGGGTCTGTCCGTCGCTGCACTGACCGCCAGCACGCAGGTGGATTTGATAGAGCAGCAGGTGCGGGAATTCAAGCCTGCGCTGGCTGTGATGTACGACCGCGACGCGGCAAAGGTGCTGCGTGAGCGTTTGCACGATATGGACGTGGAAGTGGCGGAAGGACCGGAGGGTCTGCTGCGGGCAGCCAGTCTGCCGCAGGCAGATACCGTGGTCACCGCCGTGGTAGGCAGCGTGGGTCTGGAGCCTACACTGGCGGCGATCCGCCGGAAAAAGCGCATCGCCCTGGCCAACAAGGAAACATTGGTGTGCGCCGGTGAGCTGGTGATGGCGGAGGCGGAGCGCTGCGGCGCGGAGATCGTGCCGGTGGATAGCGAGCATTCTGCCATTTTCCAAAGTCTGCAGGGCTGCCGCGACGCAGCGGAGGTGCAGCGGCTGATTTTGACCTGCTCCGGCGGTCCGTTCTTTGGCAGAAGCTACGAAGAATTGGAGAAAATGACGGCGGCCGACGCGCTGAAGCATCCCAACTGGTCTATGGGCGCCAAGATCACCGTGGACTCCGCTACGCTGATGAATAAGGGTTTGGAAGTCATTGAGGCGATGCGTCTTTACCGTATGGATGTGGAGCAGGTGGATGTGGTCATTCACCGCCAGAGTATCATCCATTCGCTGGTGGAGTACCGCGACGGCGCGATGATCGCCCAGCTGGGCACACCGGATATGAAGCTGCCCATCCGCTATGCTTTTACCTATCCCAACCGCGCGGCATCGCCGGATAAGAAGCTGGATCTGCTGAGTTGCGGCGATCTGACCTTCCACGCACCGGATATGGAGGCATTTCCCTGCCTGCGTATCGCGCGGGAGTGCGGTAAAATGGGCGGCACCTCCTGCGCCATTATGAATGGCGCCAATGAAGAAGCGGTGTTCGCGTTTTTGCGCGGTGAGGTGGGCTTTAATGAGATCCATCGCCTTGTAGAGCGCGCGCTTTCGGAAATTGAAGTGAAATACACACCTTGTCTGCAGGATATACTGGAAGCAGACGCGGCGGCACGCGCCGTGGTGCGCCGCCATCTCAAGTGAAAGGAATTTCTCTCGTATGATCTATGTGTTAGCAGCCATTCTGATTTTCGGCATTTTGATCGCCGTCCATGAATTGGGTCATTTTTTGGCTGCAAAGGCTTGTGGCGTAAAGGTGAATGAGTTCGCCATCGGTATGGGTCCTGCCATTTTCAAAAAGACAAAAGGGGATACCACCTATGCTCTGCGTATCCTGCCCGTGGGCGGATTCTGTGCGATGGAGGGTGAGGAAGAGGACTCCGACGACCCCTCTGCGCTGAATAATCAGGGATTTTGGCAGAAGCTGCTGATCTTTGCAGCCGGTGCGGCGATGAACTTTATCACCGGTGTGCTGATCATTATGATCCTCTATTCCAGCGCCCAGGCGTTTTATAGTCCTACCATCACCGGTTTTGCCGAGGGCTGCCCGCTGCAGAGCGAGCAGGGCCTGCAGGTGGGTGACCGCCTGCTGTCTATCGATGGCAAACGGGTTTATGTCTACAGCGATGTAAGCCTGCTGTTCGGTCTCAATACCGACGCCACCTTCGATTTGACGGTGCGCCGCGATGGGGAGAAGGTACGGCTCAACGATTTTGCTATGACCCGCGCCGAGTATCCCGACCAGAACGGCGGCACGTATACCGGCTTTGGTATCTTCTTTGGCGTGGAGGAAGCGAATTTCTTCGACCGCATTAAGTATAGCTGGAACAACGCCTTGTCCTTTGTGCAGTCGGTATGGGTATCGCTGGAGATGCTGTTTACCGGTCAGGCCGGTATCGGCGATCTGAGCGGACCGGTGGGTATCGTATCCACTATGACCGAGATCGGCGAACAGTCCGATACCTTCAAAATGGCAATGGAGAACATCGCCTATATCGGCGCGCTGATCGCCGTGAATCTGGCGGTGATGAATCTGCTGCCCCTGCCTGCGCTGGACGGCGGCAAGATCTTCTTCCTTGTTGTAAATCAGATCAGCCTCCTGCTTTTCAAAAAGCAGATCCCCTCTAAGTTTGAAAACTATATCCACGTGGCAGGCTTCGTCTTGCTGATGATCCTGATGGTGGTTGTGATGTTCCAGGATATCTGGAAAATTTTTCAGTAGGTGATAGACCATGAGTAAGCAGATTCAAATTGGCAATGTCACACTGGGCGGCGGCGCACCCGTTGCCATCCAGTCTATGTGCAATACCCGCACCGATGATGTAGATGCAACTGTGGCGCAGATCCACGCGCTGGAGGCGGCAGGCTGCGAGATCATCCGTGTGGCGGTGCCGGATATGGCAGCCGCTGCTGCTATCGGACAGATCAAAAAGGAGATCTCCATCCCCTTGGTGGCGGACATCCATTTTGACTATAAGCTGGCGCTGCGCTGCGCCGAGGAGGGGATCGACAAGATCCGCATCAATCCCGGCAATATCGGCAGCCATGAGCGTGTGCGCGCTGTGGCAGATGCCTGCCGTGAGCGGAACATCCCGATCCGCATCGGTGTCAACGGCGGCTCGCTGGAGAAGAATCTGCTGGCAAAATACGGCGGTGTAACGCCGCAGGCGCTGGTGGAAAGCGCGATGGGTCATGTGCAACTGTTGAATGACTGCAATTTTGACGATATCTGCATCTCTGTCAAGTGTTCCCGTGTGGATGTGAATATGGCGGCCTATCAGATGCTGCATCAGCAGACGGATTATCCGCTGCATCTGGGTGTTACCGAAGCGGGAACGCCGTCTATGGGTGTTATTAAGAGCGCCATCGGAATTGGCGGGCTGCTGTGCCTTGGCATCGGTGACACGCTGCGTGTCAGCCTGACTGCCGATCCGGTAGAGGAGATCTATGCCGCCAAGAAGATCCTTGCGGCATCCGGTGTCCGGCAGGTAGGACCCAATCTCATCGCCTGCCCCACCTGCGGACGCACTAAGTATGATATGATCCCCATCGCCAACGAGGTGGAGCGCCGCCTGCAAAGCTGCACCAAGCCGATCACTGTTGCGGTGATGGGTTGTGTAGTCAACGGACCCGGTGAGGCTTCGGCAGCCGATGTGGGTATTGCCGGCGGTCAGGGCGAAGGTCTTGTGTTCCGCAAGGGCGAGATCCTCTACAAAGTCCCCGAGGATAAACTGGTGGACGCGCTGATGGAGGAGATCGAGAAGCTGTAAACCAAGCAGATTCGCCGCCTTATGGCGGCGAATCTATCGTTACTATTTGGAAAGGAATGGTCATCTCAATGGCAGAAAAGACGCCATTTTTTGACTTTTTTGAAAATTTTGTGCCGCCTCGCGACCTGCGTCTGTTGCTGCACGATGTGCAGATCATCGGCGGCGCACTGGACCGCGAAGCGCGGACGATGGAGCTGGAGATGGAGTCTCCTGAAGAGATTCCGGAGGCGGCGCAATCTGCTCTCAGCCAGCTGCTGCAGCAGGAATACAAGCTGCACCACGTCCGCGTGATTGTGCATGTTCTCTCCGCGCAGAAGGGCGGCAAGGGCGGTGACAACGAGGTGCTGATGGGCAAGCCCATCCGTGCCAAGGCGATTTCTATGGAGGGGCTGAACCCCAAGATGGGTGTTGCCGTGGTGGAAGGCCGCGTTTTCGCCTGCGAGTGCTATGAGACCAGAATGCCCGGCAAGTGGTGTCTGACCTTCGATATGACGGACGAGCACAGCTCAGTCACCGTGCGAAAGTATGGCAAGCTGGAGGAGCTGTCCGGCGCGCAGAAGGGCGTTGCCAAGGGTGTGTGGCTGCGGGTGCAGGGCTTGGTGGAGCTGACCCGCGACGGCAAGGATATTCAGATCAACCCCTATCATATTATGAAGATCCCCCATCAGGCGCGGCAGGATACGGCGCCGCGCAAGCGTGTGGAGCTGCACCTGCATACCCGTATGTCCAATATGGACGCCTTGACCGATACCGCCTCTGTCATCAAGCAGGCGATCGCTTGGGGGCATCCTGCTATTGCCATCACCGATCACGGCGTGGCGCAGTCCTTCCCGGATGCATGGCATACCGCCAAGGGTAAGATCAAAATTCTCTACGGCGTAGAGGGCTACTATGTGAACAATCTGGACGACCGTATCGTTGTGCACGGACAGAAGGACTGTGCCTTCAGCGATGAGATCGTCTGCTTCGATATTGAAACCACCGGCTTGAAGGTGGATCGCGAGGCGATCACCGAAATCGGCGCGGTGGTACTGAAAAATGGCGAGGTGACGGAGCGTTTCCAGACCTTTGTCAACCCCAACCGCCGTTTGACACCGGAGATCATCGGTTTGACCGGTATCACCGATGCGATGCTGGCGGATGCGCCGCAGCTGAAGGAAGCGCTGACTGCGTTTCTGGACTTTGTGGGTAACCGACCGCTGGCTGCCCATAATGCCGAGTTCGATATCGGCTTTATCCGTGCCGGCTGCCGCAAGGTGGGACTGGACTTTGAACCTACCTATGTGGATACGCTGATCCTTGCCCAGAACCTGCTGCCGCAGCTGAGCAAGCACAAACTGGACATTGTGGCGGAGCATCTGGATCTGCCTGCTTTCAACCATCACCGCGCATCCGATGACGCGGCAATGGTGGCATATATGCTGATCCCCTTCTATGAGAAGATGGAGAAGGAACTGGGGATTGACCGTCTGCAGCAGATCAATGAGGAGATGCTGAAGCTGCGGCCCAAGGGAACGAAAACCAACCGCAGACCCAAGCATATCATCCTGCTTGCCAAGAATAAATTGGGTCTGAAAAACCTCTATCAGCTGATTTCTGCCTCGAATCTGAAATATTTCAAGCGCTATCCCATTATCCCCAAGTCAGAGCTGGTGGAACACCGCGAGGGCTTGATCATCGGCTCTGCCTGCGAGGCGGGCGAACTGTTCCGCGCTATCACCGACCATAAGGATTGGGAGGAACTCAAGCGCATCGCCTCGTTCTACGACTATCTGGAGATTCAGCCTCTGTGCAACAACCTGTTTATGCTGCGCAAAGGCGATGTGCAGTCGGAGGAGGAACTGCGGGAGTTTAACCGCGTTATCGTCCGCTTGGGTGAGGAACTGGGCAAGCCGGTTTGCGCTACCGGTGACGTTCACTTCCAGGAGCCGGAGGATGAGATCTACCGCCATGTGCTGCTGGCCAGTAAGAAGATGCCGGACGCGGACGAAAGTCTGCCCATCTACTTTAAAACTACCGATGAGATGCTGAAGGAATTCGCCTATCTGGGCGAGGAGAAGGCGCACGAGGTGGTGGTGGACAATCCCCGCCGCATCGCGGATATGGTGGAAGAGATCGAACTGCTGCCGCCCGGTCAGCTGTTCTCGCCGCGCCTTGGCAACTCCGAGCAGGAGCTGCACGACAAGGTGTGGAACAAGTGTCACGAGCTGTACGGCGATGAGCCGCCGGCGCTGATTGTGGACCGTCTGAACGTGGAGCTGGGCGGCATTCTGGGCAAGTACGATGTGGTGTATATGTCGGCGCAGAAGCTGGTGGAGCGCAGTCTGGAAAACGGCTATCTGGTGGGCTCCCGTGGTTCGGTGGGATCGTCGCTGGTGGCGTATATGTCCGGCATTACGGAGGTCAACTCGCTGCCGCCCCACTACCGCTGCCCCAAGTGCCGTCACAACGAGTTTATCACCGACGGCAGCTACGGCTGCGGCGCGGATATGCCCGACAAGGTCTGCCCCCAGTGCGGGACCCCCTATATCAAGGACGGCTTTGATATCCCCTTTGAAACTTTCCTTGGCTACGGCGGCGGCAAGGTGCCCGATATCGACCTGAACTTCTCCGGTGAATATCAGGCGCGCGCCCATCGTCACGCCATCGAAATGTTCGGCGAAACGCAGGTGTTCCGCGCCGGTACCATCGGTACATTGGCGGAAAAGACCGCCTTCGGTTTCGTGAAGAAGTATCTGGAGGAGCGCGGCATCACCGCCGGCAATGCCGAGACCAACCGCCTGACGCAGGGCTGTGTGGGTGTGCGCCGCACCACCGGTCAGCACCCCGGCGGATTGGTGGTCGTCCCCGACGATATGGATGTTGAGGACTTCACCGCTGTGCAGCATCCGGCAGATGCGGAGGATGCCGACACGGTGACCACCCATTTTGAATACCACTGTATGGAGGATAACCTGCTGAAGCTGGATATGCTGGGACACGATGACCCCACCATGATCAAGATGCTGCAGGATCTGACGGGCGTGGATCCCAAGACCATCCCGCTGGATGACCCTGATACCATGAGTATCTTCACCTCCTCCAAGGTGCTGGGCTTTGAGAATGACGAGCTGCTGGGTCCCACCGGCGCTGTGGCAATCCCTGAGTTCAACACCCGCTTTACCCGCGGTATGCTGATGGACACCCAGCCCAAGGATTTCAACACCTTGGTGCGTCTGTCCGGCTTCTCCCACGGTACGGATGTGTGGCTGGGCAATGCCCGTGATCTGATCGTCAACGGCACGGCGTCCGTTCTGGAAACGGTGGGCTGCCGCGACGATATTATGCTTTATCTCATCCAGATGGGACTTGACCCCAAGATGTCTTTTAAGATTATGGAGTCGGTTCGTAAGGGTAAGGTGAAGAAGGGCGGCTTTGAGCCGGGCTGGGAAGAGGCAATGCGCGCCCACAATGTGCCGGATTGGTACATTGAGTCCCTTGCCAAGATCGGCTATCTGTTCCCCAAGGCGCACGCGGTGGCATACGTAATGATGGCGTTCCGTATCGCGTGGTTCAAGGTACATTATCCGCTGGCGTTCTATGCAACCTTCTTCTCCATCCGCGCCAAGGCGTTCGATGCCGAGTTCTGCTGCCAGGACATCGACTCGGTCAAGCGCAAGATCCGCGAAATCGAGAACAACAAGGAAGCCACCGCGGTGGAGCAGAACCTGATGGTCACGCTGGAGGTGTGCTACGAATTCTTGCTGCGTGGCTACCACTTTGACACCATCGACATCTATAAATCCGACGCTACCAAGTTCCTCATTACGGAAAACGGTCTGCTGCCGCCCTTTGTGTCGGTGCGCGGTTTGGGTGAAACGGCTGCGCTGGCAACGGTGGAGCAGCGCAAGGGCAAGCATTTCCTCTCCATTGAGGAGTTTTCTATGTGCTGCAATAAGCTGTCCAAGACCCATATCGAGCAGCTCAAAGCACTGGGCGCGCTGGCAGGAATGCCGGACACCAGCCAGATCACCTTCTTTTAAGCTATGGAGATTCGTTTTTTGAATTTGAAAACGGTGACAGATGCGCAGCTTTCCCTGTGGGAAAGCTGGCTGGCACCGGAAAAACGGCAGCGGATCGACCGTATGCCGCCCCAAAAGCGGCTGCAATCGCTGTGCGCTGATGCTTTGGCGCGACAGATGCTGTCCGCTGCGCTGCAGATCACGCCGGAGCAGGTGCAGATCAGCTATGACCGAAACGGAAAGCCGGTGACGAATGGCGCCTGCTTCAGCGTCAGCCATAGTGGTGATGTGGTAGTTTGTGCTGTGTCGCAGCAGCCCATCGGCGTGGATGTGGAGGAGATCCGCACCGCGCCCAACCGCCTGAAAAAAGCACTTGGAGATGCGTCCAATGAAGCCTTTTTCCGGCTGTGGACGAAGCGCGAGGCACTGGCCAAGTGCCGCGGAGACAGCCTGGGGGCTTTGCTGCGGGGCATTGAGGAGGAAGCGGGGTATCGCTTTGCCTATCCCGATGCGCCGCAAGGCTATATCTGCTGTGTCTGTGAGAAGATGAAATAAAAAATCGCTGTCCGGATGGACAGCGATTTTTTATTTTGTTCTCAATTATTCCGCGGCAGCGGTCTTTTTCTTGGGAGAGGGGAGCTGCGCCAGCACAACGGCGACCAGCATCAGCACACAGCCCAGATATTCCTTGCCGGTCATACGCTCGTGCAGGAAGATGGCGCCGGACAGTACGCCGAACACGGATTCAAGGCTCAGCAGCAGCGATACCATCGTGGGGTTGGCGGAGTCCTTCTGTGCCAGAATCTGCAGGGTGTAGGCCACACCGCTGGAGAAGATGCCCACATAGAGGATGTCGCCCATACAGCTCATAATGGCGCTCCAGTTGGGGTTCTCGAATATGAACATACCGATCAGCGACCAGATGGCGGTGAAGAAGAACTGCACACAGCTGAGCTGTACGCCGTCGGTGTGGGGGGCGAAGTGGTCGATCACCAGAATCTGAAGCGCATAAGCAAAGGCGCACAGCAGAACAAGGAAGTCGCTGAACACGATGGTGAAATCTTCCTTGATGCACAGACAGTAAAGACCTGCCACGGCAACCATCACGCCGACCCAGACGGATGCGGGGATCTTTTTCTTCAGGAAAAGACCGCAGATGGGAACCAGCACCACATACAGTGTGGTGATAAAGCTGGTCTTACCGGCGGAAGCGCCGGCTACCATACCCATTTGCTGCAGGTTGCAGGCCAATGCCAGCGCCGTACCGCAGCAGAAACCGCCCCAGATCAGAACCTTACGGTTTTTCTTCTTCTCCTCCACGCTCAGCACGGGCTTCTCACCCTTGTTGAAGTGGGCGAAGATGGGGATCAGCAACAGCAGCGTAAAGAACGCCACTATACTGCGCATAGCATTGAAGGTCATAGCTTCGATGACATCGGCGCTGTTGCTCTGCATCACAAAAGAACTGCCCCAGATCATTGCGGTGGTGATGGGGAACATAATTTGTACGATAAATCGTTTCATTCTGAACTACTCCTAACCTGAATGGGGCATCACTTGCGGTCGGTGCCGCTGTGCCACTTGAACTTGCTTTCTGTGCCGGTCAGCAGACGCTTGATGTTGCTGCGGTGACTCCAGATCACCAGCGCGGCCAGCACGAAGCACATAATGACATAGACCGGACGGTCATACAGGAAAAATGCGGAGACGGGAACACTGGCTGCGGCGGCGATAGAACCCAGCGAAACATAGCGGGATGCCAGCCACAGCAGCATAAACAGACCCCAGGCAACCAGCGCCATACGCCAATCCAGCATGATCACCAGCATACTGCCGGAGAGGATACCCTTGCCGCCCTTAAAGCCATAGAAGGCAGGGAAGAGGTGACCGAGAATACAGCCAAGGCCTGCCACCAGCACGCCCAGCGTCCAATCGTCGTACAGACAAAGGAACATATAGCCGCCGATCAGCGTGGAAACAACGGTTTTGCCCATATCAAACAAGATCACCAGCAGCGCATACTTGGCGCCGTAAACACGGTAGAAGTTGGTCAGGCCTGCGTTGCCGCTGCCGTGGGAGCGCACATCGTCGTGCACCACAAAGTGGGACACAAGGATGGCACCGTTGCCGCAGCCCAAAAAGTAGGACAGCAGCATCGCCACAAAAATAGAGAAATACAAAGGCATCGTTATTCCTCCTCGCCCTTTTGGCGAACCGTCATAATCACGGGTGTACCCTCCAGACCGAACACGCTGCGGATCTGGTTTTCCAGATACCGGCGGTAGGAGAAGTGGAACAGCTTCTTTTCGTTGCAGAATGCCACGAAGTGGGGCGGGCGGATGCCCACCTGCGTCATATAGTAGATCTTCAGGCGGCGACCCTTATCGGAGGGGGGCTGCACACGGGTCTGCGCATCGGCCAGCACGCTGTTGAGCATGCCGGTGGTGATGCGGATAGAGGACTGCTCGTGCACATAGTTGATCAGCTCGAACAGACGCTGCACGCGCTGACCGGTCATAGCGGAGATGAACAGAATGGGGGCATAGGTCATATAGCTCAGATCGCGGCGGATGTCCTCACGCATACGATCCATAGTCTTGCCGTCCTTCTCCACCAGATCCCACTTGTTCACCACGATGATGCAGGCCTTTCCTGCCTCGTGGGCAAGACCTGCCACCTTGGTGTCCTGCTCGGTCACGCCGTCCTGCGCGTCGATCATGATAAGACACACATCACTGCGCTCGATGGCCATCGTGGCGCGCAGCACGCTGTACTTCTCAATATTGTCGTCCACCTTGGACTTCTTGCGCATACCGGCGGTATCGATGAAGTTGTACTTGCCGGTCTCGTTTTCAAAGTAGGAGTCGATGGCGTCACGGGTGGTGCCGGCCACATTGCTGACGATCACGCGCTGCTGACCGAGGATGCGGTTGGTGAGGCTGGACTTACCGACGTTGGGCTTGCCGATGATGGCGACCTGAATGACGTCGTCATCCTCGTCCTCGTCATCCTCTTCGGGGAAGTACTTCATGCACTCATCCAGCAGGTCGCCGGTGCCGTGACCGTGCACGGCGGAAACGGCGATGGGATCGCCCAGACCCAGATTGTAAAACTCGTAGAAGTCGGGGTTCACAGTGCCGGTGGAGTCCATCTTGTTCACTGCCAGTACGATGGGCTTGCCGCTGCGCTGCAGCATATAGGCAACCTCCTGATCGGAAGCGGTCATACCGGTCTTGATGTCGGTGACAAACACGATCACCGTGGCGTTGTCGATGGCGATCTGCGCCTGCTCGCGCATAAAGGCGAGGATCATATTGTCGGTGCTGGGCTCGATGCCGCCGGTGTCCACGACGGTGAACTTGCGGCCATTCCACTCCGCCTCGCCGTAGATGCGGTCACGGGTGACACCGGGGGTGTCTTCCACGATGGACAGACGCTTACCCACCAACTTGTTGAACAGCATGGATTTTCCCACATTGGGGCGACCCACGATAGCGATAATAGGTTTGGACATAGGGTATTACCTCCTTTAACGCCGCAAGCGCGGCAGGAAAATGCAAATTAATAGACAGCTTCAAACATAGCGTCGGCCAAGTCGCCGCCGTCGATGCCGACAACCTCCACCGGCACGCCCAGTTCCTGGCTCAGGCGCTCCACCGTGTAGTCGTCCAAAAATACGGTCTCACCGTGGCGCAGCATATGCAGCGGGATCAGTACCCGTCCGCCGATGTCGCGGTTCTTCAGCTGCGCGGCGATGTCCTGACCGGTCAGCAGACCTGCCACATCGATAGTGTGACCGAAGAAATCGTTTTCCACAGCGATCACCTGACCCTGCAGACCGGGGAAGTGCTCCTGCGCCCGCTCCAACAGCATTCGCAGATGGGGCGCGGCAGCCACGCCGGTGGCAATGGTGAAGGGGGTGGGGGAGTCGGGCAGCATCTCGCTGTCCAGCGCCGCCATAAAGTCGCCCTCAAGGGAGCGCAGCATACCGACGCCGTTTTCCAGCTGGCGGTAGCCTTCGTAGTAATCCTCCTCGGGGAGGGGAAGCTCCGCCTTCAAAAACAGCTCATCGGCGCAGAAGAAAAGGCGCGTGCCGAACTTTTCAAGGCACTTCTGCCCATATTCCTCGGCAATGGCGATGATGTCCCGTGCGGTTTCCTTATCCACGGGGCGGAGCTTTGCCAAGCCCTTACGGTACTTGGTCAGACCCACCGGCACAACGGAACAGCTGGCAAAGCCCATCTCCATCAGATCAGACATGGTGCGGCGCAGCTGATCGCCGTCATTCCAACCGGGGCAGACCACGATCTGTCCGTTCATCACGATGCCGGCCTTGCCGAACTGGCGCATATATTCCAGACTCTGCCGCGCGTCCTTGTTGCCCAGCATGGTGCAGTGCAGCTGCGGATCGGTGGCGTGTACGGAAACATTGATGGGACTGATGTGCAGATCCATGATCCGCTGTGCCTCGCGGGGGGAGATGTTGGTCAGCGTGATATAGTTGCCCAGCAGGAAGCTCAAACGCGCATCGTCATCCTTGAAGTAAAGACTCTGGCGCATATTGGGCGGCATCTGATCCACAAAGCAGAAAATGCAGTGGTTGGAGCAGGGACGCATCTCATCCATCAGATAGGTATCGAAATTGAGTCCCAGATCCTCGCCGTCCTCTTTGCCGATGGCAAGCTCACGCACGGAGCCGTCAGGGCGCTGCAGCGTCACGACGCTTTTGGCGTCATAGCCGTAGAAGCGGTAGTCCAGCACATCGACGATCTGGTGACCGTTGATGGTAAGCAGTTTTTCGCCGACCTTGATACCGGCTCTGTCCGCCGGACTGCGGCGGTCGATGGAAGTGATCACAGTACTCATAGGGAAAACCTCTCTGAAAAGGGCATAATAATACAGTCTAATTTATTATAGCCGAAAAATGGAAATTCCGCAACAAGGAAAAGCGGAAAAAGGGTGCGCAGAACGGCTTTCCTGCGCAAAAAAGTAAGGAGGGAAGAAACACATTCTTCCCTCCTAACAAGGACACACAGTAATTAGTTCTCGGCGGTCACGGACTTGATGGTCTTAACCTCGCGGCCCTTATAGGTACCGCACTCGGGGCACATTCTGTGAGGCAGATGCAGCGCGCCGCACTTGGAGCAAGCCACGAGACCGGGAGCGGTCAGCTTCCACACGGAGCTGCGTCTCTTATCGCGTCTTTGTTTGGATACTTTTCTCTTAGGTACTGCCATGTTGACACCTCCTTGGTCTTAACTGCCTTGAGCAGTAATTTAATATGGATCTGGGGTTACTCGTCCTGCTGCAGCAGCTTTGCCAGCGCGGCCAACCGGGGATCGACCTGCTTTTTACAGCGGCAGGGTTCCTCGTTGAGGTTTACGCCGCAGCCGGGGCAAAGACCTTCGCAGTCTTCGGAACAAAGCGAAATTGTGTCCATCTCGAGAATGAACGCAGTTCTGGCGAGTTCCGCCAGATCCACCTCGTCCTTTTCCAGCACAACGATGTCTTCGTTCTCCTCCTCCTGCTTCTCCTCTGCAAGAACGCAAGAGAAGAGAACGCATTTGGACTCATCAAACTCTTTCGCACACCGGGCACAAACGGAGCGGAGCGTCGTATCAGCCTGAAGCTCACAATGCAGTACGCCTGCCTGATTGCGCACCTGGCCGTCCACAACAACCGGCCGCACGACAGGGTACATACCGCCGAAATCCAGATCGGAAAGATCCATCTCAAAATGGAAATCCTGACTGGCGCCGGGGGTATGCAGAATTCTGTTAACATTCAAATGCATAGTACACCTCGCAATGACACGAGTGATATTATAATCAATACTTTCCCCGTTGTCAAACATTTTCTTACATTTATTTTGACATTTTTCGAAAATAGGTTAGAATAGACGGTGTAGATTGGGAAAGGAGGCGCCTATGAGAGAGCTGACTATCGGAAAAAACGATGCCGGACAGCGTTTGGATCGGTTTATCGCCAAATCGCTGCCGCTGCTGCCGGCTGCGCTGCTGCAGAAATATATCCGCATCAAACGCATCAAGGTCAATGGCGCCCGCGCCCAGCGCGACCAGCGGCTGCAGCAGGGCGATGTGCTGCAGCTTTATATCAACGACGAGTTTTTTGACCAGCCCCGTGAGGAGAATATGTTCCTGACGCTGTTCCGTCCGTCGCTGGATATCGTCTATGAGGACGAGAATATTATGCTGCTCAATAAGCGCCCCGGTCTTGTGGTGCACGCCGACGAGACGGAGAAGGTGAACACCCTCATCAACCACATTCAGGCGTATCTCTATCAGAAGCGGGAGTGGAATCCCCGCTGGGAGAACGCTTTTACACCGGCGCTTTGCAACCGCATCGACCGCAATACCGGCGGCATCGTCATCGCCGCCAAGAACGCCGAAACACTGCGCATCATCAATGAGAAGATCCGTGACCGCGAAATCGACAAGCGCTATCTGTGCATCACCATCGGCGCGCCCAAGCCGGCGGAGGGAAAGATCGAGTGCTTCCTTTTGAAGGACGAGAAGAAAAAGCAGGTATCGGTGTACCATAGACCGGTTTCCGGCGCAAAAACGGCGCTGACCAAGTATAAAACTCTGCAGCATAAGGGAGAGCTTGCGCTGGTGGAGGTGGAGCTGCTGACGGGGCGTACCCATCAGATCCGTGCGTCCTTTGCCGATTTGGGCTGTCCGCTGCTGGGCGACGGAAAATACGGCAACGGCGAGAAGAACAAGCGCTACGGCGAAACGCGGCAGGCGCTGTACAGCTATCGCCTTACCTTCGATTTTTCCACCGATGCGGGGCTGCTGAACTACCTCAAGGGACGTAGCTTTGAGGTGGAAAGTGTGCCGTTTCGGGATAAATATTTTGATGCGTGAGATACTGACCGGAGAGGAATTTTCCTCTCCGGTCAGTTGTTTCGTCTGTGGAAAAAATTGTGTTTATTTATTGACAATTCGACGGTTTTTTTATATAGTGAAAGAGCCAACTTTCAACGAAAAAATCAGGCCGGGAACAGGCCCCCTTTTGACGGCGAGAAGCGGCCTATTTTTTTATGAAACGGGGGAGGATAAATGTCCAAAGAGTTGATTCGCCTCAGCAATGTCTGTATGGCGTTTGACGACGAGCTGGTTCTCGATAACATCAACCTCTATATTAACGATTCCGAGTTTCTTACGCTGCTTGGTCCCAGTGGCTGCGGTAAAACCACCACGCTGCGGATCATCGGCGGTTTTACTACGCCTGCATCCGGTGATGTGACCTTTGACGGCGTTCGGATCAATGATGTTCCGCCTCATAAGCGGCAGATCAATACGGTTTTCCAGAAATATGCGCTGTTCCCGCATCTGGATGTTTTTGAAAATATTGCCTTCGGCCTGCGCATTGCGAAAGTGGGCGAAAAGGAGATCGAAGAGCGCGTCAATGAGATGCTGGAAGTGGTCAGCCTCAAGGGCTTTAACAAGCGCCGTGTGGACCAGCTTTCCGGCGGTCAGCAGCAGCGTGTGGCCATCGCCAGAGCACTGGTGAACCGCCCCAAGGTGCTGCTGCTTGACGAGCCTCTGGGCGCTCTGGACCTGCGCCTGCGCAAGGATATGCAGAACGAGCTGAAGCGTATCCAGCAGCAGATGGGCATTACGTTTATATATGTTACCCACGATCAGGAGGAAGCGCTGACCATGTCCGACACCGTGGTGGTGATGGATAAGGGTCGCATCCAGCAGATCGGTACGCCTGAGGATATTTATAACGAACCCAAGAACGCCTTCGTGGCGGACTTTATCGGCGAGTCCAATATCCTTGACGGCATTATGCACGCAGACTATGTGGTGGAGTTTTTCAACCGCAAGTTCAAGTGCCTTGACAAGGGCTTTGCGCCTATGGAGCCGGTGGATGTGGTCATCCGTCCCGAAGATATCGAGATCGTGTCGCCTGAAAAGGGGCGTCTGCAGGGTACCGTGACCTCCGTCACCTTTAAGGGCGTGCATTATGACACCATCGTGGACTTCAAGGGCTATAAGTGGCTCATCCAGACCACGGATTACCATGAGGTGGGCGAGGTCATCGGCATTATTCTGAATCCCGATGATATCCACATCATGAAAAAGAGTGAGTATTCCGGAATGTTCGGCGACTACAGTTCCTATTCCGCGGAGTATGACGAGATCAACGATCCCGACTTCGTGGACGAGGCTGAGGAGGACGCTGACGATGAGGACTAAGAGCGCGGCAGTGCCGTATGTATTCTGGATGGCCGTGTTTGTGGTCATTCCGCTGGTGCTCATCGTGGTGTATGCCTTCACCAACTTTGACGGTGAGTTTACCCTTTCCAACTTCGATAATATCGATGTGTTTCTGCAGGTGTTTGGCAACAGTGTGGTGCTGGCGCTGATCGCCACCGCCATCTGCCTGCTGATCGCCTATCCCTTCTCCTATTTTCTGGCGCAGGAGGGCACATTGGTGCGCAAGATCGCCATGCTGCTCATTATGCTGCCTATGTGGATGAACTTCCTGCTGCGCACCTATGCGTGGATGTCCATTTTGGAGAACAACGGCTTCTTGAATCAGCTGCTGGGTCTGATCGGTTTGGGACCCGTCCATATCATCAACACCGATATCGCGGTGGTGCTGGGCATGGTGTATAATTTCCTGCCCTTTATGATCCTGCCCATTTTCTCTGTGATCGATAAGCTGGATAAGCGCTATATCGAGGCGGCGCAGGATCTGGGCGCCAACAAGCGCGAAACGTTCCGCCGCGTGATCTTCCCGCTGTCGCTGCCCGGTGTGCTCTCCGGCGTGACGATGGTGTTTATCCCCTCTATCAGTACCTTTGCCATCTCCAAGCTGCTGGGCGGCGGTATGAGCTTTTTGCTGGGCGATCTCATTGAGATGCAGTTCCTTGGCTCTGCCTATAACCCCCACCTTGGCAGCGCGATCGCACTGATGATGCTGGTGCTGGTGGTTGTGGCAACGCTGATCACCAATCGCTTCGGCGATGGTGAAGAAGGGGCGGTGCTGATGTGATGATGCAGAAGAATAACGCATTTGCCCGCATTTTCAATGTGCTGGTGTATCTGTTTTTGTACCTGCCCATCGTGGTGCTGATTATCTTCTCCTTCAATGACTCCAAGAGCCGTACTGTGTGGGCGGGTTTTTCCCTCCACTGGTATCAGGAGCTGTTCCGCGACGAGGAGATCCTCTCCGCCTTCAGCACCACCATCACGGTTTCCGTACTGGCGGCTGTCATTGCCACGGTGCTGGGTACTGCGGCGGCTATCGGCTTCCACAATATGAAGCGCCGTCCCCGCAACCTCTTTTTGACCATCAATAATATCCCTATGACCAACGCCGATATCATTACCGGCGTGAGTCTGATGCTGCTGTTCGTGTTCGCCGGTAACCTGCTGGGTTTCTCTTTGGGATTCGGTACGCTGCTGGTGGCGCATATTACCTTCAATGTGCCCTATGTGGTGCTGGCGGTGATGCCTAAACTGCGCCAGCTCAACCCCAATCTGGGCGAGGCGGCGATGGACCTGGGCGCCACGCCGTGGCAGGCATTCTGGAAGGTGCTGATGCCGGAGCTGCGTCCCGGCATCCTCAACGGTATGCTGATCGCCTTTACCATGTCCATTGATGACTTTGTCATCTCCTACTTCACCGCCGGCAGCGAGGTGTCTACGCTGGCCATGCAGATCTATGCCATGACCCGTAAACGCATCAGTCCGGAGGTCAATGCGCTGTCCACCATTCTCTTTGCTGTGGTGCTGACGCTGCTGGTCATTGTCAATGTCCGGCAGGTGCGGCAGGAGCAGCTGAATGAGAAGCGTGCCCGCGCGCTGCGGAAGGGAGGCAACTGATGAAAAAGTTGGTTTCTCTTTTGATGGCGCTGCTGATGGTGCTCTCCTGCGTATTTCTGCCTGGCTGCGGCGAGGAGCAGGGCGAGGTAGTCAATGTGTATAACTGGGGCGAGTATATCGACGAATCCATCTTCGATGATTTCGAGGCGGAGACCGGTATCCGTGTCAACTATGCCACCTTCTCCAGCAACGAGATGCTCTATTCCAGCATCAAAAGCGGCGGCAGTTCCTACGATGTGATCATTCCTTCGGACTATATGATCGCCCGAATGATCGCAGAAGACCTGCTGCTGGAACTGGATTACAGTCAGATCCCGCTGATGAGCAATATGGATCCCCAGTATCTCCACAGAGACTATGATCCCCAGCAACTGTATAGTGTCCCCTATATGTGGGGCACTACCGGCATCATCTATAACACCAAGATGGTGGATAAAGCCCCCACCAGTTGGATGGATCTTTTCACCACTGACCTGCGCAGTCAGGTGCTGATCTTCGATAACCCCCGCGACTGTATCGGTCTTGCGCTGAAAGCGCTGGGCTACTCCTTCAATACCACCGATAAGGACGAGATCGCCGAGGCGGCGGAGCTGCTGATGAAGCAGAAGGAGAAGGGCATCGTGCAGGCCTATGTGATGGATCAGATCTTTGATAAGATGATCAACAACGAGGCGGCGATCGGCACCTATTACGCCGGTGACTACGTCATTATGGCGGAGGAGAATCCGGATCTGGCATTCTGTATGCCGGAGGAGGGCGCCAATCTGTTTATGGATGCGATGTGCGTGCCGGTGTGCTGCGAGAACTACAACAACGCCATGGCGTTCATCAACTTTATGTGCCGCGATGATATCGTGCTGCGCAACTGTGATGAGGTGGGCTATTCCACGCCCTCTGCCACCGCGCTGGCGGAGATGGATCCGGAGATGGCAGAGGATCCCGTTATCTATCCCAGTGAGGATGTACTGGCCAAATGCGAGACCTTCGGCGGTCTGCCCAGCGATGTGCTGAGCTTCTACGATCACGAGTGGATCCGCGTCTGCCTTGCCAAGGTGAAATACCGCGGCTGATAAAATGAAAGAACTTCCCGTCTTTGCCGGCGGGAAGTTTTTTTATGCACCCAACGAATGGGCGGTAATAAATAGTTAGCCTTTTGGGAGGAACTGTGGTATACTGACTTGAGTAACGGCGAAAGGAGCAGGGATATGCGCATACTGGTCAGCGTTTCTTTCTCCTTTGCTGCGGCGATGCTGGCGGCAGTGTGTCTGCCGTGGGACGGCTGGCAGCTGTATGCGGCAGGTGTGCTGCTTCTTTTGGCGGTGGTCACGCTGCTGCTGAAACGGAAGCTTGCTGCCCATACTACGCTGCGTCTGCATCTGATGGCCATCTTTCTTTCTGCCGCCGTCGCAATGGTGTGGCTGTGCGGCTATCACCGATTGGTGGTAGCGCCGGTGGAAGAGAACTATGGGCAGGTGCTGGAGGTTTGCGGCACGGTGACGGATTATCCAATCGAAACGGATAGTGGCGCAAAAGTGACGATTTCTGTTGGAAACGGTGTAAAAGCAGTGTATTATGGCGATGAAGCGTTGCTGTCACTGCAACCGGGACAAGTGCTGCGCGGGAGAGTTTATTGGCAGGATGCCGGACGCATCCGTGAAAATGACATTACCACATTTACCTCCAAGGGTGTATTTGTACTGCTGTATGCACGCAGCGAGGTGACGGTGGAGGAGGGAAATCCGGAGAGCCTGCGCTGGTTGCCTCAGCGCGCCAAGCGTGCGGTGCAGGAGAAAATCGGCGAGATCTGGCGTGACGAGGCGGTGTCCGGCTTTGTCACCGCGATTCTGACCGGAGATCGCAGTGGTCTGCGGCAAGAGGATGAGGTCGCCTTTTCGGAAACGGGCTTGAGTCATCTGCTGGCGGTTTCCGGTCTACACTGTACCTTTTTGGTCACACTTTTGGCGCTTTTGATCCCCCGCGGCAGACGGAAACTCTTCGCCTTTGTGACGATTCCGGTTCTGCTGTTCTATATGCTGATGGTAGGTATGACGCCCTCTGTGGTGCGTGCCTGCGTGATGATGATTTTCGTGCTGGTGGCGCCCGTCTTCTGGCGTGACAGCGATTCATTGACCGGACTAAGTGCGGCGCTGTTGATTTTGCTGCTATGGAATCCCTACTCCGTTAACAGCATCAGCTTGCAGCTGAGTTTTGCCGCTACGGCAGGAATCTTGTTCCTATCCCCACGATTGTATCCTCTGATGCTGAAACTGCCGCTGGAGAAGACGGTTTGGAAACGGATATGGAGCGCTTTTTCTGCCAGTGTTACGGCATCACTGGGGGCAATGCTATTCACTGCGCCGCTGACTGCGTACTATTTCGGTATTTTTACGGTGCTTTCACCCATCTGCAATCTGCTGGTGGTTCCGGTGGCAGGCGCGGCGTTTATGGTGTCGTTCCTCATCGTGCTGCTGGGCTTCATCTGGCTGCCTGCGGCACAGATTTGCGGTTGGATGGTGTGGGTACTTGTACAGTATGTATTGCAGGCAGCGCATTTGCTGATGCGCATTCCCGGGCACGCCTTGTATTTTACCAACAGCTATCTTAAATATTGGCTGGTATATGTCTATGTGATGCTGATTGGCTGTTTCTGCTCAAAAGACCGCCGGCGTAAGTATGCGCTGACGGGCATTTTGGCGGCGCTTTCCCTATTGCTGGTGGTACAGCTTGGTAAACGGGAGTACCACTATGGCGATCTGAATATTCTGGCGCTGGATGTGGGGCAGGGCGAGAGTGTGCTGCTCTATTCCAGTGATGAAACGGTGTTAGTGGATTGCGGCAGCAGTAATTCCTACATCGATGCAGGCGGTCGCGCTGCCGATCAGCTGCATACGATGGGGATCAAGCGCCTTGATGCCATCGTGGTGACCCATTATCACGCAGACCATACCAACGGTCTGGAAGAGTTGATGCTGCGCGTAGGGGTGGAGAAGCTGTACCTGCCGCAGATCGAGGATGAGTACGGCGTGAAAGACCGTTTGCTGGAGCTGGCAGAGAAATACGGGATCGATGTTTTCTTTGCCGAGCAGCAGATGACGGCGCCGCTTGGCGAGGCGATACTGCGGATCTATCCGCCGTTGGGCGAGGGCGATATGAATGAGCAGGGCTTGACGGTGCTGTGCAGCGCGGAAGATTTCGATGTGCTCATCACCGGTGATATGGCAGGCTCTACGGAGAAAAAACTGGTGGAGCGCTATACTCTGCCGGATATCGAGGTGCTGGTGGTCAGCCATCACGGCTCAAAATACAGCACAGCCAAGGATTTTTTGGAGGAAGTCAAGCCGGAAACGGCAATCATCAGTGTAGGCGACAACAGCTATGGGCATCCCTCGGATGTTGTGCTGACACGCCTGGCAATGAAGGAGATCGAGATATACCGCACAGATCTGCAGGGAAATATTTTGCTGACAGTCCACAAGGGAGAACAATAATATGGCAGTAAAAGCAACGAAAAGCACGGCGGCATTTGAGAAGCTGAAAAGCGACATCAAAAATGTTACGCCGGAAAATGTATATATCTTCTACGGTGAGGAGACCTATCTGCGCGAGTTCTATCTGGAGGAGCTGCGCCGCACGCTGGTACCCGAGGGCTTTGAAGAGTTCAATTACCACCGCCTGCAGGGCAAGAACCTGACGATGCAGGAGCTGCTGGAGACCGTCGAGGCGATGCCGATGATGGCGCAGAACACGCTGGTGACGGTGACGGATCTGGATATTTTCAAGCTGGAGGAGAGCCAGAGAACCGCACTCATCGAGATCCTCAGCGATTTCCCTGAGTACTGTACACTGGTGTTCGTCTATGATACCGTCAGCTACAAGCGGGACGGCAAAATGAAGAAACTGACCGCCGCGCTGGACAAATTCGTGCAGGAAGTGGAGTTTCAGGAGCAGGAGCGCGCCGCACTGGTGAAGTGGGTCAAGCGCCGCGTTGCCGCCACGGGACACGACATTGACACCGCCACCATTGACCATCTTCTGTTCACCTGCGGCACGCTGATGACGGCGCTGGTGCAGGAGATCAAGAAGGTGGGGGCCTATGCCAAGGGGCAGAACATTACCATTTCCGATATTGACGCTGTTGTGGAGCCCGTGCTGGATGCCCGCGTGTTTGATATGACCAAGTGTATCACAGACCGTCGCTATGACGATGCGGCGCGGATTTTGGGCGATCTGCTGCGGATGCAGGAAGAGCCCATTATGATCCTTGCGGCTATCGGTAAGGAACTGCGGCGGATCTACACCGCACGGCTTGCACTGGACAGCGGCAAGGACAAGGCTTGGCTGGTGCAGCTGTGGAATATGCGCAATGACTATCCCGCAAAGCTGCTGATGGATGCCGCCAAACGTGTGGATCACGATTGGTGCCGCCGCGCGCTGAAAAAGTGTCAGACACTGGATCGGCGGATGAAGAGCGAAACGGGCATCGACCGTGAGGCGGAGCTGAAACTGTTTTTGATGGAGCTGGCTGACAGAAAATGAAGCAGAAGATTCGGGAAGTGATCGTGGTGGAAGGCCGCTACGATAAAAATACGCTGCTGCAGGTGGTGGATGCCACCATTGTGGAAACGGGCGGCTTCGGCGTGTTCAACGATAAGGAGAAGCTGGCATTTCTGCGCCGCTTAGCGGAAAAACGGGGCTTGATCCTGCTGACCGACAGCGACGGAGCAGGCTTTGTGATCCGCAATTACCTCAAGGGTGCGCTGCCCAAGGATCGCATCAAGCAGGCCTATATCCCCGATATCTGCGGCAAGGAGCGCCGCAAGAGCAAGGCGGGGAAGGAAGGCCTTTTGGGTGTGGAGGGTATGACGGCGGAGGTGCTGTTGGAGACTCTGCGCCACTGCGGCGCCACCTTTGAGGGCGAGGAAGCCTGCGTTTCCGCAGGGATCACCAAAGCGGATATGATGGAAAAGGGGCTGATTGGCCCTAATTCCGAGGAAAAACGGCAAAAACTGCTGCAAAAACTGCAGCTTCCGTCCCATATGACAGCCAACGCACTGCTGGAAGCGATGAATCTGCTGCTGACGCGAGAGGAGTTTGATGCGCTGTGAATCAGCCTTTGGAGATCGAACGCAAATATCTGATCCTGCGCCCCGATGAGGAACAGCTGCGCCCGCTGTGCAGCGCGGTGTATGAGATGGAGCAGACCTACCTTGAAAGCCGCGAGGGAGTGACCGCCCGCGTGCGGCGCAGAGTAGGGGAGCGGGAGGAGTTTTTCCACACCGAGAAGGAGCGCTGTACCGACCGCACATGCGTGGAGCGGGAACGGCTCATCGACCGCGCGGAATATGAGCGTTTGCTGCAGCAAAAGGCGGCGGATGCGCTGACGGTGTGCAAGCGGCGTTACTGTCTGCCCTATGACGGCTTTACTTTTGAGATCGACATCTATCCCTTCTGGGACAGCATCGCCGTGATGGAGGTGGAGCTGGAGCGGGAGGAGCAAGCGTTCAACTTGCCGCCCCAGATCAC
This sequence comes from Oscillospiraceae bacterium, assembly GCA_017937195.1. GTDB lineage: Bacteria > Bacillota > Clostridia > Oscillospirales > Oscillospiraceae > Vescimonas. The sequence continues at coordinate 5,179 of JAGBEA010000015.1, read as the reverse complement.
CGTGGTGCGCGAGGTGACGGACGATCGGCGGATGAAAAATGCCGCCTTGGCGCGACATATCCCCAAAGAGTCGGAGCTGTTGTGAAATGGGCCAAAAAACAGCCGCCGAACTCTTGCAATTTGACGAAACAATAGCTATAATATATTGGTGTGTTTGCATCACAAATTTTGGTTATTAAGGAGTGTGAGAAAATGACCGAGGAAAGAAAGACCCCCGAAACCGCAGAGGTTTCCGAGAGCAAAAACTTTATCCATACTTTTATCGACGAGGACATCGCAGAGGGTGGTCAGTTCCAGGGAATGACCGTTCACACCCGTTTCCCGCCCGAGCCTAACGGCTATCTGCACATTGGTCACTGCAAGGCGCTGTGCATCGACTTCGGCACGGCTGAGAAGTACGGCGGTATGTGCAATCTGCGTATGGACGATACCAACCCCGCCAAGGAAGACACCGAGTATGTGGAGGCGATCCAGCAGGATATCCACTGGCTGGGCTTCGACTGGGGTGACCGTTTCTTCTACGGCTCGGACTATTTTGAAAAGACGCTGGAGTTCGCCTTTGAGCTGATCGACAAGGGACTTGCCTATGTGTGCGAGCTGACCCCCGAGGAGTTCAAGGCAAACCGTGGAGATATCGGTGTGCCTGCAACTTCCCCCTACCGTGACCGTCCCATCGAGGAGAACCGTGAGTTGTTCCGCAAGATGATCGCGGGCGAGGTGGAGGAGGGCAAGATGACCCTGCGCGCCAAGATCGATCTGGCCAGCGGCAACTTCAATATGCGCGACCCCGTCATCTACCGCATCCGCTATATCGAGCATCACCGTCAGGGCACCAAGTGGTGCGTGTTCCCCATGTATGACTTCGCACATCCCATTCAGGACGCACTGGAGGGTATTACCCACAGTCTGTGCTCTTTGGAGTATGAGGATCACCGTCCTCTGTACAACTGGGTGGTGAACAATGTGTCCATTCCGTTCCACAAGCCCCGCCAGATCGAGTTCGCCCGTCTGGGCATCGACCACACGGTGATGAGCAAGCGCAAGCTGCGTCAGTTGGTGGAGCAGAACTATGTGTCCGGCTGGGATGATCCCCGTATGCCCACGCTGTGCGGTCTGCGCCGCCGTGGCTACACCGCCCATTCCATCCGTGATTTCTGCGAGCGTATCGGTGTCGCCAAGTCCCCCAGCACCATCGAGTACGGTTTTCTGGAGCACTGCCTGCGCGAGGATCTGAATCTGACCGCTGAGCGTACCATGGCCGTCATCCATCCCGTGAAGCTGACCGTCACCAACTATCCCGAGGGCAAGAGCGAGGTCTTCGAGGTGGAGAATAACCCCACCGATCCCACGCAGGGCACCCACGAGATCACCTTCAGCCGCAATCTGTGGATCGAGGCTGACGACTTTATGGAGACCCCCATCCCCAAGTATAAGCGTCTGTACCCCGAGGGTCTTGAGTGCCGTCTGAAGGGCGCCTATCTCATCCGCTGTACCGGCTGCGTCAAGGACGAGGCTGGCAACGTGGTGGAGGTGCTGTGTGAGTACGATCCCGAGTCCCGCGGCGGCAATCCTGCCGACGGTCGCAAGGTCAAGGGTGCCACTATCCACTGGGTAGATGCGGAGAATTGTCTGGATGCCGAAGTGCGTCTGTATGACAATCTGTTCTCCGATGCTCAGCCCGACGGTCCCGATAAGGATTTCCTGCAGTGCCTGAATCCCGATTCCCTGCAGATCCTGACCGGCTGCAAGGTGGAGAAGGCAATGGCCGATGTGGCAGCTGAGTTTGACAAGCAGGAAAACCGCACCGGTATGAACGCACCTACCTTCCAGTTTATGCGCGTTGGCTACTTCTGCCTGGATAACCGCGACAGCAGTGCCGAGCATTTGGTGTTCAACCGCAGTGTATCGCTGAAAGATAGCTTCAAAAAGTAAAGAAACACAATAAAAGGCACAGCCGCGAGGCTGTGCCTTTGTCATTATGTAGTCGCGTCCTGCTCCAGATTTGTCAGCCATTTCAGCTGCGAGCGCCCTACAAAGAACGCCACAATGGCGGCAACGGTGTCGGAGATACAGCCGGAGAACAGTACGCCGTCCACACCCAAGAAGTGGGGGAGGATCAGCAGCACGGGGATCATAACTAATCCTTGGCGGATCAGTGCCATCCAGAAGCCAAGCTTTGCTTTTCCGATGGAGGTGCAGAAAATGGAGGTTACCGGCTGTATCGTATTGAGGAACAGTGCACCGAGGAAAATGCGGATATAACGGGTGGCAAACTGATAGAACAGCGGGTCATCCGAGCCAAAAATCTGTAAAATTGTGTGGGGGAAAAGCTGCAGTATAGCATAGGAGGAGATAGCGATGACGGTTCCGTAGCGCAGCACCAGCCGATACACCTCTTTGACGCGCCCGTATTGACGGCTGCCCAGATTATAACCGGAGATAGGCTGGCTGCCGATAGCGATACCGATGATCGCGGCCAAAAAAACCATAGTCAGCTTTGCTACCGCACCGGCAGCGGTGATGGGGACTTCACTGCCGTAGATGGAGAGGGCACCGAAGGTTTTCAGTGCATTGGTCTGCAAAATTTGGGCAATCGTATGGAGCGTATGGGTGGTGAAGGTCGCGATGCCAAGGGAGAAGGTGGTGACAGACACGTGGCCGCGCAGCCGGAAATCGTCGACTTGCAGCTGCACGGAACGCATACAGCGCAGCAGATACCACAGCACCAGCACTGTGGACAATACCTGTCCCAAAACCGTAGCCAGCGCTACACCTTCGATGTCCATTTTGAAAACAAAGAGAAAAATGGGGTCAAATACAATGTTGAAAATAGCACCGGAAAGCAATACTGCACTGGAATAGACGGGGCTGCCGTCGGCGCGGATGAAATAGGACATACCGGCGGAGAAGATGCCAAAGGGGATGCCCAGACAGATGATGCGGGCATAGGGGACAGCGTACTCCATAATGGGTTCGGTCGCACCGAACAGATAGAGGGTAGGCCGGAGGAAGAAGGAGAAGCCTGCTGTCAGGATCGCGCTTGCCAGCACCAGCAGTGTGATGGCGTTGCCGAGAAACTGTGCGGCCTCCCGCTGACGCTTTTCGCCCAAAAGAATGCTGAAACGTGCCGCCGCGCCCATCCCCACCAGCGCGGAAACCGCGGTCATAAGGGTGGTGAAGGGGAAGGTTACATTGGTGGCGGCGATACCCAGATCATTGATGCCCCAGCCGATAAAAATCTGATCGACAATGTTGTGTGCAGAGTTGACCAGCTGGCTGACGATACCGGGCAGAGCATATTTCCAGATCAACTTGCGAATTGGCTGAACGGACAGGGGATTTTCGGTCATATGTACCACATCCTACAAAAAAGATCTCTTTTCTATAGGATATGTGAAGCGTAAGAAAATTGCAAGCGTTATTGCCTCAAAGACCTCGCTTGATGGATTGAATGGCGCTTTTTTCCAAGCGGCTGACCTGCGCCTGCGAGATGCCGATCTCAGCGGAGACCTCCATCTGGGTTTTCCCTTGGTAAAACCGCATGGAGAGGATGTTGCGCTCCCGTTGCCCCAAGCGGGCAATGGCATCTTTTAAGGCGATTTGTTCAATCCAACTTTCATCCGTATTGGAGCGGTCGCTGATCTGATCCATCACGCAGAGTGTATCCGTGCCGTCAGAATAGATGGGATCGTACAGCGACATAGGGTCGACAATGGCATCCATAGCGAACACGATCTCCTCGCGTGGGATGTCCAGCTCCTTGGCAAGCTGCTCTATGGTAGGCTCACGCTGATTCATGCGCATCAGCTTTTCCCGTGCCTGCAGCACCTTGTAGGCGGTGTCGCGCATACTGCGGCTGACGCGGATGGCACTGTTATCCCGCAGATAGCGGCGGATCTCACCCACGATCATAGGAACGCCGTAGGTGGAGAAGCGGACACCCTGCGTGATGTCGAAATTATCAATGGCTTTGATCAGTCCGATACAGCCCACCTGAAACAGATCATCCATATTTTCACCGCGGCCGAGAAACTTCTGGATCACCGACAGTACGAGCCGCAGGTTGCCTTGTATCAGCGCTTCGCGGGCGGACAGATCGCCGTCCTTGGTGCGGCGCAGCAGCTCCGTCATTTCGTCGTTTTTCAGTACCTGCAGTTTCGCCGTGTTGATGCCGCAAATTTCTACCTTACCGTGCATGGATCTGCCTCCGCGTGCTGTGATGGAAACAGTATTTCCCGGTAAAAATGGGGTTATACGGCATAGGCGAAATGAGATGTGATTCGACGCGGCGCGTATAGACTTATTTTGAAAATTGTGATATGCTAAGAAAAACAAGATGTAAACGGGGTTATAGCAGATGAAAAAAGCCAGTGCGGTAGATCAGGTTTACAAGTATATAAAGAATCAGATCGCCACGCGGCAACTCTATCCGGGCAACCGATTGGTAGAGGAGGAGATCGCCCGCGAGACCGGTATCAGCCGCACGGCAATACGCGCGGCACTGCTGCGCCTGAAGTATGAAGGATTGGTGGAACAGCAGCCCTACCGCGGTGCCTTGGTGACACGCCCCTCCAAGGAGGATCTGTTCTATGTGTGTCAAACGCGCGGCCTGCTGGAGATAGATGCTTTTCGGCTGGCCATCCGGCGGCGCAGTGCGGATGGTCTGCGGGCAATGGAGGAGATCCTTGCCCAGCAGGAGGAAGTGGAACAGAATTTCCGTATGTCGGAGTATGTGGAGCTGAACCGCCGCTTCCACAGCATTATTGCGGCACAATCGGGAAACCCTTACTACGAAAAGTATCTCAATGAGCTGCTGAATAAGGTGGCGACCTATCTGTTGTTTTGGGATCGAAGCGATGATGGTGCCAATTCGCTGCAGACTCACCGACAGATCTATGAGGCGCTGCGTGATCGGGATCTGGACAAGGGGATCGCGGCACTGTCCAAAGACCTGGGGCTGTTTGAATACAGCGTTACTCCGGAGGAAAAATAAAAAAATACAGCAAAGAGAGCCTGACACTGATGTGTCAGGCTCTCTTCAGTCTGTCAAAAAACTTCCCTTGCGCCCCCTTTTCCTGTATAATGAGGAAAAGGGGGCGTTTACATGGAAGAGTGGAGAAAAGATGCGCGGCGAGAAGCACTTATCGTAGACATAGATTCGCTGGTGCCCAAAGATCAT
>JAGBEA010000001.1 GCA_017937195.1 Oscillospiraceae bacterium | reverse complement strand
GTCTGATCCATGAACTGGCTCAGGGGGCTGGAGCCGAAGAACTCCTTGATGGCGGCGGTGACGGGGCGGATGTTGATCAGGCTCTGGGGGGTAACGATGTCCAGATCCTGAATGGTCATACGCTCGCGGATCACGCGCTCCATACGGGAAAAGCCGATGCGGAACTGGTTCTGCAGCAGCTCGCCCACGCAGCGCAGACGGCGGTTGCCCAGATGGTCGATGTCATCCTTGGTGACCATACCGGCAGCCAGTGCGTTCATATAGTTGATGGAGGCGAAGATATCGTCGATGATGATGTGCTTGGGCACCAGCTGGTCGGCGTGCAGGCAGCACTGCTCGATCAGCTCCTCACCCTCGTACTGGGCAAGCAGTTCCTGCAGTACCTCGAAGCGGACGCGCTCCTTGATGCCGCACTCAGCCAGAGGATCGAAGTCCACGTAGCGGGACATATCGCACATCTTGTTGGTGAACATCTTCATGGTCTGGCCGCCGTCCAGTGCAACCACGATCTCGCTGACGCCGATGGCGTCCATCTCGCGGCAGTCCTCGGAGGACAGCACATGTCCCTCGTCGAACAGGATCTCGCCGGTGGCGGGATCGGCAACGGGCATAGCCAGCTTCTGGTCTCTTGCGCGGGCCCAGAAGGTCAGCTTCTTATTGAACTTATAGCGACCCACGATGCTCAGATCGTAGCGATGGGGATCGAAGAACAGATTCTGCAGCAGAGTCTCGGCGCTGTCCACCGTGGGGGGCTCACCGGGACGCAGCTTGCGGTAGATCTCCAGCAGAGCCTCTTCATAGGTCTTGCAGGAGTCCTTCTCCAGCGTAGCCACGATGCGGCTGTCGTCACCGAAGCGCTCCAGGATCTCTGCGTCGGTCTTCAGACCCAGCGCACGGATCAGGCAGGTGACGGGCAGCTTGCGGTTCTTGTCGATACGGACCCAGAACACCTCGGAGGTGTCGGTCTCATACTCCAGCCAAGCGCCGCGGTAAGGAATGACGGTGCTGGTCATCAGAGGCAGGTCGGTCTTCAGGTCGATCTCCTTGCCGTAGTAGATGCCGGGGGAACGGACGATCTGGCTGACCACAACGCGCTCTGCGCCGTTGATGACGAAGGTGCCGGACTGGGTCATCAGGGGGAAGTCGCCCATGAAGATCTCCTGCTCCTTGATCTCGCCGGTCTCCTTGTTGTGCAGACGCACGCTCACCTTCATGGGGGCGGCATACGTGGCGTCACGGGCCTTGCACTCCTCCACGTCGTATTTGGGCTGTTCGTCCATGCTGTAGTCGATGAAGCTCAGTTCCAGATTACCGGCGTAGTCGGTAATGGAAGCCACATCAGCGAATACCTCACGCAGACCGGTCTCCAGAAACCAGCGGTAGGATTTCTTCTGGATCTCCAGCAGGTTCGGCATTGCCATGACCTCTTCGTGTCTGGCAAAGTTCTTGCGCAGTGTTTTGCCGTAGTACTTGTCCTTGGCCATTTTCAATACTCACGCCTTTCTTTTTGCTATTTCCACAACTTTTTTGTAAACAAATGTCGGTGTTTCTCCGTTTGACACACGCGGGCTTGTTGTTTATTTTCACACGCACCCTCTTGCACTTTGGGGAGAAAGCTGTTATAGTAGTGATACAGGGTTAAATGGGCTGATAGGCCTATCCCCCGAATATAAGCGCCTTATTTTACCAAAGTTTTGGGCAAAAGTCAAGGCCTATTTGCCGCAGATCCGAAATTTTTCGGGTCTTTTTTCTTTTTCGCGGAAAGCTGCTGCGCGCGTGTTAAGATGTTGTATTTTTTTCTGTTTTGCGCTACAATGAAAGCAATTTCCTCTATTTCCCCGCAGAAAGGACACTGTTATGAAAAAATCCCGTTTTGATCTTTCCTCCTCGGCGCTGCATATCATCGGTATGGTCATTATGCTGATGGATCACGCCTATGTCACCATCGCCACCGGCCACGACTGGCTGACCTGGGTGGGGCGTATCGCCTTCCCCATCTTCGCCTTCCTTACCGCCGAGGGCTATCGCCGCACCAAGAATTTCAAGGGCTATGTGGGGCGTATGCTGCTGTTTGCCGTGCTGGCGGAGATCCCCTTCAACCTGATGTGCACCGGCGGCTCCGGCATCTTCTATCCCCTGCACCAAAATGTGCTGTTCACCTTCGTCATTGCGCTGGTGATGATGCGCTGCGTGGACAAGGCGCGGGACAAGGGCAAGATGGCGCTGACTATGTTCTTCTCCGGTGCGCTGCTGCTGGTTGGTATGCTGTTGGGCAACTTTCTGTTTGTGGATTACTATGGCGCCGGCGTGGTCACCGTGCTGGTGTTCTACTTCATCGGCGAGCGCAAATGGTGGTGCTTCCTGCTGCAGGCGGCCTGCCTCTACTACATCAATACGGAGATGCTGGGCGGCCTGACTGTCCCTGTGGAGCTGTTTGGCTACAGCTTCGAGCTGCATCAGCAGCTGACGGCACTGCTGGCATTGATCCCCATCTGGCTCTATCGCGGACGCAAGGGCAACGAATCCGTTCTGTTCCGCTTCGCCTGCTACTTCTTCTATCCCGCCCACATTCTGCTGCTGGTAGCATTGCAGCTGCTGGGCGTGCGTCTGTGATGACGGAGGACACCGTATGAAACCGATCGAATCTGTCCATATTGTGGGTATGGGCGCGCTGGGTCTGCTGTACGGCAGCCTGATCACCCAAACGCTGGGCGGCGGCGCTGTCAGCTATGTGATGGACGATGCGCGCTATCAGCGCCATCAGGGCAAGCGCCACCTCATCAACGGCACAGAGATGGAGTTCCCCGTGCTGCGCGCCTCCGATGCCAAGCCCTGCGATCTGCTGATCGTGGCGGTAAAGGGCACCGGTCTCACCGCCGCACTGGATACGATGTCCACCTCCATTGATGAAAACACCACCATCATCTCCGTGCTCAACGGCATCTCCAGCGAGGAGATCATTGCCGCCCGCTACGGCGCAAACCAGATCGTCCACGCCGTGGCCATCGCTATGGACGCTATGAACTTCGGCGGTGATCTGACCTACACCAAGGCAGGCCATCTGTGCTTGGGCGTGCTGGACAGCGCGGTGCAGCCCCATCTGGATCGCCTCACCATTTTCTTCGACCGGGCGGGCGTGGACTACGTGCTGGAGGACATCCGCCGCCGGATGTGGAGCAAGTTTATGGTCAACGTGGGCATCAATCAGGTCTGTATGGTGTACGGCACCGGCTACGGCGGCGCGATGCGCGCAGGCAGTGAGGCGCGGATGACCCTCATCGGCGCTATGCGCGAGGTGATTCTGCTGGCCAATGCCCACGGCGTGGATCTCAATGACGGCGATATGCAGGAGTATATGACCATCTTCTCCGCCTTCCCCGCCGACGCCACCCCGTCTATGGGGCAGGACCGCATCAACCGCCGCCCCTCGGAGGTGGAGATGTTTGCCGGCACGGTGCGCCATCTGGCGCGGGAAAAGGGCATCCTCGTCCCCGCCAACGATTTTCTCTACCGCCGCGTGTATGAGATCGAAGCCCAATATTAACAGTAAAAACCTCCCGACCATCACGGTCGGGAGGTTTTTTCATACCAAAAAGCCTTCCAGCCACGCCAGAAGGCGGTGATAGGTGATCTCGCGGTAGTCGCTGACGCGGTGGGACAGCGCCTGATTCTCCGCCACGCTCGCCAGCAGCGCGCGCTCAAAATCCGAATCACGGCGCCGCACAAACAGATTCAGCTCCGAAAGCTGGCGAAACGCCTTCTTCGTAATATTGCACGAGCCGAAGGTGATATAGCCGTCGTTGACCAGCAGCTTGGTGTGCACCATCTTGGGGGAAAGATACACCGCGATGCCGCCATCCGACTTGCGCAGCAGCTGATGCACCGCTTTAAGATTGCTGTCACTTTGATAGTTGGCGCGCTGCGGCACCAGCACTGTCACCCGCACGCCACGCCGGTGTGCCGCCACAAGGGCATCCACAAACCGCGGCAGCGGCGAAAAATACGCCATAGTGACCGTCAGCTCCTGCCGTGCGTTTTCGATCATAGACAGATACAGCGTCTCCATCTCGAAGTACCGCTCCGGCTTTTTCACATTCACACCGAAGAAATAGCCGCTGCTATGTACCTCCGTCCGCTGCAGCTTTGTCACCAGCGCGTCCACATACTGCCGCCCCGTCAGCTTGACCATATAATCCTGATAGATGCGTCCCTGCAGATCCTGCCCGTTCTCTTTATCCTCGATATTGATGCCGCCCAAGATCAGCACCTCGCCGTCGAAGATGTAATACTTGGAGTGATCGGCCTTAAACTCGTTCCGCTCCACGCGGATGTTGGGGTGAGACATAATGGCGCGGTACAGCTCCGTCTCCCGATCCTGCGCTTTGCGCGGCGCGTTCTCCATAGGGTACAGCAGCTCCAGCGCGGTGATCTTCCCCCGTTCCGCCAGCGATTGCCGCTTGTGGAAGAAGGAGCGCTTGCTCTCCTCCGATTTTTCCAGCACCACGCCGTAGCGATCCACAGAAAGCTCCACCTGCACGCCCCGCTGCGCCGCCTCCAGCACCGCCTGCGCGATGGCGTTGCCGATAGCGTCGTCACGCCAGATGAACATATTGATATAGATGGATCTGCGTGCCGCGGCGATGCACCGCAGTATCTCGGGGAAGGCGTTTTTGCCGTCGATCAGCAGCGTGAAATCGCGACTCATATCCTCTTTTCCGATCATATGCGCCACAACTTCACCTGCTTTCAATCTGCTTTATACTTCCGTTTCTTCTGCTTCGCTGATTACCTCAAAGTCCTCTGCTGTTATCTCGATAACATCTTCAGCTTTTTTATCTTTCGGCGCAGAGAAATCGCCCAAAATGAACATTTTGTATGCGCGGTCTGCAATCACCTTTGTCTCCGCAAAGTCGAATCCGCCGCTGATAATTCCACCCACAACAGGGATTGCCTTGCCGATGTTGATTACTCCCTTTGTGCCAAACTTTGTCAAAAGACGGAATCCCACCTTTTGATTGATTTTTGTCAGCACCGTGCCAGGAATCTTCTTGACCATCGCCGTTACAGTCTTTACGCCCACCTGTATACCTACTTGTTTCACGATCTGGTCAACAGAAATTCCCGCCAAACACGCATATACCAATGTTTGCACTTGATCGCTATCCAAGTCATACCCACCCATATGGGCAAGACACGCAATCATTCGCATTTGCACGTATAGCACACTACTGATATTGGCAGGCAACGTAACAGGCAACGTAATCAGCCCACCCAGCCCCGTCAGAAAGCCTGAGGTAGTGCACTTGGCAATTTGGTAGTTAATAAAACTTTTTGCCGCTGATTCCTTGTCCTTTGCTTTGCTTAAATAGTCCTCTGCCATTTTGGTAATCGGCACGCTTACTTTTGGGATTCCGTCAAGAGATTTTTCGTAGAGTTTATCCAGCAGGTTCATAATATCTTCCTGCGTCAGCTTTAGTTCTTTCTTTGCCATAGTTGTTCTCCCCCTAAAACTCAGTGTTGATATTTCGTCGGGTGTAACTTTCACCTCAATATGAGGATTGTTTTTGCCGCGAATTTATTTCTTCCCCTTGCAGGGGTTTTCCTTGCGCTGCTGCCACGCCTCGTCCAGCAGGTTGTACAGCGTATCCTGCGCCAGCACACCCCGCTTCATACTCTTGGGCAGCAGACCCTTTTCATCGGACTCGTAGTCCAGCTTCCAAAGTCCGTTTTCGTAGTAGTCCTCCAGCACCCGCAGCTGCCGCAGCCGATACCACGGCCACTCGCGCTCAGCCTGCGCCTTAGCAGCCAGCACCTCATCCAAAAGCCGCTCCATATAGCGCACGCGGCGCAGCGCCTCCTCCATATCCACGCCGCAGGCGCAGACGCACTCGTCCTTTTCCGTCTCGTCGCCGCCGTTCTCATTTTCCCACGCACGGCTGAACTGGGTCTTGTAAAGCTCGGCATATACGCCGCCCTGCTTCACCAACTCCTTGTGGACGCCGCGCTCGGCGATGACGCCGTCCTTGATGACCAGAATCTCGTCCGCCGCCAAAATGGTGGAGAGGCGGTGTGCGATGAGAATACTGGTGCGGGAGTGGATGATGGGGTCGATGGCCTCCTGAATCTTGCTCTCGGAGATGGAGTCCAGCGATGCCGTCGCCTCATCGAAGATGAACACGGTGGGATCCTTCAGCAGCACGCGGGCAATGGAGATGCGCTGCTTCTCGCCGCCCGAAAGTTTCAAGCCGCGGTTACCCACGGGGGTGTCCAGCCCCAGCTCCTGCCGCTGGATAAAATCGTAGATGTTGGCTTTCTTGCACGCCTCGATCAGCTGCTCCTCTGTGGCATCAGGACGGGCATACAGCAGATTCTCGCGGATGGTGCCGTTAAAAAGATAGGTCTCCTGACTGACGATACCCACATGCTCACGCAGGAACTCCAGCTCCAAGTCCCGCACATCCACGCCGTCAAAGGTGACCCGTCCGCCGCACACATCGTATAGGCGGGGAATCAGGTTGACGATGGTGCTCTTGCCCGAGCCCGACGGGCCCACAATGGCGATACTCTTGCCGCTTTGCAGTGTAAAGTCGATGTCCTTGAGGATCTTGCGCTCGCCGTCATAGGAGAACTCCACGTGCTCAAAGACCACCTCGCCCACCGCCGTTTCGGGATGCTTGGCATCGGGTGCGTTTTTGATGTCCACGGGCATATCGAAATATTCAAAGATGCGGGTGAACAGCGCCATAGCGCGCATCCACTCCACCTGAATGTTCAAAAGGGAGTTGACGGGTCCGTACATCTTGCCCAGCAGCGTCACCAGCACGGTGATGTCGCCCACGCTGAGGTCGGCGTCGTAGCGCATCATCAAAATGCCGCCTACCAGATAGAGCAGCATCGGTCCCACGTTGGAGAAGGTGTTGATGATCACCATAAACCAGCGGCCTGCCATACTCTCGCGGATGTTCAGCGTGATCATACGGCGGTTGGCGCCCTCATAGCGGCCGTACTCCTTCTTCTCCTGCCCGAACAGCTTCACCAGCAGCTGACCGCTGACCGACAGTGTTTCGTTGAGGATGCCGTTGATCTCGTCGTTGCACTCCTGCGACTCCTGCGTCAGTGTCCAGCGCGTCTTGCCCGCCCAGCGGGTGGGGATGGTGAAAAGGGGGATCACCAGTGCGCCCACAAGGGCGAGGATCCAGTTCTCACGGAACATGATGATCACCGCCATCACCAGTGTGATGGTGTTGGTGAGGATGGAGGTAAAGGTGCTGGTGATCACACGCTCCACGCCCGAGATATCGCTGGTCATACGGGTGATGATGTCGCCTTGATTGTTGCTGGTGAAGAAGCCCTGGGACATCTTCTGCAGATGGGCGTACATCTTATTGCGCATATCGAAGGTGATGTGCTGGGCGATCCAGTTGTTGAGATAGCTCTCACCCACGCGGATCAGGTTTGCGCCCAGCGTCACGCCCAGAGATGCCACGATCAGAATAACCAGCATCCGCAGATCGCGCCCCAAGAGACCTTCATCGATGATTTTGCCCGTCAAAATCGAGGGCAGCAGTCCCATCACCGAGGACAGCAGAATGCAGCCCACCACCAAAATCAGCTGTTTCCAGTAGGGGGTCAGGTAGCCGCAGATTCGCTTAATAAGGGGCAGCGTGATCTTCGGCATATTGGCTTTTTCTTCTTCTGTGAGGAATTTTCCTCCCATTCTTCCACCCATAGGCGGCATATGCTCACATCCTCTCTTGTGTTGTATTTATAACTTCTCCATCACGCGCTCTGCCAGATATGGTTGCAGCATGTGTTCGTTCTTTTTCGAAAAATTAATGCCCCATTCAGGTGCGCTCTTTTGTTCTCTGTACTCCTTGTCCGTCAGCACGGCGTTAGGTTCGCGCCAAGCCGCGGCAGGAATGATGTACATTGGCGGCATATCACCATCCATAAAGTTCATATAGCAAACCAATCTGTTTTCTGCACAAATATCCATTTTGCTCTTGGCAACAAATGTGTATCCGTACTTGCGCACCGCTTTGACCTGCACCTCGTACAGTCTGCCGTCTTTTCTGGCAATAAAGTCTATCCCTCTGTCGTCAAGAACCGTGTCATACACCTCAAAGCCGTATGACATAAACTCTGCCTGCGCCAGATGCTCGGCGATCCTGCCGATCTGCAACGCAGACAACGGCGTCCAGTTTTTATTCACCTTTCTCACTCTCCTTCGGATGGAACGGGCAGTTCTCGGCAAGGCATTGGTTGTTCATCGCCCAGCGCGTGCAGACGATGGGTTTCAGCTTCATTTTAATGCCCAGCTCCTCTGCGGTAAATGCCACCGCCTCCTGCAGCGCCAGATAGGAATCCCGCTTGCAGCAGCGCGGACCGCCGTGGGCGCCGATGGCATCCAGTGCGCGGGCAGTCATCCGGTTGGAAAGGCTCCACGCCTCCTTTGCCAGCGGCGTCGCCTTGGTGACGATAGACATATACATCCCCGTGCTGATACCTGCTCCGCAGGCGCCCCAAAAACCGCAGGCGCCGCCGGGCACCTGCCGTCCGCGGCTGTACATCTCGGCAAGGGCGCTGTCCAAGTCCACCTCGCCGCTTGCGTTGCGGTATGCCGTCAGCAGTGCCGCGCCCACCATCACGTGGTGCTCCGGTCCGTGCATATGGCAAAACTCCATGGACATCATCTGCTCCAGAATCTCGACGGGGTCGTCCGATTCCGCCTGCAGGCACACGGCAAAGATGGCATCCATCCCGCTTGTGTGGCACTCGCTGCACACATAGTGACCGCCTACGCAGCGCGTCTTACTGTTCTCTTTTTTATGGCAGATGGCACACTCCATCTGCGTGTCTGTTTCCAAATACTCCAGCGGCGCTTTGCAGATCAAACATTCTTCGTGCATAACCGCGCTCCTCTCACCAGACAAACGGCACAAGGCGGTATTTCACCTTCTGCTTGTACGCGCTGTAGCCCTCCAGCTCCTGCTCCAAAAACGCTTCCTCACCGCGGATACGCGCCGCGATAATGAAGGGATAGACCAAGAAGATCAAAAACGCATACACCGAACCCAACACCAGCGGCATAGACAAGAACAGCAGCAGCGTGGCGCTGTACATGGGGTGGCGCACGATGCCGTACAGCCCCGTGTCGATCACCTTTTGCCCCTGCTGCACCTTGATGGTACGGCTGAGATAGGCGTTCTCCCGCAGCACCTCGGCATAGAGGAGGTGCGCACAGAGAAAGACAACTGCCGCGGCGATCACTGCCCAGCGGGGCAGCATATACCAACCGAAGCGGTAGTTAAGTCCTGCCGCAACGAAGCCTGCGATGAACATCAGCCCACTGAGCTTCACCACGATGCTTTGCTCCCGCTGTTTCTCCTTGGCATCCAGCCGCGAGCGCAGCAGCGCAGGGTTCTTTGCCAGCATTACAAGTCCTGCCGCAAACATCGGCACAAACAAGATGCCCATCAGCAGCCAGCCGTTATGAAACGCCAGCGTGCCCGCCGGCAGGAAGATCAGCACGCCCACCAGCACAACACCCAGCGTAAATTTTGCGATCGCCTGCAAAAACAGCTTCATCGCCGTCACCTCTCTGTCAATTTTCGTCCCTGCGCACAAGCAGCGCCACGGATTCTATGTTCGCCGTGCCGGGGAAGAGATCCACAGCGACGGCGCGCACGGCTTCGTAGCCCAGCGCGGCAAAGCGCTTTACATCGCGCCCCATGGTGGCAGGGTCGCAGGACACATACACGATGCGCTGCGGCGCCATACCTGCCGCCGCCTCCACTACCTCGGGGGCAAGTCCCTTGCGGGGCGGATCGACACAGATCACATCGGGGCGCAGACCGCGCCGCGACAGCTCCGCGGCAATATCGGATGCGTCGCCGCAGTAAAATTCCACATTATTTACGCCGTTCATTTCGGCATTCACCTTGGCGTCGGCGATGGCCTCCGGCACGATCTCCGCGCCGATGACCTTGCCCGCCTTTTGCGCCATCACCTGCGTGATGGTGCCGGCGCCGCAGTAGAGATCCAGCACCAACTCACTACCGGTGAGCCCAGCAAACTCCACCGCCTTGCCGTAAAGCACCTCCGCCTGCTCTGCATTCACCTGATAGAACGACGGCACCGACAGACGGAAGGTCAAGCCGCACAGCGTGTCAAGCAGCACAGCTTCCCCCCACAGTGTGCGGTAGCGCTCGCCCAGAATGGTGTTGCCGCGGCGGCGGTTCACGCCCAGCACGATGCCCACAGCCTTGGGCACCGCCTCGCGCAGCATGGTCACCAGCTCCGCCTCGTAGGGCAGCCTTTCCCCGTTGACCAGCAAACAGAGCAGCGACTCGCCCTTGCGGTTGGTACGCACATAGAGATGGCGCAAAAGCCCCTTGCCGCTATGCTCATCGTAGCCGCTGACGCCGAAGCGCTGCATATACTGCCGCACCGCCTGCGCGGCGCTGTCCGCCTCCGCCTTCTGAATCAGGCACTGCTCCGTCTCCACCACCTGATGGGTACGGGCGCGGTAAAAGCCCACCTTACCGTCAGCGGAGATGGGATACTGGCTCTTGTTGCGGTAGCGCAGCTGCTCCGCCGCGCCCAAAATTTCCTCCACCTCGACCTCGCTGCCGCCCAGACGGCGCAGCGCATCCTGCACCCGCCGGCGCTTGGCGCACAGCTCCTCTTCATAGTCCATATGGCGGAAATCGCAGCCGCCGCACTGCCCATAGTAGGGGCAATCGGGGTCTTTGCGGTGCTGTGAGGGCGTTTCGATGCCCACCACCTTGCCGAATGCCGCATTTTTCAGCACTTTCAGCACAAGGATGTCACACACCTCGCCGCGGACGGCGCGGTGGACGAACACCACCTGCCCGTCGATGCGGGCGATACCCAGACCCTCGGAGGAGTAGCCCTCGATAACGGCGCGATAGATTTTGTTTTTCTGCAAAGGTGCCATAGCATAAGCCTTTCTGCAAAAAAGGGCAGGCGGTGTGCCTGCCCTTTTCAACTGTTATTCTTAGAATTCGAACTTCTTCAGCAGCTCGTTGACCGCATCGGCAAACGCGGTGAGGGTCTTGTTGTCCCGACCCTTGCTGCGGCGGATGAGAGACATCAGCGCATCGCCTGCCTGCTGCAGCTTCTGATAGATGGCGGAGGCCTTGGTGGTAGGCGTATACTCCTTCTCGGGCTTGACGGGGATGTAGCCTTCCTTCACCTTGGCGTCTGCGATCAGGTCATACTCCTCGGTGTACAGCGGCGCGTGGGCGGTGTAGCCCAGATTCTCCAGATCCGCCACGAACTTGGGCACCACATCGGCGTCGCCGTGTACCACAAACACCCGCTGGGGCTTATCGGCCTTGAACGCCTCCGCCCAACCGATCAGATGGTCGTGGTCGGCGTGGGAGGAAAGTCCCTGGAAGTTGACGATCCTGGCCTGAACGGCGATCTTTTCACCGAACATCTTCACGCTCTCGGCACCGTCCAGCAGATGGCGGCCCAGCGTGCCGGGGGACTGGAAGCCCACGAATACTACGCTGCTCTCGCTGCGCCACAGATTGTGCTTGAGGTGATGGCGGATGCGTCCTGCATCGCACATACCGGAGGCGGAGATGATGACCTTGGGGGTCTTATCCAGATTCAGCAGCTTGGACTCCTCGGTGCTCTCGGTGAGATGCAGGCCGGGGAAGTTGAACATATGGGTGCCGTCCTGCACCAGTTCCATAGCCTCTTCATCCAGATAGCCGTGCAGGTCGCCGCAGAAGATGGTGGTGGCGCGCTTGGCAAGGGGGCTGTCCACATACACGGGGAAATCCTTCACGGACTTCACCAGATTCTGATCCTTGATCTCACGGATGAAGTACAGCAGCTCCTGCGTACGACCCACCGCGAAGGAGGGGATCACCACATTGCCGCCGCGACCCAGTGTTTCATCGATGATGGCCGCCAGCTCGTCGGTATAGCTCCACACCTCGGTGTGGTTGCGGTCGCCGTAGGTGCTCTCCATCACCACATAGTCCGCCTCGCTGAAGGTCTGGGGATCGCGGATGATAGGCTGATCCACATTGCCGATATCGCCGGAGAACACGATGGTGCGCTTCTCGCCGTTCTCGGTGGCGCTCAGGCGGATGCTGGCAGAGCCCAGCAGATGACCGGCATCGATAAACTCCGCCGTCACGCCCTCGCACAGCTCAACGATGTCACCGTACTCGCAGGTCTGCAAAAACTCCTGCACACGCATAGCGTCCTCCACGGTGTACAGCGGCTCCACCTCGGGGCGGCCGGCGCGCTTATTCTTCTTGTTCTGATACTCGGCGTCGCTCTCCTGAATGTGACCGGAGTCCTGCAGCATAATGTCCAGCAGGTTGGCGGTCTGACGGGTGGTGATGATGCGGCCGTTGAAGCCGTGCTTGATCAGCATCGGCACGCGGCCGGAGTGGTCGATATGGGCGTGGGTCACCAGCACATAGTCCACGGTGTTGGGCGCAAAGGGCAGCGATGCATTGTCGATCTCGTCACGCCCCTGCTGCAGACCGCAGTCTACCAGAATTTTTTTGCCGTTCACCTCAAGGCAGTGGCAGCTGCCGGTCACGCAATGGTCCGCTCCGAAAAAGCTCAGCTTCATAGTGGTCTTCCTTTCTTTTATGATTGCAAAGTTCAGATTTCGTTCCCGCTATATAGGGAAACATTCTTCCATTTCATCATATATTGTACCACCTTTTTCCCTTTTGGGCAACAGGAATTGAAATTTGTGCTGCGGCGCGGTATAATGTTTCTGTCAATCTCCCGAAAGGACACCGCCCTATGATTTTGCACTACACGGTCATCGACCCGACAAAAAATATCACATTGCTGGTCACCACGCTGGTGCAGCGCTCGCTGCAGGCGCAGACCGCCGCGTGGCTGCTGCGCCGTGAGCACGATGCCGAGCAGGTGGGCTTTCTGGAAGTGTCCGACGCCGCACCTGCCCGCTTGCAGATGATGGGCGGCGAGTTCTGCGGCAATGCCACTATGTCGCTGGGTGCGTGGCTGTGCCGCAAGGAGCATCTGGGCGTGGGCGAGAGCCGCGAGTTCCGGCTGGATATCTCCGGCGCCGATGCGCTCATCCCCTGCTCCGTCACCGCGGTGCGCGGCGGCTATATCGGTACCGTCTCCCTGCCCCTTCCGCAGGAGATCACACAGCGCACCTTCCCTACCCATGGCGGCGAGATCACTTTACCGGTGGTATTCCTGCCCGGCATCTGCCATATCATCGCCCCCGTCGGCACGGTGCAGCCCTATCAGGCGGAGGCACTGCTGCGCCGCTGGAGCGATTCTCTCCCCGGCGAGGCGGTGGGGCTGATCCTGCTGGACGAGCAGCGGATGCGTATTGATCCTCTGGTGTATGTCAAGCCCACCGACACCGCTGTATGGGAACGGGGCTGCGGCAGCGGCAGCGCGGCAGCTGTCTGCGCGTTGACGCAGCAGCGCGGCGCAGGGCAGTGCCTGAGCATCAAGCAGCCCGGCGGCACCATCGCCGTCACCACCGAGTGGGACGGACACGCCGTCACGGCGCTGACCATCACCGGCACCGTATCGCTGGGCAGGGATAAAAAGGTGGATGTGGTGTTTTGAGTATTTTTTGGAGGTGTGCAGATGATTTTCCCGCTCACTTATGAAGAGCACCATCTTCTTGCGCAAAAAGGGATCTCATTTGACCCTGCCCACAATTATTCCACTGATGAAGCCCTTGCACTTTTAGACGCTGTTCGTGCCGCCGAGAATTCTTACGCCCAGTTCTACAACTGTGATGAAGAAACTCTGTTCTTTCGATACGGTGATCTTGCAGATCGACTCTTCGCGCTGATCGGCGAGGATTGATCGTATTGCAGCCCTATCTTTCCAAGCCGGACTTTCGTCCGGCTTTTTTGCGTTTTTGTGTGCAAACTTTTTGTAAACACAGCGGCGAATCGTCCATTTTCCTTTGCATATGACACACCCTTGTGCTATACTATATTGGTATTATTATGTCAAAAATACTTTCAAACGAGAAAGGAACCGGATATATGGGACTGATTACAAAAATCTTCGGTACTTACAGCGAGCGTGAGCTGAAATCCATCTATCCCATCGTGGACAAGATCGAGGCGCTGGAGGCGGAGTATGCCGCTATGACCGACGCCCAGCTGCAGGCCAAGACCCCCGAATTCAAGGAGCGTCTTGCCGCCGGTGAAACGCTGGACGACATCCTGCCCGAAGCCTTTGCTACCGTGCGCGAGGCATCCCGCCGCGTGCTGGGTATGTTCCCCTACCGCGTGCAGCTGGTGGGCGGCATCGTGCTGCATCAGGGACGCATCGCCGAGATGAAGACCGGTGAAGGTAAAACGCTGGTGGCTACGCTCCCTGCCTACCTGAACGCATTGAGCGGCAAGGGCGTGCACATCGTCACCGTCAACGACTATCTGGCTAAGCGCGACTCGGAGTGGATGGGCAAGGTGCATCGCTTCCTGGGTCTGAAGGTGGGTCTGATCATCCACGGTCTGAAGAAGGATGAGCGCCGCGAGGCCTATGCCGCCGACATCACCTACGGCACCAACAACGAGATGGGCTTTGACTATCTGCGTGACAATATGGCCATCTACGCCGCCGAGCTGGTGCAGCGCGGCCACAACTTCGCCATCGTGGACGAGGTGGACTCCATCCTCATCGACGAGGCCCGCACCCCCCTCATTATCTCCGGTATGGGTGAAAAGTCCACCCAGCTGTACGATATGGCGGAAACCTTCGCTATGCGACTGCGCAAAAAGGTGGTCACTGAGACCGATGACAAGGCGGAAGAGGATCTGGACATCGATGCCGACTATATCGTGGATGAAAAGGGCAAAACCGTCACACTCACCGCCCGCGGCATCAAAAAGGCAGAGGAATTCTTCCATCTGGAGAATCTGTCCGACCCCGAAAACTCCACCATCGCCCACCACATCAATCAGGCCATCCGCGCCCACGGCATTATGAAGAAGGATGTGGACTATGTGGTCAAGGACGGCGAAGTGGTCATCGTGGACGAGTTCACCGGCCGACTGATGTTCGGCCGCCGTTACAGCGAGGGTCTCCATCAGGCCATTGAGGCCAAGGAGCGCGTCAGTGTGCAGCGCGAGAGCAAGACGCTGGCCACCATCACCTTCCAGAACTACTTCCGCCTCTACAGCAAGCTCTCCGGTATGACCGGTACGGCGCTGACAGAGGAAGAGGAGTTTGGCACCATCTACAACCTGGACATCATCGAGATCCCCACCAACCGCCCCATCGCCCGTATCGATAACGAAGACTCTGTCTATAAGACCGAGATGGGCAAGTTCCGCGCCGTGATCCGCCAGATCAAGGAGTGTCACGAAAAGGGCCAGCCGGTGCTGGTGGGTACCGTTTCCATCGAGAAGAACGAATTTTTGGGTAAGCTGCTCCAGCGCGAGAAGATTCCCCACAACCTGCTGAACGCCAAGAACCACGAGAAGGAAGCCGAGATCGTGGCGCAGGCCGGTAAGTTCGGCGCTGTCACCGTTGCCACCAATATGGCCGGTCGTGGTACCGATATTATGCTGGGCGGCAACGCCGAGTATATGGCCAAGAATGACCTGCGCAAGGCAGGCCTCAGCGACGAGCTGATTGCCGAGGCCACCGGTTTTGCCGACACCGACAATCAGGAGATTCTGGATGCCCGCGCGCTGTATGCCCAGAAGCTGCAGCAGCACAAGGACGCCATCGCCGGCGAGGCGGAGCGCGTGCGCGAGGCAGGCGGTCTGTTCATCATCGGCACCGAGCGCCACGATTCCCGCCGTATCGATAACCAGCTGCGCGGCCGTGCCGGCCGTCAGGGTGACCCCGGCGAGACCCGCTTCTACATCTCGCTGGAGGATGATCTGATGCGTCTGTTTGGCGGCGACCGTGTCACCGGCATTATGGAGCGGCTGAAGATCGACGAGGATATGCCCATCGAGAACAAGATGCTCACCAAGATTATTGAGCAGTCCCAGACCACGGTGGAATCCCGCAACTTCCAGTCCCGTAAGGCGGTGCTGGAATACGACGATGTGATGAACAAGCAGCGCGAGATCATCTACGATCAGCGCAAGCAGGTGCTGGACGGTCTGGATGTGAAGGGCATCATTATGAATATGATGACCACCGCCATCTCCGGCGAGGTGCAGACCGTATTCGCCGGCGAGACCCATCTGGATATGAACTCCTGCCGCGACCTTCTGCGCCGCGTGGAGGGTGTATATTTCCCCAAGTACGCCGTCCGCTTTACCGAGGAGCAGATCGCCTCTATGACCGCCGAGGATTATACCGACGCCTTCATCGAGGCCGCCACCGCCTACTACGAGCAGCGCGAGGCGGAGATCACCCCTGAGCTGATGCGCGAGGTGGAGCGCGTTGTTCTGCTGCGCGTGGTAGATGAGTTCTGGATGGATCACATCGATGCCATGGACGATCTGCGGCAGGGCATCCGTCTGCGCGCCTATGCCCAGACCGATCCCATCGTTGCCTACAAGAAGGAGAGCCTCGAGATGTTCGAGGAGATGATCTCCGCCATTCAGGAGGAAACGGTGCGCCGTCTCTACTCCGTGCGCGTGCGTAAGGATGAGGAGATCAAGCGCGAGCGCGTTGCCTCCGGCATCACCGAGAATGTGGGCGGCGACGGCACTGTGAAGAAGCAGCCCCGCAAGGTCAAGAAAATCGGCCGCAACGATCCCTGCCCCTGCGGCAGCGGCAAGAAGTACAAGATGTGCTGCGGCAGAAATGCCTGATAGCAGTTTCTGCTGACCGTGTTTTCCACCCCATTCCCACCGTCGCGGCAATGCGATTCCCGTCCGCTGAACGCGGCCGCCAATCGCGCCGCTTCGGCGCTTTCCCACTTTTGTAAAGGAGTTTTCTATGCCCTTTCAGACCAACCGCGCCAACGGACTGTGCTGGCTGACAAGTGAATCTCTTTCCCTGCCCGGTCTTGCTCACGGTTTTTCCACGCGGCTTGGCGGTGTCAGCACCGCGCCGTGGGACAGCCTGAATCTGGGCATCGGCCGCGGCGATGATCCTGCCTGCGTGCAGGAGAATTACCGCCGGTTCTGCGCTGCTATCGGCACAGAGGAATGCCGCACGGTGCTGAGCCGTCAGGTACACGAGGACAACATCCTTCTTGTCACCGAGGATGATGCCGGCAAAGGTCTGTGGCGTGAGCGGGACTATGAGAGCGTGGATGCTATGATCTGCAGCACGCCCAACATTCCCCTCGTGGTCTTTTCTGCCGATTGCGGCATCATCCTGCTGTACGATCCGGTAAACCGTGCCATCGGTGCGGTACACGCCGGCTGGCGCGGTGTGGCGCAGGGCATTGTGAAGAAAACGGTGCTGGCTATGGTGCGGGAATTTGGCACCAAGCCGCAGGATCTGGTGTGTGCCATCGGTCCTGCTATCGGTCAGTGCTGCTTTGAAACGGACGACGATGTGCCTGCCGCCCTGCGTGCTGCGCTGGGCGACGCTGCAGAGCCCTATATGGTGCGCCGCGGCGCGAAATGGCACATCGACCTCAAATCCATCAATGCCCACTGGCTGCGCAGCGTGGGTGTGGAGCAAATCGACATCTGCGATCACTGCACCGCTTGTATGCCGCAGCTGTACTGGTCCCACCGCAAGATGGGCAATGCGCGCGGCGCACAGATCGCCATGATCGCGCTGCAGGAGGGCAAGCTATGAAAAAACGCTTATTGGCCCTGCTGCTGGCCATGCTGTCCCTGCTTTCGCTGACCGGCTGCGGTGAATGGGAAGACCCCGCTCAGGATGGTCTTTACGAAACGCTGGCGGAATACTACGGCAAAACGGACAAGCAAGACGAAAGTCCGGCGCTGACCTCCTTCTCCCTGCCCTATCTGGTGGGTGAAACCGCCGATCCCATCACCTGCACCGACGGCACACAGCAGACACTGGGGCTGCTGCTGTATGAGGGGCTGTTTGCCCTTGATCCCAGCTTTAACCCCCAGCCTATGTTGGCTGAGAGCTACACCTACGATGTTTCCAGATACACCTACGCCATCACCCTGCGCAGCGGCGTCACCTTCTCCGACGGCACTGCACTGACCGCGTGGGATGTGGTCTATTCCCTGCGCCGCGCCTGCAACAGCGACCGCTATGCCAACCGCCTGCAGGATGTGATCTATATCTCCGGCAGTGCCAACACGGTTTATATCGAGCTGAGCCGTGACAATGCCGCCTTTATCTCCCGTCTGGATGTGCCCATTGTCAAATACGGCACCGAGAGCCGTACCTATCCCGTGGGCACCGGTCCTTACTACTACGGAAACGACGGGCAGGGCGTCTGCCTGCTGCCCTACTCCGGCTGGTGGCAGCAGAAAAAGCTGCCTCTCGACCGCATCGGCTTGTACCGCTGTAAGGACAGCGACACGGTTGCCTACGCCTTCTATGCCCGCGAGGTGCAGCTTTTGATGTGCGATCTGACCGCCACCTCCACCACCAATGTCTATGGCAGCGGCGATTATATCGATGCTGCCGGCACCACATTGCAGTATGTGGGAATGAATATGGCCAGTGAGCCGCTGGACGACGCGGCTGTGCGCCGCGCACTGCACCGGGGCATCGACCGCAGCAGCTGTGTCAGCGCTTTCCTGCTGGGACACGGTATGCCGGCGCAGTTTCCGCTGTCCCCCGTCTCCGCGCTGTATCCCACCGATCTGGACATCACCTATTCCCCCGACCACTTTGACACCGCGATTGCCGACGCAGGCTATTCCTCCGGTGACACGGTCTATCTGACTATGCTCGTCAACTCGGAGAACAGCTTCAAGGTCCGCGCCGCCCAAAAGATCGCCTCGGATCTCTCCCGCCACGATCTGCAGATCCGCGTAGAATCGCTGCCGTGGGAGCAGTATCTGTCGGCGCTGCTGAACGGTGAGTTTGACCTCTACTACGGCGAATGTCGGCTGACCGCCGACTGGGATCTGTACAGCCTGATTGGCAGCAACGGCCGGTTGAACTACGGTTATTACAGCAACAGCGAAACGGATGCACTGCTGCAGCGCGCCTTGTCCGCCTCCGAGAGTGACCGCGCCGCCGCCTTTTTGGCACTATGCACCCACCTCGCCCGCGAATGTCCCATCCTGCCGGTGTGCTTTAAGTCCAGCTCCGTTCTGCTGCCCTCCGGCACGGTGGAAAATGTGACCCCTACCGCCGCCGATCCTTTCTATAATTTCCCTGAGTGGAAGATCTCCATCACGAACAAAAAATGAGAGAGCCGAAGCTCTCTCATTTTTTTGTTTGCTGTTTTCTCAATACTGGCGGATCACAGCCGTCACGCGGCCGAGGATCTCCGCCTCGCGGCCGTCAATGGGGCTATAATCGTCGTTCTCCGGCAGCAGCCATACTTCACCGCCGCGGCGGGAAAGGCGCTTCACCGTGGCCTCATCGCCCAGCAGCGCCACCACGATCTCGCCGTTGTTGGCCGTGCGCTGCTGGCGCACCACCACCAGATCGTCCGGCAGGATGCCGGCCTTCAGCATGGACTCGCCCCGCACACGCAGCGCAAAATACTCATCACTGCGTCCGCCGGTATCAAAGGTCAGATAATCCTCGATGCACTCCTGCGCCAGAATAGGCGTGCCGGCTGCCACCGTGCCCACAATGGGGATGCGATCCTCCTGCGGCGCCTCGGTCAGCGTGATGGCGCGCCCCTTACCGGCACTCTTGCCGATGACACCCAGCTCCTCCAGATGCTTGAGATGGAAATGCACCGTGGAGGGGGATTTCAGCCCCACCGCGTCGCCGATCTCACGCACCGAGGGCGGATAGCCCTGCTCCTGAATCGTCTGGGCAATATAATCGTAAATCCGCTGCTGCATTTTTGATAGCTGTGCCATATTCTTTCCCCTTCCCCTCTGCGGTCAGCCTTATTCTTACAGAATCATCATACCACAGCCGCCCAAGAATTGCAACATTTGTTCGATAACTTTTTGTGATTTCTTTCGGATTTTTGTGGGGAAAAACCGTGTTTTCCTCTTGAAATCATAGTTTGTCTGTGTTAAGATAGTTTGTACTGTGAGAAAGTGCCCTATGTGGCACGGAATAATATTGGAGGGTATATCCGCTATGTTGATTTTCGTTACGATCCTGCAGCTGATCGTTGGTCTGGCTCTGGCCACCATGATCCTGTTCCAGTCCGGCAAGAGCCGTGGCCTGAGCGGCACTATCGGCGGTATCGCTGATTCCTATATGTCCAAGGCTAAGGCTAAGTCCGTGGACGCCAAGCTGGCTCGCGCCACCAAGTGGGTGGGCGCTGCTTTCGTGGTGCTGACTCTGGTCATCAACTGCATGCTGGCAGCCGGTATGTAATCGTTTCTCACACAAAAGACCCCGAACCTTGCGGTTCGGGGTCTTTTCTCTTATTCCAGTGTCAGCCAGATCTCGGTTTCTATGTAGGTATCCCCTTCATAGCCGCAGCACAGCGCCATAAAGTCTGTTTCTCCAACAACGGTATCCTCGGGCAGGAAATAGTGGTAGCTATAGTAGTCGTTGCCCAGATCCGTCACATAGTCATAGGTCGTCATATCCATCCACTCCACATTGCGCTGGGAGTAGTACAGCAGCGGCTGGTCGGTGTCAGTCAGCCGGTATGCGGTGATCACCGCTTCTTTCAGATTGCCGTTATGCAGCACCTCAAAGTCTGTGATGATGGCATCCGCGCCCCACCATGTGAACAGATCGTTCATTGCACAGACATTGTTGACCGTCTCTCCAAAGTCGTTATAATCCACCGGAGGTTCCGGTCTGATGATCTCACTGCCGATGGTACTGCAGGTCGTCAGCAATGCCGGCAGAATCGCCGCGATGACGGCAACGACTGCCAGTGCGCCTGCCTTCTTGGGCGGTTTCTTTGTACTGCGGCGGGTCACCGCCTGCTCGATCTGCTTTGCCACACGGTCAATATGGACTCCCTCGCTGCCGCGGCGCACCTTGCGCGCCTGATCCTCATAGCAAACATCCTGCTCAAAACAGACCTTGCCGCCTTGGCTGCGGCGGCGCTTATGGCTGTTCTCCAGAAAATCCGCATCAGTCATACGGTGCACAACGCCATCGACGCCTACGCAGTTTCGCCGCGGCGGACGGTTATACGCGCCGCACTCCGGACAGCAGCCGTGTTCCCGGTAGTCATATCGCTTTCCACAGTTTTTGCATTTGACAGCCAGCATCGCTCCACCCTCCTATGCTATATCTATGTCCCATTATAAGGAATATGGCATCTGAATCCACCAACTTGAAGTTGCGTTCCCTATTATTTACAGCAACTTGAGGTTTCTTTGTCACAGTATACCACAAAGCACCACTCTGCACAATGCAAAAAAGCCCTTTGCTATGGCGGCTGAGCCATAAAAGGAACGGCAGATCCTTCTGCCGTTCCTTTCCATTTGCCTGCGGCAAATGGCATAGATCAAACGTGAAGGGACACCCTGATGGTTTCCCTTCACAGATCCTTTCCTTTCGCAGCAGCGCTTGTTCTTTCTTCTCTTTCATTCTTGTGCGGTATCACGCAAAAAAGCCCTTTGCTATGGCGGCTGAGCCATAGCAAAGGGCTTTTTCATTTGTTCGTACTGTGCTTACTTAACCAGCTCGATGATGGCGGTCTCAGCAGCATCGCCGCGGCGAACGCCGGTGCGGATGATGCGGGTGTAGCCACCGTTGCGCTCAGCATATTCAGGAGCGATCTCCTTGAACAGCTTGTTGGCAACATCCTCTCTGGTGATGAAGCTCAGAGCCTGACGATAGGCTGCCAGATCACCCTTCTTGCCCAGGGTAATCATCTTTTCAGCCAGGGGCTTGATCTCCTTGGCGCGGGTGATGGTGGTCTCCATCTTGCCGTTGGCCAGGAAATCGGTGACCTGCTGACGGAGCATCGCCATACGCTGATCGGTAGTCTTACCGAGCTTACGAGTTCCGGGCATTTCAGTTTCCTCCTTGTAAGGATATCCGCGCAGAGCGCGAAATCAGTTGTTTTCTTGGTTGGCCAGAGTCAGATCCATCATGGCCAGCTTGTTGATAACTTCCTCCAGGGACTTGCGACCCAGGTTGCGGACCTTCATCATCTCGTCTTCGGTCTTGCTGATCAAGTCCTCGACGGTGTTGATGTTGGCGCGTTTGAGGCAGTTGAAGCTGCGGACGGACAGATCCAGCTCTTCGATGGTCATCTCCAGCACCTTGTTGCGCTGATCGGTAGCCTTCTCCACCACGATGGACTGATCGCCCAGCGTGTCGGACAGGTCGGTAAACAGCGCGAAGTGATCGCACAGGATCTTGGCGCCCAGGGACACGGCGTCTCTGGCGGTGATGGTGGAATCAGTCCAGACTTCCAGCGTCAGCTTGTCAAAGTCAGTCATATTGCCCACGCGGGTGTTCTCCACCGTGTAGTTGACTTTGTACACGGGCGTGTAAATGGAGTCAATGGGGATCACACCGATGGTACCGGCGCGAACCGCCTTGTTACGGTCAGCAGGCACATAGCCGCGGCCGTGGCTCAAGGTGATCTCCATATCCAGCGTGGCACCCACATCCAGGGTAGCCAGATGCAGTTCGGGGTTGAGAACCTCAACTTCACCGTCGCTCTTGATATCGCCGGCCGTCACTTCACAAGGGCCTGCCGCCTCAATATAGACGGTCTTGGGGCCATCACAGTGCAGCTTGGTCAGCAGATTCTTCACATTCAGAACGATCTCCGTCACATCTTCCTTCACACCGGGAATGGTGGAAAACTCGTGCTGGACACCGGCAATCTTGATGCTGGTGGCAGCCGTGCCGGGAAGAGACGAAAGCATAATGCGGCGCAGCGCATTACCCAAGGTCGTTCCGTAACCGCGCTCCAGGGGTTCGATCACATATTTTCCATAGGAAGCATCGCCGGGCGTTTCGATACACTCGATCTGGGGCTTCTCAATTTCGATCATGCAGTACCCTCCTTCATTCTCGTTTGGGTGCAGACGCTTCTGCACCTTATTTGGTTCCTTTGCTGTATGAGGGCTTCGACCCTATTACTTGGAGTACAACTCGACGATGAGGTGTTCCTCGATGGGCATATCAATGTCCTCACGGGCGGGCATCTTAGCCACGGTGCCCTTGAGGGCGTTCTTGTCACGCTCCAGCCACTGGGGAACGGTCACCAGGGGTGCGTCCTCGGCGGTCAGGCGCTTGAAAGCCACGGAAGAGCGGCTGCTCTCCTTGACCTCGATCACATCGCCCACGCGAACCAGATAGGAGGGGATATCCACCTTCTGGCCGTTGACGGTGAAATGGGCATGGTTCACCAGCTGACGGGCCTCACGGCGGGTCATGGCGAAGCCCAGACGGTACACCACGTTATCCAGACGGCGCTCAACCAGGCTCAGCAGGTTCTCGCCGGTCTTACCGGGCATACGGGAAGCCTTCTCGTAGTACATACGGAACTGCTTCTCCAGGATGCCGTAAACGAACTTAACCTTCTGCTTCTCGTTCAGCTGAATGGCGTACTCGCTCTTCTTCTTTCTCATCTGGCCGCCGGGGTTGCGCTTGGTCTCCTTCTTGGAGTAACCCATAACGGCAGGAGAGATGCCCAGCGCCTTGCAACGCTTGGCGATAGGCTGCATATTCTTAGCCATATTCTACTTATCCTCCTTGTTCCGATTACACGCGACGACGCTTGGGGGGACGGCAGCCGTTGTGAGGAATGGGAGTCACGTCCTTGATCATGGTGACTTCCAGACCCACAGCCTGCAGGGCGCGGATCGCAGCCTCGCGACCCTGGCCGGGACCCTTAACGAAGACCTCGACGGTCTTCAGGCCGTGCTCCATAGCGGCCTTGGCAGCCGTCTCAGCAGCACTCTGGGCAGCGAAGGGGGTAGACTTCTTGCTGCCGCGGAAGCCCAGGCCACCGGAGGAGGCCCAGCTCAGGGCGTTGCCCTGTGCGTCGGTGACAGTCACCATGGTGTTGTTGAAGGAAGAACGAATATGCACCTGGCCCTTTTCGATATTCTTCTTTTCGCGGCGACGGCGGATAACCTTCTTGCCGTTTTTCACATTAGCCATATTCTACTTCCCTCCTTACTTCTTCTTGTTAGCAATGGTCTTCTTGGGACCCTTGCGGGTACGGGCGTTGGTCTTGCTGCGCTGGCCGCGAACGGGCAGGCCGCGGCGATGACGCATGCCGCGATAGCAGCCGATTTCGGTCAGACGCTTGATGTCCAGCGCCACCTGGCGACGCAGGTCGCCTTCCACAACGTAGTCCTGATCGATGACTTCGCGGAGCTTAGCCTCCTCAGCCTCGGTCAGATCCTTAACGCGGGTGTCGGGGTTGATACCGGCCTTAGCCAGGATATCAGTTGCGCTCTTTCTGCCAATACCATAGACATAAGTCAAACCGATTTCGATTCGCTTGTCCTTGGGCAGGTCAATACCGGCAATACGTGCCATAGTTTAAAGCACCTCCACTTTCTACTTAGCCCTGACGCTGCTTGTGCTTGGGATTCTCGCAGATCACCATAACGCGACCTTTACGGCGAATAATCTTGCACTTCTCGCACATGGGCTTCACGGACGGTCTTACTTTCATTGATTTAAACCTCCTACTTACTACGCCAGGTAATCCGGCCACGGGTCAGGTCATAAGGGGACATTTCCACAGTCACCTTGTCACCGGGCAGAATCCTGATGAAATTCATTCTGAGCTTTCCGGAAATATGCGCTAAAATTGTATGTCCATTTCCAATGTCAACTTGGAATGTGGTGTTGGGCAGGGACTCGACCACTACGCCCTCAACTTCGATCATATCGGATTTTGCCAAGTGTTATCCCTCCTGGTCTTGATTACCACCGCCGATGGCGGCAATGGCTTTACGAAGCTCACTATTCGTGATTTTATCGCTGCTTCTGATTTTCATGGCAAGGGGCGTATCGCTCTGGGACACCAGCACCACGTGCTTGCGCCGCTTGCGCTTGGGGTCTTCTACCCTGCGCCGCTTGCCATCGGCCAGCAGGAGGAAATCTCCGTCTGTTCCCAGAACAAAGAACAGACTTCCTGCATCCCTGCCGGCAATGGATTTTACGATGTTTGATTTAGCAATGTCCATAACTGTTACACCAGTGAATTCTCGGGGTCCGTCAGAAGCTCCGGCTCCCCGGCCGTAATTAAGATGGTGTTCTCATAGTGCGCGGACAGCTTACCATCGGCGGTTTTCACCGTCCAACCGTCCGACAGCTGCCGGATCGCCGCAGTACCTGCGTTGACCATAGGTTCCACTGCCAGCGTCATACCCCGCAGCAAGCGAGGACCGTGGCCGGGAGCACCATAGTTGGGCACCTGAGGATCTTCATGCAGCTGGCGGCCGATCCCGTGTCCCACAAACTCGCGGACAACGGAAAAGCCGTTCTCTTCCACATACTTCTGAATCGCCGCGGAGATATCCGAGCGGCGGTAACCTTCCTTGGCAAACTTCATGCCCTCGAAGAAGCTCTGCTGCGTCACACGAATGAGCCGCATCGCCTCGTCGGACACCTGGCCGCAGGGATAGGTTCCTGCACAGTCACCGTGGAAGCCGCCAATATAGGCGCCCACATCCACACTGACGATGTCACCTTCCTGCAGCACTCGGTTGCCGGGAATGCCGTGGATCACCTCGTCATTCACGCTGACACACGCGCTGGCGGGAAAGCCACCGTAGTTCAGGAATGACGGGGTCGCACCTTGAGAGGTGATGAATTGATACACTGCCTGGTCAATTTGTTGGGTTGTTACACCGGGTTTTACCATATCCCGTGCCACTGCACGGGCAGCCGCGGTAATCTTTCCCGCCCGGCGCATCATTTCAATCTCGTGGCTGGATTTCAGAGTGATCATCTGATCTCTCCTAACACTGCCATGAGTTCCCGTGTCGTTTCAGCGATGGTAGGCTGATCATACACGGTCTTCAGAATCCCACGGGTCTCGTAAAAACCCTTCAGGGGCTCTGTCGTGCTGTGATACACCTCCAAACGGTTCTTCACCGTTTCGGGGGCATCATCCTTGCGTTGCACGAGCTTGCCGCCGCACTTATCACACACGCCATCCACTTTCGCGGGGCTGTGCTTGAGGTGATAGCTGGCGCCGCAAACCTCGCAGACGCGTCTGCCGCCGATGCGCTCGATGATCACATCGTCGCTGTTTTCCAAGACGACAGCAGCGTCGAAGCTGATACCGGCCTGCTCCAGAGCCTCAGCCTGACCGATCGTGCGGGGCACGCCGTCGAGGATGAAACCATTGGCACAGTCGGGGTCCTGAATACGATTGCTGAGAAGCTCGATCACGATCTCATCGGAAACCAGCTTGCCGGTGTCCATGTACTCGCGGACCTTTTCACCCAGAGGGGTGTGATCCTTCATGGCCGCACGCAGCATATTGCCGGTGGAGATGGCCGGAATGTGGAGCTCTCTTGTCAGGATATCTGCCTGTGTGCCTTTACCGACACCAGGAGCACCCAAAAGGATCAGTTTCATAATACCTCCATTTGCTTACGCACGACAAGGTCTTGTTTTGACCTCATCGCCAGCGTGCTGCCGTTTACCAGCAGCACGCTGGGTTGATTCATCTCTTATTCCAGGAAGCCCTTATACTGACGCATCAGCATCTGGGATTCCAGAGCCTGGACAGTTTCCAGAGCCACGCCAACAACGATGATGACGGAGGTACCGCCAATAGACAGAGACGGATTGTCGATGACCTTACCAATGAGCAGAGGCAGGATTGCCACGATACCCAGGTAAATAGCACCGAACAGCGTCACCTTGTTGAGCACCTTCTTGATGAAGTCAGCGGTGGGCTTGCCGGGACGGAAGCCGGGAATGAAACCGCCGTTCTTCTTCAGGTTGTTGGAGATCTCAACAGGATTGAACTGAATAGTGGAGTAGAAGTAGCTAAAGCCGATGATCATCAGGAAGTAGACAATCATGTAGACCACGGACTTGGTGTCGATAGCCTGCAGGAAGCCGTACCAGAAAGTGCCTTCCTCGGGAGCCTTCATAAAGGCGCCGATGGTGGAGGGGATCATGGCGATAGACTGGGCGAAGATCACGGGCAGCACACCGGCCATGCTCACCTTCATGGGCAGGGTGGAGGACTGACCGCCGTACATCTTACGGCCCACCTGACGCTTGGCATACTGCACGGGGATCCGGCGCTCTGCGTTCTGCACGAAAGTGATCAGAACGATCAGGCCCAGGACGCCTGCCACGATCAGCAGAGCCATCCACCACTTCATATCGCCGGAGACGATAGAGGTGTAGGTGGTGCCGACCACGGAGGGAACGCGGGAGATAATGCCTGCGAACAGGATCATGGAGATACCGTTGCCGATACCGAATTCGGTGATCTGCTCACCCAGCCACATAACAAAGCAGGAGCCGGCGATGAAGGACACGATAATCACCAGAGCGGCCCAAACGGACTCGCTGGTCAGAATACCGAGGCTGTTCTTCATCAGCATGTAATAGCCCCAACCCTGCAGGACTGCGATGCCAACGGTGGTATAACGGGTAATGCTCTGGATCTTCTTCTTGCCCTCTTCGCCGCCCTCGCGAGCCAGACGCTCCAGTGCGGGGATGGCGATGGTCAGCAGCTGAATAATGATGGAGCTGTTGATGTAGGGCTGCACGCCCAGGGCGAAGATGGTGGCGGAGGCGAAAGCGCCGCCGGACATCACATTGTACAGACCCAGGACGGTGGTGCTCATCTGCTCCAGGTAAGTGCCCAGCACCTGCGTATCCACATAGGGAACGGGGATGGCATTGCCGATGCGGAAGATGAGCAGCATCAGTGCGGTGAAGACGATCTTTTTACGAAGTTCGGGGATACCCCACGCCTTACGAATAGTCTGGATCAACTTAGATCACCTCTGCCTTTCCGCCAGCTGCCTCGATAGCTTCCTTAGCAGACTGGGAGAAAGCAGCGGCCTGAACGGTCACCTTCTTGGTAACGCTGCCGTTACCAAGAACCTTGTAGCCGTACTCGCACTTGCTCAGGATACCCTTAGCCAGCAGAGCCTCTGCAGTGACGATCTCGCCGTCCTCAAACTTATTGAGGGCAGTCAGGTTGATGATTTCCAGGGGCTTAGCAAAAATGTTGTTGAAACCGCGCTTGGGGATGCGGCGTGCCAGAGGCATCTGGCCGCCTTCGAAGCCGATGCGGGTGCCGCCGCCGGAGCGGGCGTGCTGGCCCTTATGGCCGCGACCTGCGGTCTTGCCGTTGCCGCTGCCGTGACCACGGCCCTTGCGGTAGGCTTCCTTGGTGGAGCCAATTGCGGGAGACAGTTCATTCAGTTTCATTCTCTCGCACCTCCTTATTCTACTTCAGTGACCTGCAGCAGATAGCCGATTTTGGCGATCTTGCCCTTGGTCTGAGCGTTGTCGGGCTGCACGGTGGTATCACCGATCTTGCGCAGGCCCAGAGAGTTGGCAGTAGCGATGTGCTTTTCCAGTCTGCCGTTGAGGCTCTTGACGAGCTTAATGTTCAGATTAGCCATTTCGCTTGCCCTCCTTAACCTACGATCTCATCCACGTTCTTGCCGCGGATGCGGGCGACCTCTTCAGGGGTACGCAGAGCCTTCAGGCCCTCGAAGGTGGCAGCAACAACGTTCACGGGGGTGTTGGAACGCATGCACTTGGTACGGATATCCTTGATACCGGCAGCTTCCATAATGATACGGACGGGACCGCCGGCGATCACGCCGGTACCGGGAGCAGCGGGCTTGAGCAGCACGCGGCCTGCACCGGCCTCGCCGATGATCTCGTGGGGGATGGTGGTGCCGGACAGGGAGACGTTGATCATGTTCTTCTTGGCATCCTCAATACCCTTGCGGATTGCCTCGGGAACTTCAGCAGCCTTACCCATACCGAAGCCAACCTTACCCTTGCCGTCGCCGACGACCATCAGAGCGGAGAACTTCATGACGCGGCCGCCCTTGACCGTCTTGGAGACGCGGTTGGTATATACTACTTTTTCGATGAACTCGCTGGGTTCTCTTTCGAATCTTGCCATTGTCAGTGTTCCTCCTCTCTTAGAATTCCAGGCCGCCCTCGCGGGCGCCTTCGGCCAGTTCGGCCACACGGCCGTGGTACAGATAACCACCGCGGTCGAACACGACCTGATCAATGCCCTTGGCCTTGCAGCGCTCGGCAACCAGCTTGCCCACAGCACGGGCTGCGGTCTTGTTGCCGCCGTTGCCCTCGATCTCCTTATCCAGAGAAGAAGCGGCAACCAGGGTGTTACCGGCGACGTCGTCGATCACCTGGGCATAGATGTTCTTTTCGCTGCGGAACACGTTCAGACGGGGACGCTCGGGAGTGCCGAACACCTTGGCGCGGACTCTCTTATGACGCTTCAGACGCTGAGCGTTCGTATTAGGTCTTTTAATCATAACGGCACACCTCCTTACTTCTTAGCGCCGGTCTTACCAACCTTGCGGCGGATGACCTCATCAACATACTTGATGCCCTTGCCCTTGTAAGGCTCGGGAGGACGCTTCTCGCGGACTTCAGCCGCGAACTGGCCGACGACCTGCTTGTCGGGACCGGAAATCACGATCTTGTTCTGAGAGGGGCACTCAATGGTGATGCCCTCGATCTCAGGCATAATGACCTGATGAGAATAGCCGATGTTCATGACCAGCTTGTTCTCTTCCTTGGCCACACGGTAACCAACACCGTTGACCTCCAGCTCCTTCTTGAAGCCTTCGCTGACACCGACGACCATGTTGTTCAACAGGGCGCGGGTCATGCCATGCAGGGCGGTGTGCTCCTTGCTGTCGGAAGGACGCTTAACAGTGATGATGTTGCCCTCCTGCTCGATGATCATATCAGCGCACAGGTTCTTCACCAGGGTGCCCTTGGGACCCTTAGCGGTGACAACATTGCCGGCAGCTACAGTAACTTCAACACCGGCGGGGACGGTAATGGGCATTCTACCAATTCTAGACATTGTTCAATACCCTCCTTACCATACGAATGCCAGGACCTCACCGCCGACATGAGCTGCGCGAGCAGCCTTATCGGTCATGACGCCCTTGGAAGTGGAAACGATTGCGATACCGAGGCCACGCAGCACGCGGGGCAGCTCGTCAGCACCGACATACACGCGCAGGCCGGGCTTGGAAACACGACGCAGACCGGAGATAACCTTCTCCTTGCCGGCGTTGTACTTCAGGGTGATGCGGATAATGCCCTGCGTACCGTCGTCCACGATCTGGAAGGACTTGATGTAGCCCTCATCCAGCAGGATCTGAGCGATGCTCTTCTTCATATTGGAAGCGGGGACGTCAACGGTCTCGTGCTTGGCATTGTTGGCGTTGCGGATACGAGTCAGCATATCAGCAACAGGATCAGTGATGTGCATTTTTATATCCTCCTAATTTAGAGTTGCGGTCTTGCCGCTTAGGCAGCGAGGTATCACCGGAAATTTAGGCGCCCTACCAATGAGACGATTAATTACCGGTGACCTTTCGCCATCCTTTTATATACCAGAGGTCGCCCTCTTTGGTATTGAGTGTGTTGCCCTTACGGGCGGTTGGGTGATTTACCAGGAAGCCTTGCGGACACCGGGGATCTCGCCCTTGTAAGCCAGAGTGCGGAAGCACACACGGCACACGCCGTAGTCACGCAGATAAGCGTGGGGGCGGCCGCACAGCTTGCAGCGGTTGTACTTACGGGTGGAGAACTTAGCGGGAGCCTGCTGCTTCAGAATCATAGACTTCTTTGCCATGTTACTTCTCCTCCTACTTAGCGCTCAAAGGGGGCGCCGACCAGGGTCAGCAGCTCACGAGCCTCTTCATCGGTCTGGGCGGTGGTGCAGATGACCACGTCCATGCCGCGGATCTTGTCGATCTTGTCGTACTCGATCTCGGGGAAGATCAGCTGCTCCTTGATGCCCAGAGCATAGTTGCCGCGGCCGTCGAAGGCGTTGGCGCTGATGCCGCGGAAGTCACGAACACGGGGCAGAGCCACGTTGAACAGACGATCCAGAAACTCCCACATCTTATCGCCACGCAGAGTGACCTTGGCGCCAACGGGCATGCCTTCACGCAGCTTGAAGTTAGCGACGGACTTCTTGGCGATGGTGATCACGGCCTTCTGGCCGGTGATAGCGGACAGATCCTTCACAACGGCGTCCAGAACCTTGGCGTTCTCGCGGGCCTCGCCGCAGCCGACGTTCACGACGACCTTGTCGATCTTGGGGATCTGCATGGTGGACTTATAACCGAACTTCTTGAAGAGAGCGGGAGCCACTTCTTCGGTATACTTAACTTTCAGACGTGCCATTACTTACTCTCTCCTTTCTTACAGCTCAGCGCCGCACTTCTTGCAGATGCGGGCCTTCTTGCCGTCTTCAACCTTCATAGCAACGCGGGTAGCCTTGCCGCACTTGGGGCAAACGACCTGCACCTTGCTGGCGTAGATAGCAGCCTCGCGCTTGACGATGCCACCCTCTTCGCCCTGACGGCGGGGCTTGACGTGGCAGGTCACCATGTTGATGCCCTCGACCACGACCTTGGACTCGCTGGGGATGGTGCCCAGCACCTTGCCCTGCTTGCCCTTGTCCTTGCCGGACAGAACGACAACGGTGTCGTTCTTCTTGATCTTCAGATTATTCATTTCTCCGGCCCTCCATTAAATAACTTCGGGAGCCAGGGACAGGATCTTCATATAATCCTTGTCACGCAGCTCGCGAGCGACGGGCCCAAAGATACGGGTACCTCTGGGGTTGTGGTCATCCTTGATCAGGACGGCAGCGTTGTCGTCGAAACGAACGTAGGTACCGTCAGCACGACGGACACCCTTGGCGCTGCGGACGATAACGGCCTTGACGACCTCGCCCTTCTTGACCTGACCGCCGGGAGCGGACTTGCGCACGGAAGCGACGATCACATCGCCGATGTTGCCGTACTTGCGCTTGGAGCCGCCCAGAACGCGGATGCACTTGATTTCCTTGGCGCCGGTATTATCGGCAACCTTCAGATAGGACTCTTGCTGAATCATACTTGCGGCACCTCCTTACTTGGCCTTCTCGATGATCTCGACCACGCGCCATCTCTTGTCCTTGGACAGAGGACGGGTCTCCATCACCTTCACGACGTCGCCGACGCCGCAGCTATTGTTCTCATCGTGGGCCTTCAGCTTATAGGTGCGGCCGACGATCTTCTTGTACAGAGGATGGGCGACACGGTCCTCGATAGCGACGACCACGGTCTTGTCCATCTTGTCGGAAATGACCTTACCCACTCTGGTCTTGCGGGAGGAAATTCTCTTCTCTTCCATTTTAGTTCTCCTCCTTTTCACGGATAACGGTCTTCACGCGGGCAATATCGCGCTTGGTTTCAGCGATCTTGAGAGGATTGTCCAGCTGATTGGTTGCGTGCTGCATACGCAGGAAGAACAGATCCTTCTTCAGGGAGGCGAGCTTTTCGTTGAGCTGCTCAACGCTCATTGCACGTACTTCAGTTGCCTTCATCTCATTCACCTACTTCCTGGGCTTCGAGATCAGCGCGCTTGACGATCTTGGTCTTGATGGGCAGCTTGTGGCTGGCCAGACGCAGAGCCTCACGGGCGACCTCTTCGGAAACACCGGCGATCTCAAACATGACACGGCCGGGCTTAACTACTGCAACCCAATACTCGGGGGAACCCTTACCGGAACACATGCGGGTCTCAGCGGGCTTCTCGGTGATGGGCTTGTCGGGGAAAATCTTGATCCAGACCTGGCCGCCGCGCTTGGTATGACGGGTCATAGCGATACGGGCTGCTTCGATCTGATTGCTGGTGATCCATGCGGGCTCAACAGCGACGAGGCCGAACTCACCGTAGGAAACGGTGTTGCCTCTCATGGCCTTACCGGTGAGGCGGCCACGGTGTACTCTGCGGTACTTGACTCTCTTAGGCAGAAGCATTACTGAGCGCCTCCTTCTTTCTTTTCTGCGGGCTTACGGAAGCCACCCTGACGGGGGGCGCCGCCCTCGCGACGGAAGCCGTTGTTCTGGCCGTCACGACGGAAGCCACCGCGACGCTCGCCATCACGGCGGTTGCCGCGACGCTCACGACGCTCCTGATAGGGCTTGCTGGTGTCCAGGGTGCGGGGGGTGGTGCGCAGGGCCTGGCTCAGGATCTCGCCCTTGTAGATCCAAACCTTCACGCCGATGCGGCCGAAGGTGGTAGCAGCCTCAGCGAAGCCGTAGTTGATGTCGGCACGCAGGGTCTGCAGGGGGATGGTACCCTCGTGGTAGTGCTCGGAGCCGGCGATTTCACGACCGCCCAGACGACCGGAGCAGCAAACCTTGATGCCCTTGGCGCCGGCGCGCATAGCGCGGCCCATGGCATTCTTCATAGCGCGGCGGTGAGAGATACGCTTCTCCAGCTGGGCGGCGATGTTCTCGGCCACCAGCTGAGCGTCCATATCAGCGCTGCGGACCTCAACGATGTTCAGCTTCACAGTCTTGCCGATCAGCTTCTCAACGCTCTTGCGGTACTCTTCGATCTGCGTGCCGCCCTTGCCGATCACGACGCCGGGACGGGCAACATGCAGGTAAACGGTAACGATCTCATTGCTGCGCTCGATCTCGATCTTGGAAACGCCTGCACCAAACAGGAGCTTCTTCAGATACACGCGGATCTTGTGATCCTCGACCAGCAGATCGCCAACCTTCTCATTGCTGGCATACCAACGGGAATCCCAGTCTTTGATGACGCCCACGCGCATGCCGTGGGGATTAACTTTCTGTCCCATAAAACTGTCTCCTCCCTTAGTTCTTCTCAGCGACCGCGATGGTCACGTGAGAGGTTCTCTTGTTGATACGATAAGCGCGGCCCTGTGCGCGGGGCATCATTCTCTTCAGAATGGGGCCGGGGGTGGCAAACACCTGGCTGACCACCAGCTTCTCAACATCCATGCTGAAGTTGTTCTCAGCATTGGCTACGGCGCTCTTGAGCAGCTTCATCAGGGGCTCAGAGGCAGCCTTGGGGGTCTGCATCAGGATGGCCATAGCGGTATTCACATCCTTGCCGCGGATCAGATCGCAGACGATCTGAACCTTGCGGGGAGAGATGCGGACATATCTCAAATAAGCTTTAGCTTCCATTGTTATCTGCATCCTCCTTCTTACTTAGACTTAGCGTGGCCGCGGAAGGTACGAGTGGGAGCAAACTCACCCAGCTTGTGACCAACCATGTCTTCCTGCACGTAGACAGGAACATGACGGCGACCGTCGTGCACTGCGATGGTGTGACCAACGAAGGCGGGGAAGATGGTGGAGCTGCGGCTCCAGGTCTTCAGAACGCTCTTCTCGCCGGTCTTGTTCATTTCTTCAACCCGCTTCAGCAGCTCAGGGGCAACATACGGGCCTTTTTTAATAGATCTGCTCATATTGATTTGCCTCCCTTACTTCTCGTTGCGACGCTTGACAATGAACTTGTCAGTCGGATTCTTCTTCTTGCGAGTCTTGTAACCCAGAGCGGGCTTGCCCCAAGGAGTGACAGGGCCGGGACGGCCAACGGGGGACTTACCCTCACCACCGCCGTGGGGGTGATCACAGGGGTTCATGACGGAGCCGCGCACGGTGGGACGCCAACCCATGTGGCGCTTACGGCCGGCCTTACCGATCTGGATGTTCTCGTGCTCGATGTTACCAACCTGGCCGATGCAGGCCTTGCAGTTGGTGCGGATGATGCGCACTTCGCCGGAAGGCATACGGATCTGGGCATCGGTGCCCTCCTTAGCCATCAGCTGAGCGAAGGTACCGGCGGAGCGGACCAGCTGGGCGCCCTTGCCGGGGTGCATCTCCACGTTGTGGATGATGGTACCAACGGGGATGTTGGAAATGGGCAGGCAGTTGCCG
>JAGBEA010000014.1 GCA_017937195.1 Oscillospiraceae bacterium | reverse complement strand
TGATTTTTCATTCGGTGGTTAAGGTTTTCCTCGATAAAAAGGGCGTGCTTTGGGCAGGCGCCGTGTTCCGCCTCTCCCCTCTTCCACCTGACCACAGGAAAACGGGCACAAGAATACACGGCTGACGATTTTATCACAGTGTAATTCTACAGTTTTTGGATGCAACTGTCAATCATTTAGCATTTTTACATTTCTCCCCCATTTCTTCTCATTTCTCCCCAAAATAGCATTTTTTATCAGAGTATACACAGGCAAAAGTTATCTTTTTCTACCCCCCCCCCCCGCATTTTTCAGCTACTTGAACAAATACCCATCCCCATTTTGGTCGATTTGCACAAACGAATCCAGTAAGGCAAAAAAAGAAGAAAGGGGCGGCTTTTCAGCCGCCCCTTTCCGGGGTTTTGCTATGAACTTGCGGTGTACCGCTTATGGCTTATGCCTGCTCCTTGCGGCGACGCAGCACCAGAATGGCACCGGCAGCGGCGGACAGAGTCAGCATTACCATCCACAGACCCAGAGCAGCGTTGTCGCCGGTCTCGGGTGCGGGCTCAGTCAGCTCGAAGGTGTAGAACTCCAGATCAGTCCACATATAGTTCTCGCCCTCGAAGTAGACACACAGATAGTAGGTGCCGGGTTCGGTGAAGGCAGGGATCTCACCGGGATCGAAGATCTTCTCGAAGGGATCTTCAACAGACTCGGGATCAGCCTTATAGGCTTCCATAGTCGCCTTATCCTTGAACTGTGCGAACCAGGGATATGCACCCTCGGAGATAGAGTTGATCTTGGCTGCGGGGACGGGCTCGCCGGTGGCTTCCGCCTTCTCGAACAGCTCATAGTCAGCCTCGATCTCAGCATAGTCGATGACGAAGGTGTACTCACCATCAACAGTCTCGTAGTTCTCCTTCTCGATGGTGTAGCTCACAGTGTAAGAGCCGGCATCGGTGAACTTGGGAACCTCGGCAGACTCATCTTCGCCGTAGAAGAAGGTGATGGTAGCATCGGCGGGGATGCCCACCACGATGGTGGCAGACTCGTGAGCCTCACCGTCATAGACCACACCCTCGTTGGCCTCGATCTCGAAGTCCTCGATGGAAGCCTCGGTGATGATCACTTCGACCTCACCCTCGTCGGCCTCGTACCAATCCTTGGTGACACGCCACAGAACGGTAGCCTCACCCACGTCGGTGTACTGAGGAGCCTCAGCGGTCCAAGTAGCGCCATCGTCGGTGCTGTACTCGATGGTAGCACCCACAATGGCGGTGACGGAGGGAGCAGCAGCCTCGCCGTCGTAAGCCTTGTTCACGCCGTCAGCGTAAACCAGCAGCTTCTCAGCGGGGATCAGGTAGGCAACAGCGCCGTCCTCGTTGGTGACTTCGCCGGTACGGGAGCCGTTCTCGCTGTCAGCGATGTTGATGGGCAGACCATCCTGAGCATTGCCGTCAGTATCCAGAACCACGATAGCCACGCCGTCTTCCACATCCATACCCTCGGGCAGGGTGACGACGACTTCCTCCTCGGCGTAGGAGAACACTGCGCCCTCAACGGGACCCTCGGGGGACTCCACATAACCGATGGTGTAGATGCCTTCATTCTCCAGAATGGCGAAGCCGCTCTCATCGGTGATGTTGGTGGGCAGACCGGTCAGGTCGCCGGGCAGATCGTTGCCAACGCCCATGTCATAGACATCCTTGACGTCGTCAGCGGTCAGAGCCACGTTGTAGACCTTCAGCTCATCCATGTAACCGTACAGACGGTTGGGGCTCTTCTCGGTCTGCTCTTCCTTTGCCAGAGCAAAGTAGGAGTTGTTCACCAGACCGCCGATCTCGAAGGCGGCCATTGCATCCAGCTGATCGGCTGCGGCAGTGCCGGTAGCCTTCTGAACGCCGTCCACATACAGGGTGACAGCGCCGGCATCATAGACCACGGTGTACTGGTGCCAGGTGCCGTTCATTGCGATGTTGCCGGCCTTGGCGACGCCGGTGGTCAGCTGTGCGGTGGCATTGCCGGTGGCAGAGATGACAGCAGGAGCGGTGCTCTGGTTCTTACCGGAACGCTCGCCGCCGGTGGTGTTGAACTGGCTGACCAGCAGAGGACGGTCATCAGCAGCGAAGACACCGCCAACGGTCATGAAGTTGGAGGAGATCCACTCACTGGAGTGCCAGAAGGAGATGGTCATCTCATCGTCCACGACGCTCTTGAGGAAGTCCACACCGGCCTCATCCAGCCATGCGCGGGAAACGTTGCCATCGTTATAGCCGTCGAAGAAGATGGCGGCGTCAGCGTTGCCGGCATTGTCCTTACCAGCGGTGTTCAGGCTGGCATACTGCAGATCGATGCCATTGCCGGAGTGATCGGTGATGGTGCCCAGATCGGACTGACCGTCCTTGGTGGTGCCGGTCTTGTTCAGATCTGCCTTATCCAGCTTGTAGTACAGAACGGGATAGGGAACCTCGCCGGAGGGGACGGTAGCCACGGGGGCGTAGTTGACCACATAGACCTTAGCCACCTTGGTGTTGCCGTCGGCGGAGGTAACGGTCAGCTCAACAGCGCCGGGCTGGTTCAGCAGCAGCCATTCCTTCTTCAGGATGATCTTGTTGCCGCTGATGGAATAGTCGTCCTCGGTCAGACCCTCGGCCACAACGGTCTTGGGCGTGCCGAAAGCGGCCTTGCAGGTGATCTCCACATCAGCAGCGGCGTTCTTGTCGAACACGATGGTGCTGGGAGTGAAGTACTCGCGGGTGTCAACCACGGTGACGCGGATGGTCTTGGAGCCGTTGTCGAAGACCACCAGCAGGTCGTGTGCGCCCAGGCCCAGATCGGCCAGAGCAGCACCGTCCAGCGTGACAACGCCGCCGGCGAAGGAGACATCGTCATCCTCCAGACCGCTGACGGACACCAGCTGAGTGGTGTTGGCGGCGTTGAAGGTAACATCCTGCTCGTTAGCCACATCGACGGTGAAGTCGAAGCCGGACAGAGTCAGATCGCTGCCGGTCACAGTGCCGGCTGCCATCAGCTTCTGAACGTCAGACTTGGAAACGGGAACATTGTAGATACGGACATCGTCGATAGCGCCGGTGAAGCGGCCGCGGACGTTGGTATCGCTCCAGCACTTCCAGGGCTCGCCGCCGATCTCAAAGGCGTCGATGGTGTCCAGAATGGTGGTGGTGGGATACAGAGCACGGTCGGGCGTGTACTCGACACCGTCGATGTACAGACGACGCCACATGGAGGCACCGCCGGTCTTGTTACCGTCGGAGGTCTCCATATCAACGCTCATAACGATGTGGTGCCAATCGCCGTCCAGGATCACATCGGTCTTGGGACCGACCAGACGGATATCGGTGGGCCAGGTAGCGTTGGGATAGTTGTTCATCTCCATGTTCAGCACGCCATAGCGCTCCTCGAGGGTCAGCACCATGTTGTGCAGGTTGTTGCCCGCGTTGGTCTTGGTCAGGCTGTAGAAGCCCAGAGCGGGAGACCAGGCGTTGGAGAATGCATTGTTCAGATTGCCGTCGGGCTTGATCCAGAAGGAGATGGTCACCTGAGTGGAGATGGCATCATTGACAGCGTCGATACCATCCTCGCCCAGCCACAGAC
The DNA here is from genome assembly GCA_017937195.1 of Oscillospiraceae bacterium. GTDB lineage: Bacteria > Bacillota > Clostridia > Oscillospirales > Oscillospiraceae > Vescimonas. The sequence continues at coordinate 36,791 of JAGBEA010000014.1, read as the reverse complement.
GGCTCCAGTTGGCGGCGTCAGCGCGGCCGTCGAAGTACAGAGCGCCGTTGGCCTTGCCATCCACACCGGCCACTGCGGTGACGTTGCGGAAGTAGGAGTCATAGCCTGCGATGGCTTCGTCCACAGTGCCGTCACCGTTCAGGGTGTTACCATCCATGGTGTACTGCACGATGGGCTTGATCTGGGTAATGGGAGTCACAGCGCCCATATCAGCCAGAGCCTTGATCTCGGCAGCTTCCAGAGGCTTGGCATACAGAGAGAAGTTGCGCATCTCGCCGTAGAAGCCGCCGCGGGTGGTCCAGTCCTCCTGAGCGGTGGACGGATAAGTGCTGATGGCAGCCATATCGTTGTGGTAGTACTTCTTGTACTGGGTACCGATGTACAGCTCGTTGAGCTCATCCAGATCGTTGGCATCCACAACCTTGGTGCCCTGTGCAACGCCGTCCACATACAGCGTCATGGTCTTGGTGGTAGCGTCGTAGGTGATGGTGTACATATAGTACTCACCCACATCGGTCTGGGAGGTGGAGCGGACATTCTGGCTGGCCTTGGCAGCGGTGCCGATGTCAGCCTGAATGGTCGTCTTGTTGTCGGCAGCAGCAGCATCGCTGTTTTCGCCGTCATAAGTCTCCAGAACGCCCATGGGACGGCCGTCCTCGGCATACAGACCCAGAATGGATGTCTTGTTGCCGTTTTCGTCAAATGCCTTTGCCCAGACATTCAGGGTGAAGCCGGCGCCGTTGGTGGACAGCACATTGTTCAGCCAGTTGTTGTCAGCATCGGACAGCTTGACATAGGTGGGATCGTTGTAATCGAAACCGTCGAAGAAGAAGGCGCCGCCGGAATACTCGGTGACGGTGGTGATGCCGTTCACGCCGTAGGCGCTGCCGTCACCGACCATGCCGTTCTGCAGATCCTTCTTCAGCAGGGAGTAGCTCAGCACGGGGCTGGCGGGATCCAGCACGGTGAGAACCAGAGTCTGGGTGGAACCGTCGGTGTAGTTGACGGTCTTGTTGTAACGACCTGCAGCCGCAGCGGACAGAACCGCGTTGGAGAAGGTCACATCCTTACCGCTGACGGTGGGGATGGGGCCAACGCCGGTGACAGACTGCACGGCCTTGGCAGCCGTTACGGTGACAGCATTGCTGCCGCCCTTGGTGTAGGTGGCATACAGATTGCTGTCAGCCTCGGGAGCGGCGGGAACATAGGCGGTGCCGTCGCCGGTCTTGGTGCCTGCAGCATAGGCAGCCTGAATCTCAGCCTGAGTCAGAATACCGGAGTAGATGGAGATATCATCGATGTCACCGATGAAGCGGCCGCGGTTGTTTCTATCCAGCCACAGCTTTGCCACAGTGCCGCCCACCTCGAACTCGGCAAAGGGCTTGCCGGCCAGATGGTTGGAGGTAACGCCATAGGTAGCCTTCACAACACCGTCCATATACAAGGTGCCGGAGCCGGCAGCCTCGGTGACAGTGAACATATGCCACTCGCCATCATTGGGAACGGGAGTCGAGCCATTGACATAATAGGCGCCGTTGTCACCGGGATCACCGACCGTCTTATCGCCGATACCGTTGATGACATACTTCAGCATATTGCGCCAGCGAATCTCAAACACGCCGGCATAGGTGCCGTCCTCACGGTAGAAGCCAACGAAGGGAACGAAGTTACCGTCGCTGTTCAGCTCGTCAGGCAGCTTAGCCCAGAAGGAGTAGGAGTAAGAGCCGTTGCCGCTGGAGGCCTGGATCTTCTGGTTGATGGCAGCGATGGTGTCGCTGTTCAGGTACAGACGATCCAGCTCGGAGGTGGCATCCCAGCCGCCGTCGAAGTGCAGGGCGCCGTTGTCCTTGCCGTCCTCACCCTTGGAAGCGGAGGTGTTCTCCACGATGGCGTCATAAGTGCCGTCGGTGTAACCCTCGGCCTTGTTCTTCATGTACACGACGCCGTCCTTCTCGTACATATCGGCAGCGTCCATGCTCAGCTGAACGATGGGCTTCTTGGTGACGGGAACGGTGACCTTCTCATAGCTCCAGGAGCCGTTGGCATTGGTGGTACGCTTGTACAGACCTGCGGTGGTCTCGCCGTTGGCGATGAACAGGTAGTCCACATTATCGCCGTCGTTACCCACCCAAGCGATGCCGGTGGTGGCGCTCTGGGGAGCGCTGCCGGAGCAGATGGGCTGGTCAGCCTTCTTCACGCCGGTGGTGCTCCAAGTGGCGTCGCCAACAGAGTTGGCGGAGTGCGCATCAGGATTGCCGCAGATGCACTTGAGCACGGCAACCTTGCCGGTCAAGCGCTCGCTGTCCTCGATGGTGCCGTTCTGGTTGGCATCGGTGGAGTAAGCGTCAGCGATGGACTTGGCATAGGCCTTCTGGGTGGCGTCGGACAGAGTGTTGCTCTGGCCCAGCTCCAGCACCTTCTCAACGGGAGCCTTGCTGCCGTCCACCACGTACTTGGTGCCGCCCATACCGTCGGTGTTGCCGTAGGTATACAGCACGATGTCGCCGGTGTCAGCCTCGTACTCCAGGTTCTGTGCACCATAGCTGGTGTTGCCGGTGTAGACGAACAGAGTATCAGCAGCCTTCAGCACTTCTTCCTGCGTGTAGTCCACAGCCAGACCGCGCTCATAGGTGAAGCGGATGTTCTGGGTACCAACGGGCTTCTCGCCGTCCCAGAAATCTTCCACATCATAGAACTGCAGCACGTTGTAGGTGTTGTCGTAACGGTTGATGTTGGAGAATCCATACACACCGTAAGCTACGATGAGGTACAGCTTGCCGCTGGTGTCGCCGGGCATGGTGCCGAAAGTCACGCCGTCGATACCGGAGCAGGCAAATGCGTGGCCGTTGTTCGCCTCATTGGTGGCGTGGCCATAGCTGTCCTGACCGGAGAATACATTGGTGTCGATAGGATCACGGAAATCCTCGGTGGGTTCATACAGCAGGATACCGGTGACGCCGCCATCCTTGAAGTCGTCGCCCTTGATATCCATACCGGTCTCAGTCAGCTTGCTGGCATCGAAAGCAGCAATGAAGAACTTCTTACCGGGCTCCTTGTACTCCAGAGAACCGTAGATCCAGCCGTCATAGTAGTCCAGGCAGCCCAGATGTGCGCCGCCGGGAGTACCAAACGAGCCCTGACCGAAGCCGCCCACGGATGCGACCACCTTACCGGTGGACATATCCAGCTTGGCAAGGGAGCTGGTGTAGGAGAAGTACAGGTACTTACCCTCGTCGTCCATGCAGATACCCTGCAGGTGGGAGTTACCACCGCACATATCAATGGTGTCGAACTGGGTATAACCGTTTTCTACGACCTCTTTCCAAATCTCAGTACCGACTGCCTGCAGGTCATCCTGCTTCAGCAGCTCAGCAGCGGATGCCACCTGAATGGCACCGTAAGGAATGAGGCCAAGGAGCATTACGAAAGTCAGGACCCAAGTCATGACTTTCGTGGACACACGGTGTGTCCGGGAATTTTGCTTTCTCATCAAATTCATACCTCCTTGATAAGATGAGCGTCAGGGCTGTCCGCTTTTCGGCCAGTGGGCGCACTGACGCTGCAGGAAAAAATTCCTATACAGACTATATTTTAATCTTCATTACCCTTTTAGTCAAGATTCTCCTCGTCCTTTGGCAGATTCGCTTCATCACATTTTTCAACCCTTTTCGCCACTTTTCTTCCATTTCAAAGAGAATCCGCAACTTTTTCGTCAATCCCTCTTATTTTTTCAGCCTATCTCACAAATTTGCTAAGCAGTTTTTGTCATTTCTCACAAAAAGCGCCAGTCGCTATACAAAAGCGCTCTCCCACAGCGTGTGTGAGAGAGCGCTTTTCGCACAATATACTGTTTTTCAGCGGTTCTCCCGCAGCTTGGCTGCGGTCAGCGTATTGGCCATCAGCATAGCGCGGGTCATAGGCCCCACACCGCCGGGGACGGGGGTGATATACGACGCCTTCTCCGCCACCGCCGCATAGTCCACATCGCCGCACAGCTTACCGGCGGCATTGCGGTTCATAGCCACATCGATGACCACCGCGCCATCCTTCACCATATCGGCGGTGATGAGATTCTCCCTGCCCACTGCCGAGACCAGAATATCGGCGCGCAGGCACTGCTCTTTCAGGTCGGGGGTGCGGCTGTGGCACACGGTGACGGTGCCGTTTTCCTGCAGCAGCAGAAGTGCCATCGGCTTGCCCACGATGTTGCTGCGACCCACCACCACGCAGTGCTTGCCGGCGGGGTCGATGCCCGCTTCGTGCAGCAGCTCCATCACACCGGCGGGGGTGCAGGGCTTGAAGCGGGCGTCACCGCGGAGGATGCGGCCCATATTCTCGGGGTGGAAGGCGTCCATATCCTTCATGGGGCTAATGGCCTCCAGCACGGGGCGTTCCTCCAGATGGGCGGGCAGCGGCAGCTGCACCAGAATGCCGTCCACGTCCTCCCTGCCGTTGAGCTCGTCAATGAGCGTCAGCAGCTGCTCCTGCGTGGTATCGGCAGACAGATAATAGTCAAAGCAGGCGATGCCGCAATCGCTGCAATCCTTCACCTTGTTGCGGACATAGACCTGCGAGGCACCGTTATCGCCCACCAGAATCACCGCAAGACCGGGCTGACGCCGCAGCGCTGCCGCCTCGAGGCGGATATTTTCCTTCATTTTGGCCGCAAGGGCCTTTCCGTCAAGGATCTGTGCGCTCATTTTCCTCTGTCTCCTTCTTTTCCTGCGCCGCCACGCGGTTGACATACAGCTCAGCCGGATCGTGGGGGCAAATCTTCAAATGATACACCAGCAGCGCCAGCGACACCACGATCATCACCAGCGACAGTGCCTGACTGACGCGGATGGGCTGACCGAACAGCTGCCAGTCGAAAAGGTACAGACTGTCGGTGCGCAGACCCTCGATCCAGAACCGACCGATGCCGTACCAAAGGAAGTAAAAGCAGGTGTTCTCGCCGTCAAAGCGACGTGCCTTGGACACCACGAATACGATCAGCAGCAGACCGATCACATTCCACAGACTCTCATAGAAAAAGGTGGGATGCACCTGCACGATCTCGCCGCTGCGCAGTGTCAGCTCCATACGCCACGGCAGCGTGGTCTCGCCGCCGAAGGCTTCGCGGTTCATAAAGTTGCCCCAGCGGCCTACCGCCTGACCGATCATCAAACCCATGACCACCACATCCATCATGGCCCAGAGGCTGAATTTCTTCACGCGGCTGAGGATCAGCGCCACGATGACCACGGCGATCACCGCGCCATAGATGGCCAATCCGCCGTCCCAGATGGCGATGGCCTCGCCCCAGTCAAAGCTGCCGTCCACGCGGCGGTAGTTGTCCAGATAGAACACCACATAGTAAAGCCGTGCGCCGATCACGCCGCAGGGGATGCCCCACAGCACGCCGTCGATAAGATTGTCCTCGCTGATGCCGTACTTCTTCCGCTGACGCAGGCAGAATGCCACCGCCAGCAGCAGGCCCAGCGCGATAAGGATGCCGTACCAGTAGATACCGTTGCCGATGTCCAGCGCCTTGGACGAGGCGGTGAATGCCCAGTCCCCGAACAGACCCGGGAAACGGATGGGGCTGTCGGTCATTGCGTACATTCGCTCGCCTCCTTCGGGTCAATGATAGACAGAGCCATACGGCTCTCACAGATATTGTCGCGGATGAATGCCAGCAGATCCTCGCAGGTGATGGAATCGTACACCTCGGGGAAGCGGTAGGGATCATAATCGCCGAAGCAGCCCTCCGCCATAGACACGGCGATGGCCTCAAAGGAGTTGAGCGCCTTCAGCGCCGTGCCGAAATTGGCGCGGCGGACGCGCTGGTAATAGTCCTCGTCGATGCCCTCGCACAGCAGCCGCTGTGCCTCGTTCAGAATAGCCTGCACCACAGCCTTGGGATCATTGCTGTCACCTCCGGCATAGACATATGCCACGCCGGGCAGCAGATCGTAGCTGCTGCCAAACGAGCCGTTGATGAGACCCTCGCTGTAGAGTCGGGCAAACAAGGGGCTGGAGTCGCCCATCAGCACATCGCAGGCCAGATCTCCGATGATATTGTTGCGCATCCGCTCCTGCCCCTGCGGCGCATCGGGGCATTTGAAGCCCGCCAAAAAGGTGGGCATGGACACCTCCATAGCACTGCGCACCTCCTTGGTGCAAGGGGTAAGGGACTCCTCTGCACCGTAGTCGCGCTCAATGATGGCGCCGCTCTCTTGGGGCAGCACTTCCTGCGCAAGGCGCAGTACCTCATCCTCGTTGACATCACCCACTACAATAAGGCACATATTGGCGGGGGTGTAGAATGCCTTATGGCAATCATACAGCGTTTGGGCGGTGATGTGAGAGATGCTCTCCACGCTGCCGGCCACACTGACGCGGGCGGGGCTGTTTTTATACAGTGCCTCCATCAGCTGGCGGTACACCACCCACTCAGGATTATCCTCGATCATACCGATCTCCTGAGAGATAATCCCCTGCTCCTTGGCCACGCTCTCGTCGGTGAAATAAGGGACGGACACGAACTGCAGCAGGATCTTCAGATTCTCCATAAAGCAGTCGGTGGAGTCAAAATAGTACACGGTGATGGCATTGCTGGTGAAGGCGTTGGGTTCGGCGCCGTTTGTCGCCAGCTCCTGCAAGGCGTTACCCTCCTGCGTGTCGAACATCTTATGCTCCAGATAGTGGGCGATGCCGGCCGGTGTATCCAGCCACTCCTCCCCCAGCTTGAAGCGCAGATCCATTCCACCGTAACGGGTGGCAAAGAGGGCATATTTGCGCTCATAGTCCTTGCGGGGGACGATGCACACGGGCAAACCGTTAGGCAAGGTGTGCCACAGCACCGTCTCACCGATGCGGGCATATACGGTTTTCTCCATCTTATGCATCCTCCTTCCCCTTCAGGAAATACACGGTATCCAGCGTGATGCTCTCCGCTGCGGCGCAAATGCGCTCCGGCGTCACTTCATTGAGCTGCCGCGCCATCTCCTCCGGCGTTTCGCTCTGTCCCGTGGCGATCTGCCCCACGGACCAGTTTTCCATCGCACTCTGGCTGTCGTTCATGGCGCGCAGGGAGCTTAAGATCACACTGCGGGCGCCGGTCAGCTCCCAATCCTCCCAATCGCCCTGCTGCACCGCCTTGAGCTGATGCAGAATCTCCTCCAGCGCGCGGTCGTAATCCTTGGTCTCGATGCCGCTGGACACGGTGAGGATGCCCTTGCTGCGGGCATACTGGCTGGAGGCATAGTAGCACAGCGACAGCTTTTCCCGCACATTGAGGAACAGCTTGGAGTTACTGGATCCGCCGAAGATCAGGTTGGCCATGATCATAGCCGGCACATCGCGGCTCTGGCAGCGAAAGCCCATAGACAGCTTGCCCTGCGTCACGTCCATACGCTCGGTGATGATGCGGGGCTGGGCGGGCGCGTCATAGAATCGTGCAGGCTCAATGTCCGCTGCCGCCGAGCGGGGCAGCGCGGCAAAGGCGTGCAGCAGCGCATCGGTAACACGCTCACGCTGGGCGCTGCCGCAGTAAAACAGCTCCAGACGGCTGGAGGACATCAGTTCCTGACTGCGTTGATAGAGGGTGCGGTTATTCAGCTTGCGGGCAGACTCCTCATCGCCCAGACGACGCACGCCGTAAGGCTCGCCGGCGCACATCTCCTGCATTAGGCGCAGGTCGGCGTACTCCCGCTTATCATTGCGCACCGAGCGCAGCGCGTCGATGAGATTTGTCTTCTCGCTCTCCACATATTCACTTAAAAACCGGCCGTTGCGGGTAACGGGATCCAGGAAAAACTCGCCCAGCAGCTCCGCCACCGGCTCCAGCAGCCGCTCACCACCGGGGGCGAAGCTGTCGTCGATGACGCTGGCCACAAAGCCCACGCACTGGGTCTCCCCTTTTTTGCGCACCGTATAGTCGATCTGCGCGCCGTAGAGCCGATCCATTGCAGCGGACAGCTGCTCCATATCCGGACAGCGCATCGTACCGCGGTGCAGCACAGCCGGCAGCAGCGCGTTGGCAGACGCCGTCTCCTTGCGCAGCGGAGTGATAAACTGGGCGGACAGATAGCCCGTTTTGAATTTTCGATCCGGAAGATAGGTCAGAAACACATTCTGCATGATCTCCGTTCTGTTTCGGTTCATCCGGTGACCTCCTGCATATAGGTATACAAACTATATTATATACCCACCAAAGCATAAAAGCAATTCGGATTTGCCGAAAAGAAACTCTTGCAACAGCTGTCGTGACAGGTGTATGATTAGGTAAAATAAAGTTGAGCGAAAAGGAGCTGACCGTATGACCGCAGATGAACGCCGCAGCAAAATTTTATCCCAGCTATCCGATGCCCCCGTCAGCGCCACGGCGCTGGCCAAACAGTTCGGTGTCAGCCGCCAGATCATCGTGGGTGATATAGCGCTGCTGCGTGCAGGCGGCTACGACATCACCGCCACGCCCCGGGGCTACATTATCCCCTCCCACAGCGGACTTGTCCGCCGGCTCGCCTGCGTCCATACCGGCGCGCAGACGCAGGAGGAACTGTATCTGATGGTGGACTGCGGCTGTACTGTGCTGGATGTGGTGGTAGAGCACCCCGTTTACGGACAGCTCACCGCCGCACTGCAGCTGAGCAGTCGGTTTGACGTGGATCAGTTTGTGGAAAAGATGGACAGCCGCGATGCCCGCCCCCTCTCCGCACTGACCGAGGGCATCCATCTCCACACCCTCGCCTGCCCCAGCGAGGCAGCCTTTAGACTGCTGGAAGAAAAACTGGGCGAGCTGGGAATGCTGTGGGTGGAAAAAGCGTAAGCAGCTATTGACAAAAATCGCGCAATGCCTATAATAGAGTACGCAGGTGTCAAGACACCTGCGTACTCTGATTTTTTGTGAGGTGCGATATGGAAAAGGTTCGCGCATTTCTCAAGCGGAAGAACATTGAGTTCTCCGCCAAACGCTATTTTATCGACGCAATGAGTGCCATGGCGCAGGGCTTGTTCTGCTCGCTGCTGATCGGCACCATCATCAAAACGCTGGGACAGCAGATGGAACTTCCCTTTATGGTGGAGATGGGCGGCTTTGCCAGTGCAATGGCGGCGCCGGCCATGGCCATCGCCATCGGCTACGCGCTGAAGGCTGATCCGTTGGTGCTGTTCTCCCTTGCCGCTGTGGGTCAGGCCGCCAACTCTATGGGCGGCAGCGGCGGTCCTCTGGCAGTGTTCTTCATTGCCATCATCGCCGCCGAGGTGGGCAAGGCCATCAGCAAGGAGACCAAGGTGGACATTCTGGTGACCCCCTTCGTCACCATCTTTGTTGGTGTGGCCGTTTCCTACCTGATCGCGCCGCCCATCGGCGCTGTTGCCAACGCCTTTGGTGAGCTGATCAATAAAACTACCGCACTGCAGCCCTTCTGGATGGGCATCGCCGTGTCGGTGCTGGTGGGCATCTCGCTGACGCTGCCCATCTCCTCCGCTGCCATCTGCCACACCTTAGGTCTGGTGGGTCTGGCAGGCGGCGCCGCCGTAGCAGGCTGCTGCGCGCAGATGGTGGGCTTTGCGGTAATGAGCTTCAAGGAAAACCGCTGGGGCGGCATCGTGTCGCAGGGTCTTGGCACCAGTATGCTGCAGATGGGCAACATCGTACGCAATCCCCGCGTGTGGATCCCCCCCATCCTCGCCTCCGCTGTGACCGGTCCCATCGCCACCTGTGTGTTTAAGCTGCAGATGAACGGCGCGCCGGTGAACTCCGGTATGGGCACCTGCGGTCTGTGCGGTCCCATCGGCGTGTGGACCGGCTGGATGGCGCCCAGCGAAAAGGCCGTGGAGCTGTGGAACGCCACCGCCATCACCCCCACCGCGATGGATTGGATCGGGATGCTGCTGATCTGCATCGTGCTGCCTGCCGTGCTGACACTGCTGTTTGCATTGCCCCTGTGCAAGATGGGCTGGATCAAGGACGGCGATCTGGATCTGAAGCTGTGACAGTACATAGACAAAAAGGGCACGGATCTGATTGATCCGCACCCGTCAAGCAATTAATGGAAAAGTATTGAATTTTCCCGACCAGCAGCATTTGCTGCTGGTCGTTTTTTTGCAGCAATATAATAACGGTGTTTTTCAAAAGATGTCAGGACATCCGGATTACACTGCGCACCTTTGTTGCAACAATGCATATTTTTTGAAGAACAGAAACCTTACATCAAAAAGTGATCTCTCCGTCAGCTCGGCAGTGCAAGGCGGTTCCTTAAAATAAAACGCCATAGGGTTCTCTGATTTTTACGCCCAGTCACACTTGCGTATGACTGGGCGTATTTTCAGGTTATTCTCTTATCTCAAGGGATGGTAAAACCAGCTTAAATATCAAAATATTCTTTGGCGGCCTCAAACAAATGCAAATCATAGTCGCCGGGAATATTCTTGTACAGACTCTGTCCAATGCGCTCTGCATGGCCCATTTTGCCAAATACACGGCCATCGGGAGAGGTAATTCCCTCAATAGCCCAGACAGAGCCATTGGGGTTGAAGTCCACATCCATAGTAGGCGTGCCGTTCAGATCCACATACTGCGTAGCAATCTGTCCGCTCTCAGCCAGCTTTGCGACCAGCTCAGGGCTGCACAGGAAGCGGCCCTCACCGTGAGAGATGGGAACATTCACAATGTCTCCCACACTCCGCTTGGCAAGCCAGGGAGAACGGTTGGATGCAATGCGGGTGCGGACGATCTTGGACTGGTGGCGGCCGATGACATTGAAGGTCAGAGTGGGGCAGGTCTCATCCGTGTCGATAATCTCGCCGTAGGGCACCAGACCCAGCTTAATCAGGGCCTGGAAGCCATTGCAGATGCCCAGCATCAGACCGTCGCGGTTCTTCAGCAGATCCATCGTGGCATCCTTCACTGCGGGGTTGCGGAAGAATGCAGTAATGAACTTGCCGGAGCCGTCGGGCTCGTCACCGCCGGAGAAGCCGCCGGGGACAAAGATGATCTGGCTTTCGCGGATAGCGGCAGCGATACGATCTACGGAATCGGCAACACCCTGAGCGGACTGGTTGTTGATGACCATGATCTGCGGCTCCAAACCGGCGCGTTCTACCGCGCGGGCACTGTCATACTCGCAATTAGTGCCGGGGAACACGGGGATAACGACCTTGGGGCGAACGATGCCCACCTTGGGCGCCACACGCTGGGTCGTGGGGGCTTCCAGAACCGGAACAGGAGCGGGATCCACAGCCGTGCGGTTGGGATATACACCCTCCAGAACACTTTCGTTGAGGGAAAGCAGTTCCTCCACAGAGGCACTGTCGTCACCAATGGTGATGCAGCCGTCAGCAGTAGTAACGCCCAGCAGCAGTGCAGCATCGGTATCTTCCGTCAACTCAGCCACGATGGCACCGGGCAGCAGCTCATCCCACGCCGCATCGGTACCAGCAGCAGAGAATCCGATTTCATTGCCGAAGGACATCTTCATCACAGCTTCCGCCACGCCGTTTTCCACAGCCCATGCAGCCTTGACCTTTCCGGCCATATGCAGCGCGTGGAACGCCTCCCATGCCGCCTTCTTCTCATCGGCAGTGCAGCCGGAGAACAGATAAACGGGATGGCCTGCTTCCTTAAACTCGGGAGACAGGACATCGCCGGCCTTAATGGGTGCAATTGCAAAGGAAATCAGCGTAGGAGGAACGTCCAGATCCATAAAGGAGCCGGACATAGAGTCTTTGCCGCCAATGGCAGCTGCACCCAGCTCCAGCTGAGCGTCCAGGCCGCCCAGCAATGCAGAGAAGGGCTTGCCCCAGCGGTTGGGCTCATTTCTCAGCTTCTCAAAGAATTCCTGGAAGGTCAAATACGCCAGTTTATAGTCTGCGCCGGCAGCTACCAGCTTTGCCATAGAGGTGTATACCGCATTATAGGAGCCGGTATAGGGGTCAATGCTGGACTGCTCAGGATCAAAGCCCCAAGCCATAACGCTGGCCTGCTCGGTCTCCTGATCGGGCATTACGGGGAACAACGCAGCCATCGCCTGAGCAGGTGTGCGCTGCCGTTTGCCGCCGAAAGGCATCAGGACGGAGCCGCAGCCGATGGAACCGTCGAAGCGTTCGGTCAGACCGCGGCGGGAAGCAGCCTTCAAGCCGGAGGCCATCTCCCGCAAATCACCATACTGCTTCTTGCCAAATGCACTGCGGTCCTTTTCGGCAACAGAAACATCAGCGTGCTTGACAGCGCCGTTGGTATTCAAAAAGTCACGGGAAAGGTCGGCAATGGTGGCACCGTTCCACTCCATGACCATACGGGCTTCCTCGGTAACGACAGCCACGCGGTAAGCCTCCAGATTCTCTCCTTCAGCGGCGGCGATAAACTTGTCAGCATCCTCAGCCGCCACGACCACCGCCATACGCTCCTGAGACTCGGAAATGGCCAGTTCGGTGCCGTCCAGACCGTCGTACTTCTTGCGCACGGCATCCAAATCGATTTTCAAACCGTCGGCCAGCTCACCGATAGCAACGGACACTCCGCCGGCGCCGAAGTCATTGCAGCGTTTGATCAGGCGGGTGACCTCGCTGTTGCGGAACAGACGCTGGATCTTGCGCTCCTCGGGGGCGTTGCCCTTCTGAACCTCAGAGGCCATAGTGGTCAGAGATTTCATATTGTGGCTCTTGGAAGAGCCGGTAGCACCGCCGATACCGTCACGGCCGGTGCGTCCACCCAGCAGGATGACGATGTCGCCGGGGGCGGGGCGCTCACGGCGGACATTATAAGCGGGTGCGGCACCCACTACCACGCCGCACTCCATGCGCTTGGCAATGTAGCCCTCATGGTAGACTTCAGCCACATGGCCGGTAGCCAGACCGATCTGGTTGCCGTAAGAGGAGTAGCCGGCCGCAGCAGTCTGAGCCAGCTTGCGCTGGGGAAGCTTGCCGGGAGTCGTTTTATCCAGAGCCACACGGGGATCGCCGCCGCCGGTAAGGCGCATAGCCTGATGGACGTAAGCACGACCGGACAGAGGATCACGAATACAGCCGCCGATGCAGGTTGCTGCGCCGCCAAAGGGCTCGATCTCAGTGGGATGGTTATGGGTCTCGTTCTTGAACATCAGCAGCCAGTCCTGCTCCTCGCCGTTTACGGTGGCGGAGGTGTGGATCGAGCAGGCATTGATCTCCTCACTCTCATCCAACTCGGGCAGGAGTCCCCGCTTTTTCAGCGTCTTGGCGCCGATGGTGGCAATGTCCATCAAAGTCTGAGGCCGCTTGGCAGCCTTCTCCTCGCCGTAGACCTCCACGCGGGCGGCCAGATAGCGCTCATAGGCGGCCCGGATCTCCGGATCGTCGATGGAAACATTGTCGATGTGAGTAGAGAATGTGGTGTGACGGCAGTGATCGGACCAGTAAGTGTCCACCACACGGATCTCGGTAATGGTAGGATCACGCTGCTCATCGTCACGGAAATAGGCCTGCAGGAACTTCAAATCATCAATATCCATAGCAAGACCCAGCTCGTCCAGCAGCGCAGCCAGAGCGGCCTCGTCCATATTGATAAAGCCGGTTACTGTTTCCACGGCAGTGGGAATGGTATATTCCACCTGCAGTGTCTTGGGCTTGCCCAAGCGGGCTTCGCGGGACTCCACGGGGTTGATGACATAGTCCTTGATTTTCTTCAAATCGGCTTTGGAAAGTTCGCCGGAGAGCAGATACACCTTGGCGGTACGGACAATGGGACGATCCCCCTGGGTCATCAACTGGATACACTGGCTGGCAGAGTCAGCGCGCTGGTCAAATTGACCGGGAAGCGCTTCCACGGCGAACACAGTGAAGTCACCCTCCGGAAGATTTTCGGTCGCGTTGTCCACCTGAGGTTCAGAGAACACGGTCTGCACAGCACGCTCGAAGACATCCTTCTTCAGTCCCTCTACATCGTAGCGATTCACCAGACGAAGGCCGGTAAGCGAAGTAATGCCCAGCAGGCTCTGCAGCTCATTGAGCAATCCCTTTGCCTCATGGCGCAGGGGCTCTTTCTTTTCAACAAATATACGTCTAACCATTTACACTTCCTCCATTGCACGCAGGGCTCTTTGACCGATGTCGCTTCGCATATATTTGCCCTCGAAATCAACGGTCGCAGCAGCAGCGTAGGCATCTGCCAAAGCTTCCTTCAGAGTAGGTGCTGTGGCAGTGATGCCCAGCACGCGGCCACCGTTGGTGACCAGATTGTCGCCGGAGATCTTGCTGCCGGCATGGATGATGGTCACATTGGCGGCAGTGCTCTCAGGGAAGGTCATGATCTTACCTTTCTCGTAGGAACCGGGATAGCCGCCGGAAGCCAGAATAACGCAGGCAGCAGCGCCGTCAGACCATTCCACTTCCAGATCAGCAAGCGTTTCGTTTTCCACAGCCTGCATCACCGTCAGCAGATCAGTTTTCAGCAGGGGCAGCACCACCTGAGTCTCGGGATCGCCGAAGCGGCAGTTGTACTCAATCACCTTGGGGCCCTTGGGGGTAAGCATCAGTCCGAAATACAAGCAGCCCTTAAAGGGGCAGCCTTCAGCACGCATAGCAGCCAAAGTGGGCAGGAAAATTGTATCCATACACTCCTGCGCAATTTCGGCAGTGTAGTAGGGATTGGGCGCCACGGTACCCATACCGCCGGTGTTCAGGCCGGTATCCCCATCGCCTGCCCGCTTGTGATCCATCGAGGACACCATGGGGCGGATAGCGGTACCGTCAGTAAAGGCCAGCACGCTGACCTCAGGTCCCGTAAGAAACTCTTCAATGACGATCTCGTTTCCGGAATCGCCAAAGGCCTTGTCTTCCATAATGCTCTTGACGGCAGCCTTGCCCTCCTCCAGATTCTGGGGGATCAATACACCTTTGCCCAGAGCCAGACCGTCGGCCTTGATGACGATGGGGAAGTCGGCAGTCTCCAGATATGCCATAGCTTTGGCAGGGTCATTGAACACTTCGTAAGCGGCGGTGGGAATGCCATATTTCTTCATCAGGTTCTTGGAGAACACTTTGCTGGCTTCGATGCGGGCAGCTTTGGCATCGGGACCAAAGCAAGGAATGCCCACCTCGTGCAGCCGATCCACGCACCCCAGCGCCAGAGGATCGTCCGGAGCCACCACAGCAAAGTCAACAGCGTGTGCCTGTGCAAATTCCACGATGGCAGGGATATCCTTGGCACCGATCTCAGGCACACACACGGCGTCTGCCGCAATACCGCCGTTGCCGGGCAGTGCGTAGATAGTCTCTACCGCCGGATTCTCCTTCAGCTTTTTAATAATGGTGTGTTCACGGCCACCACTGCCGACAACCAGTAATTTCATAGTAGTCCTCCTATCAATGATGGAAGAGACGCATGCCGGTAAAGCACATGGTCATATTGTACTTGTCAGCGGTCATAATGACATGGTCGTCGCGGATGGAGCCGCCGGGCTCGGCAATGTACTGTACGCCGCTCTTGCGGGCGCGTTCCACATTATCACCGAAGGGGAAGAAGGCATCGCTGCCCACGGTGACGCCGGACTGGGTGGCGATCCATTCCTTCTTTTCCTCGATGGTCAGCACCTCGGGCTTGACCTTGAAGATGGTCTGCCACACGCCCTCAGCCAGCACATCCTCGTACTCGTCGGAGGTGTAGATATCAATCGCATTGTCACGGTCGGGACGGCGGATACCGTCCACGAACTGCAGACCCAATACCTTGGGATGCTGGCGCAGATACCAGTTGTCGGCCTTCTGGCCTGCCAGTCTGGTGCAGTGGATGCGGCTCTGCTGACCGGCGCCTACGCCGATAGCCTGACCGTCCTTAACGTAGCACACAGAGTTGGACTGGGTGTACTTCAGGGTAATGAGCGCCACGATCATATCGATCTTCGCCTGCTGAGGCAGGTTCTTGTTCTCGGTCACAATGTTGCCCAGCAGCTCCTCATCGATCTTAAAGTTGTTGCGGCCCTGCTGGAAGGTGATGCCGAAAACATCCTTGAACTCTTCCTCGGCGGGAACGAAATCGGGATCGATCTGAACCACATTGTAGTTGCCCTTTTTCTTGGTTTTCAGGATCTCCAGCGCCTCCTCGGTATAACCGGGCGCAATAACACCGTCGGAAACCTCAGCCTTCAGATAGGCGGCGGTAGCAGCATCGCAGACCTCGGACAGAGCGGCCCAGTCGCCGTAGGAGCACAGACGGTCTGCACCACGGGCGCGGATATAAGCGCAGGCAATGGGAGAAAGCTCGGCGCCCTCTTCCACAAAGTAGATCTTCTTGTCGGTCTCGCTCAGGGGCAGACCCACAGCGGCACCGGCGGGAGAAACATGCTTGAAAGATGCAGCGGCGGGCAGACCGGTGGCAGCTTTCAATTCCTTAACCAATTGCCAGGAGTTGAAGGCATCCATGAAATTGATGTAGCCGGGCTTACCGCTGAGCACGGTGATGGGCAGTTCGCGGCCATCACGCACAAAAATGCAGGAAGGCTTCTGATTGGGGTTGCAGCCATACTTCAGTTCCAGATTCTTCATACTCACTTATCCTCCAAATGCTTGTTCAAAATACGCTGCTCATACGCACAAGTCTCCAGATCCGTATAGCGCACAAACAAAGAAATCTTGTTGTCGGGGTTCAGGTTCTCCCACAGCTCGGCGGTGAATGCATCAATGTCATTGCACGTGGCGATGCGCTCAGGCTCACCCTGGAAGGTGGGAATGACGGGATTTCCATCACACACATAGGTGTGCAGGAAGTGACCCAGTCCGGCCAGTGCGGGATATTCAAAGAAATGGCGGGCACACGCGCTGCCTTCGGCATCAGCTGCTTTCAGAATAGACATCTTATAGCTGCCGTCGTTTGCCTGCAGTCCGGAGATGCGAGGTGTCCAGTTGGGGCAGTCATCCTCAAACTGACGGGTGCGCAGCGCGGATTCCCAGCTCTCGCCCTTTGCAAGATATTCCCAAACGGTGTCGGTCTGATCGCCGTTGGTAACAATGAGACCCTGACCGACTTCACGAACAGGATGGTAGATGATGAGATGAGGATCCACCATCAAGCTGGGATCATGAGCCTCGGTGCGGATACCGTCTGCTTCCGCGACAAAAACACGGTTGCGGCTGTTGACGCTGCGGCCCATGATGAAATAGGCAGCAACAGCTTTTTTGCCATCAGGAGTGATGCCCAGAACGATGCCGCGTCCCGGATATGTATTGGTGCTCAGCTTTTGAGCCATAGAGCCAATTTCATAAATGTTCATTGTATGTTCTCCTTTTCGTTCATCATAGCTGCAGCCAGCATTTCGGCAGCCTGCGGCAGGAGCTTCCACTCCGCCTGCTCCATCACGCGGCGCTGGAGCAGCTCCGCCGTGTCGCCCGGCAGAATGTCTACCGCCTTTTGAAGCAGGATCTTGCCGCCATCGGGAATTTCGTTGACCAGATGTACGGTCGCTCCGGTCACCTTTACTCCATAGTCGAGCGCCGCTTCGTGAACCTTGAGACCGTACATCCCTTTACCGCAGAAAGAGGGGATCAACGAGGGATGGACATTGATGATGCGGTTACTGTAACGGCGGGTAAACGCTTCGCTGAGAATGCTCATAAAGCCGGCGAGGACGATCATCTCCACACCTGCCCGGTCAAGGGCTTTGCAGATGGCCTCCTCAAAAGCTTTCTGCTCTCCGCCAAGCTCCTTTTTGTTGCATACCACGCAGGGGATGTTCGCCGCTGCAGCCCGCTCAATGGCGCGGACACCGTACTGGCTGGAAATAACCAGCACGATCTCGCCGGAGGGAATCTTTCCGGAACGCTCGGCATCGATCAATGCCTGCAGGTTGGTGCCGCCGCCGGAAACCAGCACGGCAATTCTTGTTTTCGTCATACCTTCTTCTCCTCTGCCAGCTTTCGAAGGGCAGGAATAAACATACCGCCCACGCTGTTGCCCACAATAACGATTGCAAGGAACAAAAACACTTCCGCGCTGAACATACGCGCACAGAAGAAGTAGAACATATCTGCGATGGAGTGTTCAAACCCGCTGAGGATAAAAACCGGCACACAGAAAAAGATACCGGCAGGAGATCCTTTCTCCTTATAGATCGCAACGGCGGTATACATAAGAATACCGCAGAAAAACGCAGTGATAAGGATGGCGGGCACACCCATCTCCAAACGGGGGATACAACGGATCTGTGCCGCTTCCATCAGCTTGGGTTTGGCAGCGGAGACCATTATACCGCCTGCGAATGTACCGAGAAGATTGCCAACAAGGGTCAGCAGCACTTCTCCAATGTCTTTTGTTGTATGGCTCAAAGCAAGGAATCCTACCTTTCCGGTGAAAAGGAAAAGCTGGAGACAGCAGATCGACAGAAGTGCCACACTGAAAAGCACCGCCCCGATTACACTGTTCTCGCAGGAGAGGAATACCGCTCCGCCAATGCTGATAAAAATGCCCGCAGCAAAGGACAGGCTCAGCGCGCGCCTTACCATAGCACGACAGGGTCTTCCCCGCAGACGATTTCGCCGATCACATAGGCATTGCAGCCCTCAGCTGTCAGCGCAGCAATAGCCGCATCCGCAGACTCCCGGCTGACGATCATTGCCATACCAACGCCCATATTATAAGTATTGTACATATCACGCTCGGGGATATTGCCTTCGCGCTGCAGCAAAGAGAAAATGGCAGGGATCTTGATAGCGGCCTTTTCAATCTTTGCAGACAGACCTGCAGGAATGCAGCGGGGAAGGTTCTCATAAAAACCGCCGCCGGTAATGTGGCTGATACCATGCACCTCAGCTGCAGCGATAGCAGCCAGAGCAGGCTTCACATAGATGACCGTCGGCGTCAGCAAAGCCTCGCCCAAAGTCTGACCCAGTTCCTCGTAATACTTGTTCAGATCAGTGTTCTCCACATCAAACACCTTGCGAACCAGCGAGTAACCATTGGAATGAATGCCGGAGGAGGGCAGCGCCAAAACAACGTCGCCTTCCTTCATACTGTTCTGGTCGATGATCTTGGACTTGTCCACAATACCGACAGCAAAACCGGCCAGATCGTAATCATCGGCAGCCATAGTGCCGGGATGCTCAGCGGTCTCACCGCCGATCAGCGCACAACCGCCCTGAACGCAGCCCTCTGCCACACCGGAAACCAGAGTGGCGACCTTCTCAGGCTCGTTCTTGCCGATGGCGATATAGTCCAGAAATGCGATGGGCTTAGCGCCGCAGCAAACGATATCATTGACGCACATAGCCACACAGTCGATACCCACGGTGTCGTGCTTGTCCATCAACTGGGCGATACGCTGCTTCGTGCCGACACCATCGGTACCCATAACCAGAGTAGGCTCGGTCATACCGGCGATATCGGGCGTAAACAGACCGCCGAAGCCGCCGATGTCGGAAACAACACCGGGAATCATCGTGCGGGCAACATGCTTTTTCATCAGGCGAACGCCTTCATACCCTGCCTCGATATTGACACCGGCAGCAGCGTAAGAAGCGGAGTGGGAATTGGAATGATCCATAATATATATCTCCTTGCATTTATTTCTTTATCGTGCGTAGGGTGATGAACACACCGGTTGACGGGCTTGATCCTCTTACCCCTTGCCGTTCCAGCAGTAGGTGCAGATCTTGTCTTTGTCAATGCCGATCGCTTCCAGCACGCCATCCAGAGACTGATAGCCCAGAGAATCAAATCCGAACTCTTCACAGATGCGCTTCAGCAGGCACTGTCCGCGCTCGGAAGATGCATCAGCGTATTCCTCAATATGGAGCTGTCCCTCATCGCCTTCCAGCTCCTGAATCGTACGGCGCGCCAGCAATTCCATATCGGAGTTGCCGCGCGAGAAATTCAGATACTTGCAGGCATACATAATGGGAGGACAAGCAGACCTCATATGCACTTCCTTGGCGCCGCTTTCATACAGGAAGTTAACCGTCTCCCGCAGCTGTGTTCCACGGACGATGGAATCGTCCACAAACAGCAGCTTTTTCCCCTCAATCAACTCAGGGACCGGGATCTGCTTCATCTTCGCTACCTGATTTCGCACCTTTTGGTCACTGGGAGTAAAAGAACGAGGCCATGTGGGGGTGTATTTGATAAAAGGACGCGCAAAGGGCTTGCCGCTGCGGTTGGCATAGCCAATCGCATGAGGGATACCGGAATCCGGCACGCCGGCTACCATATCAACTTCGGGCAAGCTGTCGCGAGCGATCTCATCGCGGGCCATGATCTCACCATTTCGGTACCGCATGACCTCCACGTTTTTCCCCTCATAGTTGGAATTGGGGTACCCATAATAGGTCCAAAGGAAGCCGCAGATCTTCATCTCCTGACTTGCAGGAGACAGCGTTTCAAAGCCGTCAGCCGTAATACGGACAATCTCATGGGGGCCCAGTTCATAGGTATCCACATACCCCAGCTTGGTATAGGCAAAGGATTCAAAGGACACACAATAGCCCTCTTCGTTTTTGCCCAGCAGAACCGGAAGTCTCCCCATTTTGTCACGGGCGGCGATGATGCCATCCTTTGTCAGAAGAAGTATGGTCATAGACCCCTGGATAACTTCCTGCGCATGGAGAATGCCCTCAACAAGAGAGTCCTTTTGATTGATAAGGGCTGCCGTAAGCTCAGAAGAATTGACGTTGCCGGAACTCATGGCCATAAACTGATGTCCATGGTCGGAGAAATAGGTGTCTACCAATTCTTCAGCATTGTTAATGATGCCGACAGTGGAAATGGCATACAATCCCAGATGAGACCGCACCAGCAGCGGCTGAGGATCTGTATCGCTGATACAGCCGATACCGCTGCAGCCGTGGAAATCATGGAGATCCTTTTCGAATTTCGTTCGGAAAGGCGTGTTTTCGATATTGTGAATCTGGCGTTGGAATTTGCCGCTGTCTGCATCGTAGACAACCATTCCTCCGCGCTTTGTGCCTAGGTGAGAGTGGTAATCAACACCGAAGAAGATATCAAGCACACACTCTCTCTTGGAAATGGTACCAAAAAAGCCACCCATGGTTCGTAACTCCCAATCAGATTATTTGTGATTATGCAAAAAACAGCTCGTTGAGCGTCATAGGATCGATATATTCGCCGTCCTTGTAAACGCGCATATTGCCGGAAGCGATTTCGTCGATCAGAATCACATTGCCCTCGGCATCATAGCCAAACTCAAACTTGATATCGTACAGATCTAGACCCTTTGCCTTCAGGTCATCGGCCACGATCTTGGTAATCGCCTGCGTCATAGCCTTCAGATCATCATACTGTTCGGCGGTCATCACGCCCAAGTCCACCAGACCGTCCTTGGTAACCAGAGGATCGCCCAAAGCATCATTCTTGAACGTAGTCTCCACATAAGCGGGCAGATCCTGACCCTGCTCGCAGTAATCGGAATAACGGCGGTAGAAGGAGCCGACAGCCTTATAGCGGCAGATGACCTCCAGACCCTTGCCAAAGACCTTGGCGGGAAGGACCTCCATAGTCGTCTCGCTCAGATCTGCACTGACATAGTGTGTCTTAATACCGGCAGCATTGATCTTCTCAAAGAAATAGATGGACATACGAAGGTTGACATCACCCACACCCTCGATGGTCAGACCGACCGCGTTCTCGCCGGGATCAAACACGCCGTCCTTGCCGGTGCAGTCGTCCTTAAACTTCAGCAGATAGTTGCCATTGTCCAGCGCATAAACATTCTTGGTTTTACCGGTGTAAACGAGTTTCATATGGGATTCCTCCTAAAACAAAAATATATAAATTTATAAATAAAATCTTGGAAATGAAATCAAAGTGCAGCCAATTCGCTTTGGAGCTTGGCTTCTTTATCCGCAATCTGCTGCGCCATTTCGGCACGGGCAGCATCCAGCTTGGCAGCCAGCTCATCGTCGCCGACCGCCAGAATCTGTGCAGCCAATACGGCAGCATTCTTTGCTCCGTTGATCGCCACCGTAGCTACCGGAATGCCGCTGGGCATCTGCACGGTAGCAAGAAGCGCGTCCAGCCCGTCCATAGCGCCGCCCTTCATAGGGATGCCTATCACGGGGAGGGTGGAGTTCCCCGCAAAAGCGCCCGCCAGATGCGCTGCCATACCGGCAGCACAAATCAGAACACCAAAGCCGTTTTTACGGGCATTTTTGGCAAATTCCGCCGCAGCAGCAGGGGTTCGGTGCGCACTGAGAATGTGCGCCTCATAGGGAATGCCAAAAGAAGTGAGCTGCTGGCACGCACCTTTGACAACGGGCCAGTCACTGTCTGACCCCATAATGATTGCTACTTTTTTCATTTCCGTACTCCTCATCGCTATAATCTTTTTCGCATATAATACGGTTTCAAAGAGGCTCTTCCTGATCACATTAATCCATAGTGCCAAGAAACAGACTCGCAAAAATACTGCCACAGTATTTTATCACACCAGGAAAAAACATACAACACAGCAAGCAACTTCCAAAACGCAAAATTTCGAATTTTTTTCACGCTTCCGATTTTCCCACAGCAGCCTGGCATATGAATAACAAAAGGGTTTGCCCGCGTTGGAAGCAAACCCTTTTGCGTAATTCACGAGAATACCTGCTTCTTTTTAGAAAAGACCGGTAATCTTTCCATTCTCGTCCACATCGATCTTTTCTGCAGCAGGGACCTTGGGCAGACCGGGCATAGTCATAATATCGCCGGTCAATGCCACAAGGAATCCGGCACCGGCAGAAACCTTGATGTTGCGGACAGTAACGGTGAATCCGGAGGGCGCACCCAACTTCGTCTGATCATCGGAGAAGGAATACTGAGTCTTGGCCATACAGATCGGCAGCTTGTCGAAGCCCAAAGCCTCCAGCTCTGCCATCTGCTTGCGTGCATTGGCGGTGAGCACTACGCCATCAGCATGATAGATTTTCTGGGCAATATCGTTCAGCTTCTTCTCAATGGAATCATTCACATCGTAAGCAAACGTGAAATCGTTGGGCTGCTCGCACAGACGCATGACTTCCTGCGCGAGAGCCACACCGCCCTCGCCGCCCTTGGCCCACACCTCGGACAACGCAACATTGACACCCAGTTCGCGGCACTTGTCCTCCACCAGCTTCAGCTCGGCAGCCGTATCGGTGGGGAACGCATTAATGGCCACAACGCAGGGCAGCTTATAGACATTGGTGATATTGGAAACGTGCTGCAGCAGGTTGGGCAAGCCACGTTCCAGCGCCTCCAGATTTTCGTTGTTCAGCTCAGCCTTGGGCACACCGCCATGATTCTTCAAAGCACGGACGGTAGCGACCACTACCACTGCGGCGGGAGTCAGGCCTGCCAGACGGCACTTGATATCCAGGAACTTCTCTGCGCCCAAATCCGCACCGAAGCCAGCCTCGGTAACAGCATAGTCGCCCAGCTTCATAGCGATCTTGGTGGCCATCACGCTGTTGCAGCCGTGTGCAATATTGGCGAAAGGACCGCCGTGAATAAAGGCGGGAGTTCCTTCCAAGGTCTGAACCAGATTGGGTTTCAGCGCGTCCTTAAGCAGCGCAGCCATAGCGCCCTGCGCCTTCAGGTCGGCAGCGGTAACCGCCTTGCCGTCATAGCTGTAGGCCACCACGATACGGGCCAGACGAGCCTTCAGGTCGGTGATATCGGATGCCAGGCACAGAACAGCCATGATCTCGGAAGCCACGGTGATGTCGAAGCCGTCCTCACGGGGCACACCCTGCATGCGGCCGCCCAGACCGTCGATAACATTGCGCAGCTGGCGGTCATTCATATCCACGCAGCGCTTCCAGACGATGCGCTTGACATCAATGCCCAGTGCGTTGCCCTGCTGAATATGGTTGTCCAGCATAGCAGCCAGCAGGTTGTTGGCAGCGCCGATGGCGTGGAAGTCACCGGTAAAGTGGAGGTTGATGTCCTCCATAGGGACGACCTGCGCGTAGCCGCCGCCGGCAGCGCCGCCCTTAACACCGAACACGGGGCCAAGAGAGGGCTCGCGCAGGGCGACCACAACGTTCTTACCCAGCTTCTTCAGGCCATCGGCCAGACCCACAGTAGTGGTGGTCTTTCCCTCACCGGCAGGGGTGGGGTTGATGGCGGTGACCAGAATCAGCTTGCCGTCGGGATTGGTGTTTTCTTTCAGCAGGCGGTAATCCACCTTTGCCTTGTAGTTGCCGTAGAGCTCCAGATACTGCGCGTCTACACCGGCAGTTTGGGCGATCTCGGTAATGGGGCGCATAGGGGTGGACTGTGCGATTTCGATGTCGGTTTTGAATTCCATAATAATTTTCCTCCTTCGTTGCGTCCTCAAAAAAATAAAAAAGGACGCACCACTTCTGTAGTACGCCCAGACGGTCGGCAATAGCGGCATTCCGCGGCTGTACTCCATGTGGTCACTCCACTTCCGTCAGTAATACAGCTATCATTATATATATCAAAACCGTAAACATTTGTCAAGAGAGGAAGCAGCTTGTCCTGATTATTTACTTGCAGATGGCAATTGAATTGTGCCCCTTGTGCAGACAGAACCTGCGTACGGAAAGTGTCTTTGCCGTCAAGAACCGGGCAAAGCACATTTCTCCCGTTTTTCCCTATGGCCTCTGCGTTTCAAATGCAGCAAATACGGCACTTTCAAAAAACGATATGTCTGTATCGCTCGCAGGGATACTCGGAGCTTTTGGTGATAAACCCCAAAAATTGTACATATTCTTGTTTCCGTCTTTACAATCCATTGATATCGTTTTATAATAAAAAATCGGCATAACGAGCCTAAATTTTTGTTTTTGGGAGGAAACCCGCATGGAACTGCAGATTATCCCTCTGATTATCGTCGTGGCCTATCTGGTAGGCATGATGGTGGTCGGCTTCATTGTCGGCAAGCTGAACATCAAAGACAGCTCCGACTATATGCTGGCAGGTCGCCGCATGGGCCTTTTTATGGTGGCATTTTCTCTGTCCGCCAACAACATCGGCGGCGGCTCCACTACCGGTCTTGCTCAGAAAGCCTTCGGCGACTGGGGCATGAGTGCCATCTGGTACGTGCTGGCTGCCTCCATTGCCATGATCCCCTTGGCATACTTCGCACCCAAGATTCGTAAGACTATGGCCGTCACCATCCCCGAGGTGGTAGGTCGCCGTTTCGGCAAGGGTTCCAGCACCTTTACCGCTGTGCTGAGCATTCTGTCGCTGTTCTGTCTTACCTCTTCTCAGATCGCCGCTTCCGGTACCGTAGTTTCCACCCTGACCGGCATCCCCACCAATGTGGCACTGGTCATCGCCGGTATCGTGGTCATCCTCTATACCACCTTCGGCGGTATGATCGCAGATCAGATCTCCGATCTGATCCAGTTTGCGGTGATTCTGACAGGACTTGCCATCGCCACGCCCTTTGTCATCAAGGGCTGCGGCGGCTGGGAGGCCATCTCTGCCGCGCTGCCCGGTCAGCAGCTGAGCGTTACCAAGATCGGCTGGATGCCCATCTTCGGCTACATCTTCAACTACTTCTGCACCTTCCTTGCCGGCCCCGAGATGGTGTCCCGTTTCGAAACTGCCAAGGATGAAAAGACTGCCCGCAACGCCTCCTGGCTCTCCGCCATTTTGATGGCTGCCATGTCCATCTTCCCCACGCTCCTCGGTCTTGCCGCACTGGCTCTGAAGGATCAGATTCCTATGCTGGCCGAAAAAGGCTCCAACGCTATGATGGCTGTTACCAGCCAGTTTGCCCCCGGCGCCATCGTGGGTCTTATCTCCGCCGCCATTATCTGCGCCACGATGTCCTCTGCTGACTCCAACCTGCTGTGTATGTCCACCATCATCATCAACGATCTGTACTTAGGTCTCGGCAAGAAGAAGGAGCTGAGCGAGAAGCGCATCATCTTCATCACCCGTATGTGCAACGTCGTGGCAGCAGTAGTAGCTATGTTCATCTCTATGCTGGGCGTGCCCATCGCTGTGATGAACACCTTCGCCTTTGGCATTCGGTGCGCAGGCCCCTTCGCAGCCTACGGTCTGGGTCTTGTTGTTCCCAACGCCACCAAGAATGCCGGCGTCCTCTCCCTCGTTGCCGGTACTGTCGGTTTCTGCTTCTGGCAGTGGCTCACCGGCGGCGATCTCGCCAAGGGCTGGGGCATCCTGCCCGTGGTCTTCGGCTGCGCCGTGTCCGTGGTGGTGTTCTTCGTGGTCAACGCCATCGAGCGCAAGCGCGGCGTCCCCGCCGCCCCCTCCGCTTACTTGGAGTAATCGGAATGTAAAAGCATCGCGCAATTCGTCAACACCGTTCGGAGATCGTCTTTTGTTCTCCCAGCTTAGAACAGAATTGTCCCACCTGCTTTGAACGCAAAAGCAGGTGGGAACTTTTCCGAATTAATAAAGCTGCAGCTTTCTACGGTGTTTGTTCTGATTGCGGGACTTCTATACAAATACAATCACAAGAAGAATATGCCTATCAATGCAAGGTCGGAAACAATAACCTGCATCACTTCCGAAGCAAACGGCATTGACCGGGTATGATAGGATCTTACACCCAAGCGTCAGGACACGATCGAGTGGGAGTAAGCCGCGCAAACTATATAAAGAAAGAAACGATATGAGCAATATTACAAACATGAAGCTTCCAGAGCGGTTTGGATGTCTGGTTTTTAATGAAGAAACCATGAAGGATCGCCTCTCGTCCACACATTACGATGCGTGGAAAAAGAGCGTCACCGACGGAACACCGCTGGATATTTCAACTGCAAACGGAATTGCAGAAGCAATGAAAAACTGGGCTGTGGAAAACGGCGCGACACACTATACGCACTGGTTCCAGCCGATGACCGGCGTAACAGCCGAAAAACACGACAGCTTTATCTCTCCTGCCGGCGGCGGAAAGATTATCATGGAGTTTTCAGGCAAGGAGCTGGTCCGCGGCGAGTCTGATGCCTCCTCCTTCCCCTCCGGCGGGCTTCGCGCCACTTTTGAGGCCCGCGGCTACACCGCATGGGACCCTACTTCCTACGCTTTCATCAAGGAAGGCTCCCTGTGCATCCCCACGATCTTCTGTTCTTACTCCGGTCATGCACTGGATAAGAAGATGCCGCTCCTGCGCTCTATGGATGAGGTAAGCCGGCAGGCTGTCCGCCTGCTTCGGCTGTTTGGAGATACGGCCACCAAGCGTGTCATTCCGCAGGTCGGTCCGGAGCAGGAATATTTTCTGGTGGACAAAAAGCTTTATAACCAGCGCAAGGATCTGCGTATGACCGGCCGTACCCTTTTTGGTGCAAAACCCGTCCGAAGTCAGGAACTGGATGACCATTATTATGGTGCGATCAAGCCCCGCGTAGCCGCGTATATGAGAGATCTGGATGAGTCCTTGTGGGCACTGGGTGTTTTGTCTAAGACCAAGCACAACGAAGTAGCTCCGTCCCAGCACGAAATCGCCCCCATCTATTCCGATGCCAATACTGCGTGTGACCACAATCAGCTGACGATGGAGATAATGAAAAAGGTCGCTGATCGGCATGATCTGGTCTGTCTGCTCCATGAAAAGCCCTTTGCCGGTGTCAACGGCTCCGGCAAGCATGACAACTGGTCCTTGAGCACCGATACCGGACGGAATCTGTTCAATTCCGGTTCTACTCCCAGCCAAAATGCCCAGTTCCTGCTGTTTCTTGCTGCATTTATCAAGGGTGTGGATGACTATCAGGATTTCCTCCGGGCTACTGTTGCTTTCCCGGGCAATGACCATCGTTTGGGCGCGCAGGAAGCTCCGCCTGCTGTTATTTCTATTTTCCTGGGCGATGATCTTGGAAATCTGGTAACCTCTATTATCAACGGCACGGAATATGAGGAGATCGGCAAGCGCACACTTCAGATCGGTGTGGATTCGATTCCCGCCATCCCATTGGATAATACAGACCGCAACCGCACCTCCCCCATTGCATTTACCGGCAACAAGTTCGAGTTCCGTATGCCGGGTGCTTCTCAATCCGTTTCCGGCCCCAACATTGCGCTGAACACCATTATGGCCGAGGAGCTGCAGCAGTTTGCTGATATACTCGAGGAGTCTGTCGACTTTCAGGCTGATCTGCACCGCTTGATCAAGCGCACGTTTACGGAGCACCAGCGTATTATTTTTAACGGAAACGGCTACGATGATGCCTGGATCGCGGAAGCCGAAGCGCGCGGTCTTGCAAATCTCGTGTCCACCGTAGATGCGCTTCCTTTGTATGCTGCCCCCAAAAATGTGGACTTGTTTGTAAGACACGGCATCTATACGCAGGAGGAAATGGCTGCACGGGCTGAGATTCACTTTGAAAATTACAGCCGAATCGTTTCTATCGAGGCAAACACTATGATCGATATGCTTCGCCACGAAATTCTGCCTGCCGTGTCGGATTATGCCGATCAGCTATGCCAGCGCGCTTTTCACAAGGAAGCTATGCATATCCCTTGTGAATATGACCGTTCTACGGCAAAGGAACTGGGGCGCTTAACAGACGCTCTGATGGCCGCCTGCAGCAAGCTGGAAGCGGATATGGCGCAAAAGCCTGCTGATACTATATCCGCTATGGCATACTGCCATGATGTGATCATTCCGGATATGACACAAGCCCGCCGCATTGCCGATGAGCTGGAAACCATCACAGCCCGGAAGTATTGGCCTTTCCCGACTTATAGCGAGCTCTTGTTCTCTGTGTAAAACCACAAGTGCGCCCATTTTCTTCTCAACTGAAAAGAGCCAAACAGAACAAAAAAGGAACGGATCATTCGATCCGTTCCTTTTTTATTGTGCACTTATTCAGCCGCTTCGCGTTCCTTCTTTTTCAGGATCACAACTGCCGCAGCAAACAGGCACAGCAGGATCGTCCACAGAACGATGGGCGCGCTGTCGCCGGTCTCGGGGCTGGTCGCGGGCTTCTTCAGCGCCGCAACAGCGTCCTCCAGAGCCTTCTCGGCGGCGTCCACATCGCGCTGCGTGGCATCCTCTTCTGCCAGCACCAGCTCGGCATCGGTAAGGGCGTCCTCAACGGCTGCCCAGGTGTCAGCGGTGTAGTCATCCTTGTCCAGCGCCGTGGCAGCCTTCACAGCCTTGGCCAGCTCGGTCTTGTCACCGCGCTCAACGAGGGCTGCAACGGCATCGGTCAGCGCCTTTTCGGCAGCATCGATGGCAGGCTGCAGAGCGTCTTCCTCTGCCAGAACAGCTTCCGCGTCGGCGAGGGCATCTTCGACAACCGCCCAAGTGGCAGTGGTGTAATCGTCCTCGTCCAACGCCTTGGCGTCGTTCACTGCCTTCTGCAGTTCGCTCTTGTCACCGCGCTTCACCAGTGCGGCAACGGCATCTTCCAGTGCCTTCTCGGCGGCATCGATGGCAGGCTGCAGCACATTCATATCGTCGAGGACTTCTTCCGCATCAGCCAGAGCATCCTTAACGGTTGCCCAACTTGCGGTGGTGTAGTCGTCCTCATTCAGTGCCTTGGCGTCGTTCACTGCCTTCTGCAGCTCGGTCTTGTCGCCGCGTTCCACCAGAGCTGCAACAGCGTCTTCCAGTGCCTTTTCAGCAGCGTCGATGGCGGGCTGCAGGGCATCCACATCGGCCAGAACTTCCTCTGCGTCGGCGAGTGCTTCCTCAACATCTGCCCAAGTGGCGGTCGTGTAATCTGCCTCATCCAGTGCCTTGGCATCGTCCACTGCCTTCTGCAGCTCGGTCTTATCACCGCGCTCAACCAGTGCAGCAACGGCATCTTCCAGTGCCTTCTTGGCGGCATCGATGGCAGGCTGCAGAGCGTCCACATCCGCGAGAACAGCTTCCGCGTCGGCGAGAGCTTCCTCCACATCCGCCCAAGTGGCAGTGGTGTAGTCAGCCTCGGTCAGTGCCTTGGCATCGTCCACTGCCTTCTGCAGTTCGGTCTTATCACCGCGCTCAACAAGGGCGGCAACAGCGTCTTCCACTGCCTTCTTGGCGGCATCGATGGCAGGCTGCAGAGCATCCACATCAGCGAGGACGGTTTCCGCATCGGCGAGTGCTTCCTCAACATCTGCCCAAGTGGCGGTGGTGTAGTCAGCCTCGGTCAGCGCCTTGGCATCATTCACTGCCTTCTGCAGTTCAGTCTTATCGCCGCGCTCAACAAGGGCGGCAACAGCGTCTTCCAGTGCCTTTTCAGCAGCGTCGATGGCGGGCTGCAGAGCGTCCACATCGGCGAGAACAGCTTCCGCATCGGCGAGTGCTTCCTCCACATCCGCCCAAGTGGCGGTGGTGTAGTCTTCCTCATCCAGTGCCTTGGCATCGTCCACTGCCTTCTGCAGTTCGGTCTTATCACCGCGCTCCACGAGGGCAGCAACGGCGGCGCGCAGATCGATCAGCGACTGTGCCACTTCCTTCTGCGTATTGGCAGTATCCGCCACGACAGCCTCGGCAGCAGCCAGTTCGGTTTCCAGCGCAGTCCAGCTATCCGTAGTATAGTCTGCTTCTGTCAACGCCTTGGCTGCCGCGATCTCTGCCTCCAGCGCAGAAGTATCACGCGCAGAGGTAAAGCCCACGGTAGAAATCGTCAGTTCTGCGTCTGCTCCGGTGCCGTTCGCCAGATTTGCGAAGGTATGTGCGTGTACCTCGTCGTCCTTCAGGTCACGCAGGCGCCAGCAGCCTGTAAGATTGGCATCGGACAGATATGTATCATTACGGTTTTCCTCACCCTTGATATCGTTGAGATATCCCGCCTTGATCTCTTCAGCCGTGCGATCATCGCTATAAACGCGCATTTCACCGATCATACCTTCATAGGTCTTTATGGTCTTACCGTAATCGCGACCAAGCCGGATGGGTTGTGTCGTAGTCTTGCCGGTGGTATAGTCCAGCACATTCTTATTAACTGTCGGGTTTTTCTGTGCGCTCAAATCCGTGAGGGTATGAACCAGTTCGCCGTTGATGTAAGTACGGATACACTCGTCCTCCTGATCGCGGACAACACTCAGCAGCATCCATTCGCCCGTATTAACCTTATACTCGCCATCCGTTTCATTCTTGGAAATCAACTCCTCGGAAAGCTCCCTGCCGGCGGCTTCCTCCCACCAGTAGAGCTTGCCGTCGGTGTAGTAATCAATGCCCCAAAAGATCTCGGTATCGGTGTTGCCGCCGTAACCGTAACCGCCGCACAAAAGTGCGCGCTTATTATATCCCTCGGGGATCTGGAACCAGACCTCCACCGTTTCCGGAATGACCATAGGCTTTGAGAACTGTGCATAGTTCTTTGCCGCAGCAGAGAAGGTCAGACCCTCACGCTTTACCAGACCTGCCTTGGCCGCAATCAGCGCCTGCTCAGCATCATCCACTTGCTTTTGCGTGGCATTGTCGTTCTCCAGCAGATTCTCGGCTACGGTCAGCGCCTCGTCAAAAGCTGTCCATGTTTCCACCGTGTAGTTCAGCGGACGGTGTGTGCCGCAGTTGATCACAGCGATTTTCAATTTGGTCTTAATTACGCCTGTCTCATTCTCCGCCACATGGGGAACCGTAAAGGAAAACTGGTTACGCTCACGGAAGAACGCCTCGCGTACGGGGGAATACCAGTTGACATCCACGGTGTCACTATCGTTGTGGAAGGTCAGCACACAGACCAGACCCACATTGCAGCCGTCATAGTCCATATTTTGGCTGTCCACCAGCATATTCGTCACATCTTTGCCGGCACCGTTCTTATCCACGTATGTAATGAGATCGGACGAACCGATATGACCGCCAAAGCCCATCGCGACATTCTCATACTTACTGAGTCTGTCCCAAATATCCTGACCCTCCGGATACCCTTTAAATCCGGAATAATTGTTGACGCAGCTTCCGTCATTTTTATCGATCAGTGTTCCATCCCAATACACATAGGCATGGGCGGTGATGATCACATTTTTCTCCGGGAAGCTCTTTACCAGCTCCTCCGCCCAATCCAGCACATCCCAGGAAGGCGCCCATCCCAAAGACAGCACCATATACTCGCGGCCGCCCTCCGTGATAAACCAATAGGTGTGATCCAGACTTCCCTCCTGATATGAGCCGCCAAACCAGCTTTTCCGGCTCAGCTCATCATATTTATAGATCTCATTGAATGTATTAGAGTGACGCTCGTGATTGCCGCGCATCGGCATCCAGGCCACACCCGCAGCATCGATCATATCCATACCGGTCTTACTGACGTTCCATTGGGCGGCTTCACTGTCATCGTCCACCATATCACCCACGCCGATAACGCCCTTGATATTCAAATCATCCGCATTGTCGGCGATCCACTTTGTAACGGTATAGAAGCTCTCCGGACTATACTCCACCAGCACCTGCGGATCAGGCATCACGACCATAGAATAGTCACCTTCCGCCATGTCGATATCGGTCAGCCAATCGTAGAAAACATAGACATCATTGCCGTTGGCGGACTTGTCTGCATAATCACCGTTGGCATCCGGAGCGGTAAGATCCCAACTGCCCAAAAGTCCTGTTCCGGCAGTGGGAATAGCAGAACTGTCGGTGCAAAGCGCATCATAGTGCGCCTTGACGTCTGTAGCCGTAAGAATACTGCTCCACACGCTTACATTTGCAATCGTTCCCTTAAAATACTGCCCATTGTAGTTTTTATGTGTGGTCGGATAACTTTCGTAGCGGTAGTCACCGCCGATCTTCATCGGGCCATCGGGCACAGTAGGCTCCAGATTGCCGTTAACGATCGTCTGCTTCAGTTCGCCGTCCACATAGCAACTGGCAAGATCCGTGGCAGGATCGTAGGTGATGGCAAGATGCACAAACTTATTCGTGGCAACGTTCACTTCGTCAAAGACGATACTCATCTTCACGTGTTTAGAGTTGCTGGCATGGCTTTCCTGCCAGTAGAGAGCAGGATTGCCATTGTTGAATATCTCGATATCCACATATTCGCGCGTACTGTCAAATTCGCCGTCGATAGCGCCCTTGGCGTAGTTACTGACGATGTGGCCCGCGCGCGCACTTCCCTTCGGCACACTGATGGTTGCCTCAAAGCTCAGCGGCACCGCATCCAGTGCCCGCTCCATACATAGCTGGTCTGTCGGCCCGGAAAAGCTCTTGCCACCGGTGACAGTCAGTCCATCTGCAGCCCATGCAGCAGGCGGAGTAGTCAGTACCATACTCAGCACCATTACAGCGCAGAGAAATAGTGAAAGCAGCTTTTTCTTCATATTATTTCTCCTTTCTCCACAGACTTCGTCTGTTGGTTCACCTTTGTCTGGGCAAAGATCTTTATTTTGTCCTGTAAGGACAAAATAAGAAGGGCGCCCTTCTCGCCGCAAGTTTTTCATAGTATCATAATAGACCGCTTTTTCCCGAATTGTCAAGTTTTTGTCAAACTTTTTCCAGTTGTTTTGGTGCAATTTATCAAAGAATCATTGTCATTTATGCATATAAATGACACGAAAAGTATACTTTTCGGCGATTTTACCAAAAATATCCTTTCATTTTTGACACCATTAGCAATGCCCTCCGGGCACAAAAAAAACGGCACGCATTGCGTGCCGTTTTTTCAGTTAACCTCAGTCAACGATATTTATCGATTCGCTTTTTCTACTGTATTTGTTGGCTTCATATAATAAAATATGGCAATACTTATCACTTTCATCTGTATTATTTTCTTTTGCCAATAATACATTGTTCATTTGTTGGTCACAGTTTGTCCACGCCTTCGCGTTTCATAGCTTCCTCAAGCAGTTGATTAATATACACGTTGAGTGAAAGTCCGTGCTTCTCCGCGCATATCTGAATCTTCGCTTTTCTGCCCTTCGGAACACGAAGAGCAATACGTTCTACCGTTTCCGCCTCATACTTTTTCGATGCACGAGCCATTGCCTCTGTACGCGCCATAAGCACCCCTCCCTTTAAATTTTATTTTATCAAATTGCCTCTTAAAAAGCAAGAGAATACAAATATCGGGAATCCCTAATATGCTCACAGAGTTGACGAGATGGCTTGTGCTTTGCGTGTTTGTTTTTCATATATGTTTCTAATATCACCCTCAAATATTTTCACAAGATTTCTTCCGTAATCAGTAATTATATAGTCCATATAATCGTTGGGCTCTTGCATACCGATTAGCACTTTTACTGCTGGCTGTTCTTGACTTACAAAACCAACCGCAAGGAGTCTCAATACAGAAGAAATTTCGACTTTACTCTTTTCTATTTCCACGCAACCGTTGCACATGAATTCAAACAAACATACAAAATCGGTCGGTAGCAATCGATCTATAATTTCCGAGAACTCCGAAAACTGGTAAATCTATGAACTAACTGTAAAATATGCCATTTTCCTTCTTCGCATATTGCTTTTATAAAAAAGTCTGTTAATATGATATGAAAACTATACACAAGCATTTTAATAGTAAAGGAGTGTTGTATAACGAATTTTTTGGTCGGTTTGCTTATCATCATCGTATGCGTCATATACTCTAATGGTTTCTATGCGGCATGGGATTTAATTAGAACCTTTGCCTCGGGAACATTGGATCTAATTAGGATCTTAATTGCCACCGCAATACACTTCCCAAACGAACTTGGCATCACCGATTGGTTTCTAGAAAAAGGTGTATTTTTAGGAATAACCATTCTCTTGTTCGCAACGTCGGGATATATTCTTTCGAATAAAGAGCAAAAAAAGTTCAAAGGCCTCATCAGTGGTGTTTTGGGCATAATTTCAGCATTGCTTACAATTGTATAAATGGCCCTATCCCCGGAGCATCTGTTTCGGGGATTTTCTGTTTCACCTCTGCACTGACTGAAATTTTTCACCGGTAAAAATACGTTAGATGACCACCCAAAACGACAGGGATTTTCTGGCGGAACACGATTACTTTCACCGCTTGTCAAAAACATAGTAATCTCTATTGGAAATCGCGCCAATTCCGGCGAAAAGGGTGACGGAGTATTGGGATACCCCCCTGTCCCTCAAACCGGCCTTAGGGTTAAAAATGGAGATGTCTCATTGTGTTGGGAATAAGTTTGGCACTCTTAAAACATTGACGGTCAATGGATGATCAAATATAATATCCAACATGAAAGATTTTGTACGGTTTTGTTAAGAGAATGATAGGAAGGAGATGTCGCTTTGAGCGGCTCACTGTGCAATGGATAATGCTAACCCCGCTTATACAATATATCAGCAAGCGCTTGTTTTCTGGTATGCGTACGAACGCTGTATGATGTACATCGGTGGAATCGGCCAAATCATTCTACCTATCCCTGCGATGGTAAACGCTGCATTTTCTACGGAACTGTTCTTGAAGGCTATTTTGGATGAAAATGGGATACCCTTTAACAGACGTGAAGGACATACATTGGAGCATTTATTCCACTTACTACCCACCGATCAACAAGAAGCTATCATCAAAGATGTCAGCTACGCAGACTTTGATAGTAATCTGAGCTGCTACAGTAAGGTTTTTAATGAGTTCAGATACTTACACGAGGACATTTTCAAATCATCTGGAATCGACCTAAAATTTTGGCAAGCATTTACCGATGCAGTAAAAAAACACGCTGAAAATAATGTCAGGAACAAAGGCACGCCGATGACAATAGAGTTTTAAAGGACTATTGTGTTGCTTGGCAGAAATCTCGCTAGGCGTTTTTTGCTACCAGAAACCATACCATAATTTCGACAAGGATTTCTTAATTCTTAAAATAAGAATTCTTGATTTTTCAAAAAACAAACCATCTGCCGACAGTACAAGGATGTCGACAGATGGTTTGTTTTTACGTCCGCGCGGTGGGGATCTGGCACGGATCACACAGTTCTTTGCTATACTTTCGATTCGTTTTCCGCATATTGCATCTTACGCTTCCATCGCAGGATACATATCCAGCAGCTGATCTACCGTTGCATCCAGAGCGTCACTCACCTTCAGCAACACCTGCACCGGAGGCACACGTTCTCCGGTTTCGTACAGACTCCACTTGTCCTGACGGATTCCAACCACCTCGGCGATTTCGCGCTCCTTCAGCCCGCGCAGCTTACGGAAGTAAGCAAGACCGGTGATGCTCCCTCCCGGTTCTTTGCTCGGCGCACAGGAAAAGCGCTGTGCCGTCACATCATAGCGGGAAACAAATTCTGCATAAGAGATATCACGAACCCTCTGCGTGGGCTTTTTCCAATTGGTGATATAGGTGATCACATATTCCTCTCCCGCTTCCGTCAGCTTCCGTGCAGTTTCCAGCTCATTGCGCGTCATAGAGAAGGTACTCCCACCTTCGCAAGTGGTTTTCACCTCCAGACAGACGGGCCGGCCATCCTCATCGTAAGAGAGAATGTCACAGCCGATACGCTGCGCTTTCATCTTGTAAAGAGGCAGCACCAGCTTTGCGTGGATAGGAAGCGTCTCCTTCAGTCGGTCCCGTTCCCGGGCAAAGACGAAGTCCTCCCCTTCCCGCCC
This sequence comes from Oscillospiraceae bacterium, assembly GCA_017937195.1. Taxonomy (GTDB): domain Bacteria; phylum Bacillota; class Clostridia; order Oscillospirales; family Oscillospiraceae; genus Vescimonas. The sequence goes on along the minus strand of JAGBEA010000014.1, from coordinate 431 downwards.
GATGCGCATTTTGCGATCCGTCGGGCAAGGCAGATAAGGCTGCGGCGGATGCATATCGAAGAAAGAAAGCGGAATATCACTGATGCTGTTTTTCAGAATCGGCTCCAGCGGAAGACCAAGGACGGCCGCGACACGGTGGTATTTATCCGGTCGGCCATAGGGCGCCATCGTTTCCATTTCGCACAGATCCGGCTGCGTAACACCGGCCGCTTTCGCCAGTGCGATCTGGGACAGCCCCAGATACATACGAATGATAGTGAGTACGTGCATAGAAGATACCTCCATAAATTTGATTTGAAAATCAAAAAACACCATGCAGGGCATAGAGCCTACACGGTGTCATGAAGGTATGACAAACAGACGCACAAAGCTGCACTGCAGAAGAATTATTTCGCTACCGGCACTTCTCCTTGAAATTTGGTGCCGATACG
>JAGBEA010000013.1 GCA_017937195.1 Oscillospiraceae bacterium | reverse complement strand
TGCTGGAGAATACCGATTTCCTGGAGCCCCGCAGCCGTGTCAACGAGATGGTCAACAATTTCATCAAGCCCGGCCTGGAGGATCTGTGCGTCAGCCGTACCAGCTTCTCCTGGGGCATCCCCGTGGACTTTGACCCCGGTCACGTGGTGTATGTGTGGGTGGATGCCCTCTTCAACTATCCCACCGCGCTGGGCTTCCTCAATGACAAGTATGACGATTACGACAAGTATTGGCCTGCCGATGTCCACTTTGTGGGCAAGGAGATCGTCCGCTTCCACTCCATCATCTGGCCCGCCATGCTGATGAGCATGGAGATGCCTCTGCCCAAGCACGTCTACGGCCACGGCTGGCTGGTGATGGACGGCGGCAAGATGAGTAAGTCCAAGGGCAATGTGGTGGATCCCTATGTGCTGGCGGAGATGTTCGGCGTGGATGCGCTGCGCTTCTTCCTGCTGCGTACCTTCCCCTTCGGCACTGACGGCAACTTCTCCAACGAGCTGCTGATCCAGACCATCAATATGGACCTTGCCAACGATCTGGGCAATCTGGTCAGCCGCACCACCGCCATGGTGGAGAAGTATTTCGATGCCAAGCTGCCTGTTGAGCGTGAGAACAGCGATATGGACTGCGAGCTGAAGAAGCTGGTGTCCACGCTGCGTGAGCGCTATGAGAGCGAGATGGAGCGCTTCCAGTTCCAGAACGGTCTGGAGGAGATCTTCAAGGTCATCGCCCGCGCCAACAAGTATATTGACGAGAATATGCCCTGGGCACTGGCCAAGGACGAGAGTAAGCGTGCCCGCCTTGCCACGGTGATGTACAACCTGCTGGAGACCATCCGCATCTGCACCGTGCTGCTGCTGCCCTTTATGCCCGAGTCCTGCGGTAAGATCTTCCAGCGCATCGGCGCTGACGAGGCTGTGCAGACTTGGGACAGCGCCGCCAAGTGGGGTGGTCTGGCCGAGGATGCCGCCGTGGTCAAGGGCGACGCCATCTTCCCCCGTGTGGATGCCGAGAAGGCGTTGGAAGAGCTGGCAGCCCTGCAGGAGGCACAGAAGAAGGCCGCTCTGCCCGCACTGGAGATCGAGCCTTTTGCCGCTGAAAATGTGGATTTCGACACTTTCTGCAAGAGCGATTTTCGCGCCGTGAAGGTGAAGGCCTGCGAGAATGTGAAGAAGAGCGATAAGCTGCTGAAGTTCACGCTGGACGATGGCAGCGGCACCGACCGTCAGATCCTCTCCGGCATTGCCAAGTGGTATAAGCCCGAGGAGCTCATCGGCAAGACGCTGGTGGCCATCATCAACCTGCCTCCCCGCAAGATGATGGGTCAGGAGAGCTGCGGTATGCTCATCAGCGCCGTCCACACCGAAAAGGGTGAGGAAAAGCTGAACCTGCTGATGGTGGATGATTCGATCCCTGCCGGTGCAAAGCTCTGCTGATAAGAGCAAATTTCAAACACAAGGAAAAGCCGCCCGAACGGGCGGCTTTTTCTCACTCTTTTCGCTTTTTGGCATCAAGCGCCCGCAGCGAAGCTTCTCCGGCTATGCGAAAAAGCATTTCCGCGATGACCGTTTCGGTGGGTTTGCCTGCTGCTTTTCCAACCTTTTCAAAAAAGAGATAAAGAAAATCTTCCAATTCAACTGTTATCTTTCGCATAAGACCTCCAATGTGGACTGATATTAGTCCCATTCTATCAAACAATCCCTCTAAAATCAAGAAAAAAGGACTTGTTTTAGTCCGTCGGGAGGGAGCAGAATGGGAGAGCAAAAGATCAAGCAGGACGAGATTCAAATTGGCGCGAACATTCGCCGCATCCGCTTAGAGCGGAAAATGAAACAGACGGAACTGGTGCGTCAGCTGCAGCTGTTGGATGTGGAAATGACGAGAGAAACACTGGTGAAGATCGAGCGTGGAATCCAGCATATTCAGGCAACGCAGCTGCGCGGGATCCGCGATGTGCTGCAAACCAGTTATGACGAGTTGCTGCGCTGAACTGAAAACAAAAAAAAGCCGCCCGAACGGGCGGCTTTTTTTTGTTTTCAACACTCATTTCGATCAATACAGACCGTCCAGCACGCGGATCATCTCCGCCGTGGCGTTCTCCCAGCAATTGCTCAATACGCGGACATTGGGGACATTTTTCACCGCATCGATGGCGTTTTCGGGGGCGAACGCTATGTGCGCATACTCCAGCATAGGGATGTCGTTGGCGTGGTCGCCCATGCAGTAGAGGTGCCGCGGCGAGGTGCCGGTCAGCTCTGCCAGACGGCGCACCGCACCGCCCTTGTCGGCGCCGCGAGCCGTCAGCTCCAGCAAAAAGGTGCTGGATGGCACGATCTCATACTGATCGCTCCACGGCTGAGCAAGCAGCCAGTCCATGATCTTCTTCAGCCGCGGCGCGTGCTCTTCAAACAGCAGCTTGCCGATGGGCGAAGGGATCTCCTCAATGGAGGAGAGCACCACCGTGGGCGAGTGGGTCAGATGTTCGTGGGCGGCGGTCAGCTCGTTGGGATTGATGGCGTGGATGTCGTTGTTGTCGTGATAGATCTCAAAGGTGGCATCGGGCATATAGTCCATCAGCGCGCGCAGATGCCCTCGGATCTCCTCCCCCAGCCACGCGGTGTGGAGATAGCGGCGCTGTGCAAAATCGTAGATGGCGCCGCCGTTGAAGAGGATGGTAGGCCCGTTCATGGGCACGCCGTGGCGCACCTTGTCAAAGGAGGGCAGGGCGCGGCCGGTGGCCACGGAAAAAGTGCCGCCTTCGGCCATAAAATATTCCACAGCCTCGCGGTTTTCCCGGGAAATAGCGGGCATCTCGCCGCCGCTGCGCAGCATTCCCTCCGTGTATACCATGGTGTTGTCATAGTCGCTGGCGATCAGCACACCGTCAAACTTGCCCATATCCTGCCTCCTCTCGTTTCAAAAATCAGCCCTCGGTCTTGGGGGCGCTGCCGCCGTGACCGCGATGGCGCCGACCGCCGCGGTGGCGGGGGCGTTTTTTCTTCTCGCCGCTTTCACCGCCCTCGCTCTTGGGAGCGCTCTGGGGTGCGGCGGCAGGTGCGCTCTTGGGCGCGGTCTGCTGCGGTGCGCCACCCTCGGCAGGTTTCTTGTTTCTGCGTCCGCCGCGATGTCCGCGACGGCGCTTCTGTCCGCCCTCGCTCTTTTCGCTACCGCTCTCGGCAGGAGCTTCGGCAGGTTTTGCCGCAGCCTCTGCGATCTTGACGGGCTCGACCTTGCTGCCCTCGCCGCCCTTGCGTCCGCCGCGGCGACGGCGGCGTCTTTCACCGCTGTCCTCCCGCTCGGGCAGGTCGGAAACGGGGGTGAAATCGGCAAAGAAGGTGGGAACCTCGGTCTCCTCCGCCTTGCGCGCCTCCACATAACGCTCGGGGCGCTTGGCAGGGATCTCAATACCTTCGCGGCTGCCCTTGCCGTTGCGCAGCACGCAGATCTCGCAGTTGTGATAGCACTGGGGGGACTCGGGACGGTCGTCCAGACGGACAGTCACCTTCTCCTTCAGCACATTCACATCGCTGACATTGCCCACGCCATCGGGGGTCTGGACGAAGGAATCGTTCTTGGGCAGACGCTTAAGGGCATCCTCATAGGCGTCCTGCTCGTGCTTCAAACAGCACATCAATCGGCCGCAGGTGCCGCTGATCTTGGTGGGGTTCAGGCTCAGGCTCTGGGTCTTTGCCATTTTGATGGACACGGGTACGAAATCGTCCATAAACTGGCTGCAGCAGAAGGGTCTGCCGCAGATGCCCAGACCGCCCAGCATCTTGGCCTCGTCGCGCACACCGATCTGGCGCAGCTCGATACGGCTGCGGAACACACTGGCCAGATCCTTCACCAGCTCGCGGAAGTCCACGCGCCCGTCGGCGGTGAAGAAAAAGAGGATCTTGCTGCCGTCAAAGCTGCACTCCACCCGTACCAGCTTCATCTCCAGCTGATGGGCGGCGATCTTCTTCTGGCAGATGTCAAAGGCCTCCTGCTCTCGCTGGCGGTTATATTCAGCGGTGCGGCGGTCATTGTCTGTGGCGATGCGCACCAGCGGACGCAGCGGCGCCACCACCTGCGCGTCATCCACATCGTGGTTGCCCTCGGCACACACAGCCAGCTCCAGACCCTGACTGGTTTCCACAACCACATCCTGACCTGCACGCACAAGGGTGCCCTGCGGGTCAAAGTAATAGGTTTTCGATCCGCTGCGGAAGCGGACAGAGATTACATTGGTCATAAGGTATTCTCCCATTCTGCGGCGAGGGCACCCAACACGTGCCCCACGCCAACGTTATATTGACAGTCTAAAGCGTATTGTTTTACCAACTCGGCAAGCTGCCGAAGCTGGCAGATGTTGCGGTTTTCAGCCAGCAGGCGTGCCCCCTCGGCAAGAGAGGTTTCCACAGCCTGCTTGCCCATTTTCAGCGCCAGCGCCTCCACACATACGGGCCACGCGTTTTGCAAAAGCTGCTGCAGCTGTTCGCGCTTGAGCTTCTTGTTCTCCAGCGCGATGCAGTATCGGGTCACGCTGCCCCTGGGGGCGGCAAAGGCGCGGATCAGCTCCATATCCGCCTGCGTTTCGCCCTGCTGCTGCAGCTTCAGCTCCACACAGCGGGAGCGGACGGTGGGCAGCAGCGTGCCGCTGTTCTCCGTGCAGAAAATGAAGGCTGCGTAGGCAGGACCCTCCTCCACGATCTTCAACAGCACATTTTGGTTCTTATCGTTGAGCTGCAGGGAATTGGGGAAGATGGCGATCTTGCGTCCGCCGTCGTTGGGACGGATAAACATCTCGCTGCGCAGCTGGCGCACCGTATCCACGGGCAGCTCCTTATGCTCCGTATCCTCCACCCACAGCACATCGGGATGGATGTCCTGCAGCACCTTGCGGCACTGCACGCAGCTGCAGCAGGGCTTGTCCCCCTCTGCGCGGCACTGCATCGCGGCGGCAGCATAGCGGGCGGCGGCAAGCCGGTCACCGCTGCCGGAAATGATCAGCGCGTGGGGCAGCGCACCGCTGCGAGCCATAGCGCGGATGGTCTGCATTGTGCGGTTGTCCGTTGCGCCGTGGCTCATGCTGTCCTCCTGCGGGCGGATGGGCGGACCCAATACACCCAGTATATAGTCTTCAACAGTATATCACAAAAAATACCGATTCGGCAAGGTGGCGCGCCCTCTTTTTTGCGCCAATTGCGGTCAATCGGTTTGAAGTGCCGTTTTTCTGTAAAAAATATAGGAAAAATCAGCCGATTTTTGAAAATCTCTCTTGCTTTTATAAAATAATGTGCTTATAATAAATTGTTCGCATTGTTATTAACTTTTTTATAATCAAAAATCATACGGAGGGAAAAACCAATGAGCAAAAAGTATTGCTACCTCTTTACTGAGGGCAAAGCTGACATGCGTGAGCTGCTGGGCGGTAAGGGCGCCAACCTGGCCGAAATGACCAACATCGGCATGCCCGT
>JAGBEA010000012.1 GCA_017937195.1 Oscillospiraceae bacterium | reverse complement strand
GTGCTGGCGGCGATGTTCACGCCGGAAGCCTTGCCCCGCTGGATGCCGATGCTGGTAAGCACGTCCATGCCCTCGCCAACGCTGAAGCCCTTGTGAAAAACAACAGGGTCATAGAAATCCACCTTGGGATTGTCTTCTGTTGCTCCCGAGAAACCACCGAATCCCACGCCGTGGTTGGTGATATGGATCGGGGCTTTGGCGCGGAATGCCTGGGCGGATGCCGTTGCGGTTTCGCTGCCGATGGCTACCACCAGCGTGAAATAGAAGGTGGTTCCCGCGCTGTAGGTTCCGGCGATGATATTGGTATTCAATTCAACGCCGCTGATCAGGGAAGCAATGGTCACCTTGCCCAGCACGTTGGTTTCCGTGCCCAGCGCATCCGGGTTGGTGGATGTGTACAGCTTCACCGTCGCGGCGGAGGTGGGCGCACCGCTTGCAAAGGACAGCTTCAGCGTGGTTGCGATACTGGTGCCTTCGATGCTGGGCAGGTTGTTGGAATCAACGCGCTCCACGGCGAATTTGTCGATCTTTGGCGCGTACTGGGTGGGCGGCTGGTCGTAGAATTCCACGATCAGGCGGATGGGCAGCTGGGCGTTGGCCTTCCATGAAAGCACGCCGTTGTTTGCCGCGCTGCCGTCGGTATCCAGCGTCTGCACGGATGCAACCTGCGCGAACCGCGCCGCCGTGGGCAGGGATGTGAAGTTGTTCACGAACTGCACCACGGTGTTTTTGCTGATGCGCTGGGTAACAGATGCGCTGTCGATTGTCGTTCCATCAGCGAGAACCAGCCTGCCGGTGAGCGTCCAGTCGCGGCTGGAACCGCTGGAGTGGGTGTGTTCGTATCTGATGGATACGATCTGCCCGATGTTCTTGTTGGTATCGCCGGTCACGGCGAAGCTGGACAGCGGAACGGAGCGTTCATTCGGCGTCCAGCTCGCCTGACCGGTATAGGTGTATATTCGTTTGTAAATCTGTGCCACTGGGTTACACCTCCGCTGCTTCGATCACTATGCCGCCGGAGGTTGCGCGAATCACCATGTCCAGCAGCCGCACATAGCCGGAGCCGAAACTGGAATTGCGCACGCCGCCGGATACGATGTTTACATCCTTCTGGGTGATCAGTACTTCATTCTGGATCAGCTGCACGTTGTCGTTGTCCACCTTGCGAACGTGCACGCCTTCGTTATCGGTAACCACGGCGGTGCGCAGTTCATCGATGGCGGCCTGCGCGTTCTGCTGGTTCAGCTGGATCTGCGCCTGCGCCGCGCGGATGTCCTCCGCGCTGTTCAGGGTTTCCCAGCCGGAGAAGGTTCCGTTTACGGTAAGGGTTCGGGGAGCCACAACGACGTCCGGGCTGACATGGAGAAACAGCATGCTTTCGAACACATCCACAACCGCAGGCGTAAAGCTGTGAACGATGGGTTCCTTCAGTTTGTACACAACGCGAACCGGGGTTCCGGCGGCGTACTGCGCCCTGAGCCATGCTTTCAGTGCATCCACGGTTGCATAAGCGTCGCAGCGGATGTACATGAGAATATAGTCGGTGAAGTTTATATCAATGCAGATCGCATTGTCTACCGCGTTGCCGTTGTAGGGTGCAACATTGCCCAGCAAATGGGAGCACACAGGTACATAACTTGCGGCAGGGTCAGTAAGAGTCCTTACAAAAACAGCAAAGCGGTTTATATTCCAAGGTGTGTTCAGTATTATCGTTTCTTCACCCGTCAACACGTATTCCATGTGCGTCTGCTTCCATATGCCGTTGAGCCAGTCAACCTCCGCGCCGTATATCGTTCCATCGAAGGTGATGCGGCTCTTTTGGATAACGCTGCTGGTCTGGCCGTAGCTGTTCTGCCACAGGGTAAGATAGGCATATCCTGCCAGCGCCCTGTAATTGCTTGGGCTGGGATTGCCGCTGCCTTCCTGGCCGGGCGTAAATGCCGTGGTTACGCTGTCGATGGTTTCGAGCATGCCGGTGCTGTTGTCGTAGAAGGCGTTTGGGCTGTCGCCTGCGCTCAGGGCAAACTCCTGGCTCCAATCGCGATCCGTGGAAACGTCCTGTCCCTTCCACCTGCGGAAGATGGGCGGCGTGGTTCCCCGGTCGATCCACAGTTTGCCGGCAGCCGGTGCGGTTGCGGGAGGTTCTTCGGAATCGTGGGGCGTGGCGAAATCCGCATCTGCCTGCACGCTGCCCAGCTGTTCCTGTACATCCTCGGAAGACGGTTCCCATTTGGACGCCGAATTTCCCTTTTCCAGCATGAAGTTGGATATGGTGATTCTTGCGCCCGTAATGTCCGGGCCGTAGCTGCGCAATGCACGGAACGCGAAATAGGGATAGGTGCTGTCGGTCAAGCCGCTG
>JAGBEA010000011.1 GCA_017937195.1 Oscillospiraceae bacterium | reverse complement strand
GTCGATCTCGGTAATGGTCTTACCGGCGAAGAGGGTCTTGTCAAGGAATGCAAAGGGTGCGCTGCCAAATGCCACGGAGGTCATCTGGGGGATGGTCAGGTCGCTCATAGCGCCGTGGACATCCTTAGTCAGCTCGATGCGCTTTTTCACGCTGACGGTGGTGCGCAGCACCAGCTTGTCGGCAACGCCGTCGGTTACATCGTACTTGGTGTCGGAGGCGACGCCCAGCGTGGCGAACTTGCCGTCCTCGGCGTCATCGTCATAGCCCACCATCACTTCCAGCTTGGCGGTATCGCCGGTCTTGCCCAGCACCACAGTCTGTCCCTCGCCCACTGCGATGGGGGTGGAGAAGACCAGTACGTTGATGCCCTTGACCAGCTGCACCTGCTGTGCGTTTTCAGGCGTGACCAGCGTGCCGGCGGCACGGGCTGCCACTACATCGCTGACATCGGCGGCACCCACGGTCATAGTGCCGGCTTCAGCGGCGGAGATGACCATCTTGGTCAGCTGGGAATTGGAGTAGGCGGTCTGTCCCGTCAGGGGCAGGAAGGTGTTCATCAGCGCACCCTGCTTGGAAGCCAGATCCAGCACCTTGGTGCCTTCACCGAAGAAGGGCAGCGTGTTGTCCACATCGCTGGCGCCCTTGGCCTCCATAGCCTGCGCCTCGGCATCCTTCAGGATGGCCAGATGATCGGGATAGTTGTCCTCGTAGGTGTAAACCGCGATGCTCAGCACATCTCTCACGCTGGAGTTGGTGGTGCTGGTCAGCAGGTTGTAAGCAAAGAGGTTCTCGTTGTCGGTCTTGTCGCGGCGGAAGCCCCAAGTGACAGTGTCACCGCTCTTGCAGAAGGCCAGGGTCTCGTCCTCGGCCACCTCGATGTTCAGACCGTCAATGGTGATCCACTTGTTGACGGCGGAGGCGGTGCAGCCTTCCAGCGCGCTCAGCGGCAGCTTCAGCTGCATGGTGTCCTTCACGGTGACCGCCTGACCTGCCTTCAGCGAGGCGGAGTCGATGATGTAAGCGGTGATGTACTGGTTACCATCGATGGCGCTGACGCTCTGTACCGGCAGCTCGATCTCGTTGATGGTCTTGCCGGCGAAGAGGGTCTTGTCCAGGAATGCGAAGGGTGCGCTGCGGAAATGGACGGTCTCCATATTGGGAATCGCCACATCTGCCATCGCGCCGCGGATATCCTTTGTCAGCTCGATGCGGTCGCGGACGGTGACGGTGGTCTTGATGGCCAGCTTGTCCTTCACGCCGTCGGTCAGATCCGCCATACCGGTGGCCTCTGCGCCGAGGGAGGCGAAGGTGCCCAGATCGTCATCGCGGTCGATGCCGGCGTAGGCGGCCAGCTTGGCGGTGTCACCGCCGGAGCCGAGGACGATGGTCTGGCCGTTACCCACGGCGATAGGTTCATCGAAGGTCAGCTCGTTGATGCCCTTTACCACATCAAGAGTCACTGCATTCAGCAGCTTCACGGCGCTGCCGTCAGCTCGAGCGGCTACGAGGGTATCCACATCCACCACGCCCACGGTCAGCGTACCGGCATCTGTTGTCGCAACGGACAGTGCCGTCAGCTTGGTGCCGGAATAGGCGGTCTGACCGGTCAGGGGCAGATAGGTGGAGGTCAGCGCCACCTGCTCTCTCGCCAGATCGATGACGCGGCAGGGATAGTAGGCGTTTTCATAAAGGCCGATGGTGTTCTCCGGCACGTTGTCCGCCGTGAGGTCCACCAGCTGCACATCGGTGCGGTCCTTGCCGCTCCAGATGTAGCCGTCATAGCCGATGTAGGAGCTGTCGCCTGCGGCGGCCTGCGCCGTTTCAGCGTAGGGCAGCACCAGCGAGAGCGCCATCACACCTGCCAGCAGCAGGGAGAAGATCTTGGTCAGCAGCTTGCTCTTTCTGCCGTAGATCAGTGCACCGGCCAGTGCGAGGCCGCTGAGGAGAACTGCCAGCACCCACAGCATATTGTGGTCACCGGTTTCGGGGGCGGGAGCGGGGATCACTTCCGTGTCCTCATACTTGCAGACCTCGCAGACGCGCTGCTTCTCGCCGTCCTTCTTGCCCTCGGCCTCCTTGGTGACGGTCCAGTCACCAAACTCGTGCTCTCCGCGGTCGAACTCCTCGCCGCACGCGCATTCCAGCCAGTGGTGGGTCTCGTTGCGCTTCCAATCATTGTCCGGATCGCAGTAATGCTGGTCGATGACCACGGACTTGGCATTGGAGGCCAGAACGGAGCCGCTGGCCTTCACGCGCACAAGATATGTACCCGGCTCCAAAGCGGAGAGCTTCTCGCCGGTGATGGGTGCCCACTGGGCATCGCCCATCTTCTTATACTCCATGGTGCTGTCCACGCCGGAGATGGTGCCGTCATTGTTGTCGGCGTCGGTGCAATCGGTCTTGGTGACCTCGGGCGCAGCGCTCTGGGTCACATCGATGGTCTGCTCCTCGGAGTCGTCGGTGGAGGTACCGTCACCGGGGATGTACAGCTTGATGTCATTGGCAGCGCTCACGCCGGTCAGCTGTGCGGTATCGCCGTCAGCCGTCGTCCAGGTGCTGCCGCCATCGGTGCTGTACTTCGTACCGACCTCCAGACCGCTCAGCACGCCGGTGCTGTCACCGGTGGCGGTGAAGGTGGCCTCGGGTGCATCCTGCGGATTGAGGATCACGGTCAAAGGAAGACAAAGAAGCGCACCCGTATAGTCGGTGGCATAGTCGCCGTTGCACTGCTCGTTAAAGATGGCCAGAGAGTAGTCGCCGGCGGGCAGTGCGGGGATCTCGATCTCCGCCGTGCCGGAGGCGGTATTGTTGGCGATGCGTCCGTAGTGGGTGAAGTTGTCGTTGGCATCCATCAGCAAGACGGACACATATTCATTAGCGCCCAAAAGCGCACCGGAATAGTTCAGCGCTACCTTGCCGCCATTCACCGTAACGGTGAAGCCGGAGCCGCCATTGGCAGGTGCGGCTGTCACCATAGGACGGGAGGGGTCAAATACCGTCACCTTCCACGCATCGGGCTTTTCCGTGCCGATGGTGCTGAGAGTGCCGTCCACAGCGTCAGCCTTGCCGCCCACAGCGGGGGAGGTGGAGACCACATAGCTGTCCCACAGATTCATAGCGGGGCGGGCAGCCCAGTTCAGGTAAGCCTGACCGTAGACCACCTTGCCGGTATCGGTCACCACACCGGCGTCCAGTGTGCCGTCCTTGCGTGCCGAGCGCAGCCACCAGGGGGCAGCCTCGCCGTCCAGCTTTGCCACCAGCTTGCTGTCGTCATTGGCGGCGCTGATGTACTCTGCCAGCTCGGCGGCGGAGAGGAAGAACACCTTGTCGTCATTCAGCGCCGCGTCGCTCCATTCGATGTCATAGACATCGGAGGTGCCGGCAGCCTTGTCGGTCTCGAAGATAGCCCACAGCTCGCCGGCGGTAAAGGCCTCGCCTGCGAAGTCTTCGCACCAGCTTTGGGCGTCGCTGCCGTCCCAAGCGTTGCTGTAGGGGGCGGCCTTGTCAAAGGCACCGCCGTCAAACAGCGCTTCACTCAGCAGGAAGAGTCCGTCTGTTCCTGCGTCGATTTTCGTATCCAGTACGCGCCAGGCGATGGGCGCGCCGTCGGCAGAGCCGAAATAGACGGTGTCACCGGCTGCGACACCGGACTGACCGCTCGGCATTGCGCCCACCGCGGCGGCCTGCGCCTCCGCGCACAGTGCAGGCGCCAAAGTCAGCACCAGCACGAGGGTCATAAAGATGGATAGGATCTTTCGTTTCATCGTGTGATCTCCTTCCGTATTTCCGCAGAGCCTATGGCATTAAATGCCGCTTCTGCCATATTGTATATCATTATACTATATTATTATTTTAGCGCAACGCTTTTTGTGTATTTCTACAAAATGCACAAAAAGAGGCTGTCACTTTTTGGAAGTGACAGCCTGACATTTTATTCTTTTGTGAACACGTGGATATCAAAGGCGATCTCCGTGGTCAGCTCCTGCAGCTGCGAAAGCCGCTCGGCTCCGCTTTTGGGCGTTTTCCAGTAGTAGGGCGTCATCTGGAACAGCGCGTGGATGTCCTGCTGCCCCACCACGCGGACGGTGTCGCGCACCTGCGCCACCTGCACATAGCGGAAGCCCTCGTAGGGGGTCAGTTTCACCTCGTTGGGGCGCGGCACATCGTACAGTACCTCTTTCAGCTGCCACAGATGCCTCTCCGACGGCACCACATACACGAAGTGTCCGCCGGATTTCAGCACGCGGCGGAATTCCTCCAGCGCGAGGGGGGAGAAGCAGTTGATCAAAAGGTCGATGCAGCTGTCGCCCACCGGCAGATGATAGGAGGATGCCACGGCAAATTCAATGTTCTTTTCCCGCTTGGCAGCCCGCTTGAGGATGAACTTGGAGATGTCGGTGCCCGCCATCTGCGCCTGCTTGCCGGCGTCGCAGAGGGCGCGGTAGATGCCGCTGGTGTAGTAGCCCTCGCCGCAGCCGGTATCCAGCACGCAGGGAGCGTCACCGGTCAGCTGCACCGCCAGGGTCTGCAGGGCATTGCGCAGCGGCGCGTAGTAGTCCTTGTTCAAAAAGGCGCTGCGTGCCGCCGCCATCCCCTTGTCATCACCGGGCATTTTGGAGTTCTTTTGGTTCACCGGCAGCAGATGGGTGTGACCCTCGGCGGCAATATCGTAGCTGTGACCGGCGCGGCAGCGGTAAACGCGATCGGTGCGCACCAGCGGTGCGCGGCACAGCGGACAGCAAAACAGACTCATAGATCCTCCTTGGAAACCGTTACATCGTGGATCCATTTACCGGAGCGGATGCGCAGCATACAAAGCGGCACCTTCAAAAGGCTCTCGGCTTGGGTGGCGATGGCGATCAGCCACGGACCGGTATGCCACACCAGTGCAAACAACGCCGTCAGCGGCAGTGCCAACAGCCATTGGGGCGCCAAGTCCAGCACCGTCGACCATGTGACGTCGCCGCCGGAGCGCAGCACGCCGGTGATGGCGGAGATGGAGTAAGCGTGGAGGGGGATGGTGGCAAAGCCTGCCACACCCAGTGCGGTGGCGATCTGTGCCGACTCACCGAACAGCTTGAAGAGGGGGAAAATCACCGGCTGGAACAGCACGGGGACCAGCAGCAAGGCGACAGCGGCAAGTCCTGCGCCGACGATCACCGTAAAGAGCAGCAAGCACTGGCTCAGCGACATCACCTCGTCGCGGCTCTGCCCCTCGCCGATGGCTTTGCCCACCATCACCGCCGTAGCGGCGCCCAGACCGAAGCACACCACAAGGAACAAGCGGTTGAGGTTGCCCGTTACGGCGTTGGCGGCCAGCATCTCCACGCTGTTGTGGGTGTAGCCGAAAATCACGGTCAGAAGGGAAGTGCCCGTACCCCACGCCAGCTCATTGAGTACCACGGGGGAGGAGTATTTGGTGAAGCGGCGGGTCATCTCCCAGCCGGGGCGGAAGAAGCAGCGCCAGTCGATCTTCAAACGCTTGCTGCGCAGGGCATACACCGCACAGATGGCAAATTCCACCACGCGGCTCGATAGCGTGGCGATGGCGGCGCCCTCCACGCCCAGTGCGGGAAGTCCGCACTTGCCGAAGATCAGCAAATAGTTCAAGGCGGTGTTGACAAGGGTGGAAAAGCCAAACAGCTTCATGCCGAAGTTGGGGTTTTCCACACTGCGCTGAGCGCTGACATAGATGGACGAGAGGATATTGAACACATAGGAAAAGCCGATCCAGCGCAGATACGGCGCGCCCATCACGCTCAGCTCGTGCTTGTTGCTTAAAAGATCCATCACCTGCACGGGATACAGCCAGAACACAATGGCCAGCACCAGTGCCAAAGCGGCGCCGATCATAGAGGCCACGCCGATGGCGCGGCTGATGTTCTTCAGATCCTTTTTGCCCCAGTACTGGCTGGCCAGAATGCCCAGTCCGCTCTGCAGACCGAACACAAGGCTCAGCAGCAGAAAGACCGGCACATTGGCGGTGGTCACCGCCGCCATCTCCTCGTTGCCCAGTTGGCTGACCATAAAGGTATCGATGAGACCGAGGGAGAAGGTGATGAGATTTTGCAGGATGATGGGCAGGCTCAGCCGCCAGAGATAGCGGTAAAAAGCGGGCCCACGGTTCAGATGTTTCAACATAGGATTACCTCAAAAAAGAGAACTGCTTGGAGAAGTGCTTGTCATTTTGCTGAAAAGAGCTTATAGCATAGGGAAGCGCTTTTCCTTGTGTTCGCGCAGCGCCTCATACAGCGCGTCCACATCCGCCTCACTGCTCTCCGGACCAAAGGAGATGCGGATCACGCCGGCGGCGGTGCGCTTCGAAAGACCCAGCGCCGACACCACGTGGCTGCTTTTACCCTTGTGGCAGGCAGAGCCGGCACTGATGCAGATGCCTTGGCTGCCCAGATCGGTGACGATGTTGGCGCTGGGATAGCCCGGCAGCGAAAGGGAAAGGATGTGGGGGGCAGTACCCTCGCCCACGGTGACCATAGTGTCAATCGTTAGCAGCTTTTGGCGGCAATATTCCTTCAAAGCCGCCATTTTGGCAAGCTTTTCGTCCAGATTTTCCATCCGCAGCTCCACCGCCTTGGCAAAGCCGGCGATCTGTGCGGTGGCCTCCGTGCCGGAGCGCAGACCGCTCTCCTGCCCTCCGCCGGAGAGCAGCGGCTTGGGATTGCGCAGCGTTTCGGCGATGTACAGTGCGCCCACGCCCTTGGGACCGCCGATCTTGTGGGCGCTGAAGCTCATCAGATCCACGCCCCAGCCGACGGGATCGCAATCCACCTTCAAAAAGCCCTGCACCGCGTCGCAGTGCAGCAGTGCGCGGCTCTTTTTCTCGCGCAGCAGCGCCGCCGTCTCCTTCACGGGGAAGATGCAGCCGGTCTCGTTGTTCACCAGCATCATACTCACCAGCACCGTGTCCTCCCGCAGGGCGGCAGCTACCTGCTCCACCGTCACGTGTCCGGTGCGGTCGGGCTTGAGATAGGTCACCTCATAGCCCTGCTGCTCCAGCCACTTGCAAGGCTGCAAAATGGCGCTGTGCTCCACCGCGGTGGTGATGATGTGCCGTCCCGTGTGCCGTCCGTGCCACACGGCGGCTTGGATGGCCCAGTTATTGCTCTCTGTGCCGCAGGAGGTGAAGAAAAGCCGCTCCGGCTTGCAGCCCACAGCGCCTGCGATGATAGCGCGGCAGCGCTCCGTCAGCGCCTTTGCCTCCTGCCCCAGCGGATACTGGGCGGAGGGATTGCCAAATTGCTCTGTCAGTACCGCCAGCATCGCCTGCGCCACCTCGTGGGGGATGGGCGTGGTGGCGGCGTGATCCAAATAGTGCATAAAAGCACCTCTTTTCCGGTGTATTTTCGTCGCTCGGGGGACTTGCCACCGGCGCGTCTATCACTTATAATGGGAAATAAGTATCGGCAGGCTTTGACCGATACCGCAATTATTTATTATAGTAAATCCCACGGCAAAGTGCAAGGAGAAACCGATGCGAGTTGCGATTTATACCCTTGGCTGCAAGGTCAATCAATATGAAACCGCCGCTATGGAAGCGGAGCTGCAGCGCCGCGGCCATACGCTGACGGATTTTGAATCCGAGGCGGATGCGTATATTATCAATACCTGCTCTGTCACCGCTGTCAGCGACAAGAAGTCGCGGCAGATGATCCGCCGCGCCAAAAAGCGGAACAGTGCTGCGGTGGTGGCGGCCTGTGGCTGCTATGTCCAGACCCATGCCGACGAGGCGCAATCGCTGGGGATCGACCTCATCTCCGGCACGGGGCAGCGTATGGAGTTTATTGACCTTTTGGAGCAGGCGGTACACGCACAGCAGTGTATCGTCCATGTGGATGACGCGCTCCGCCGCCGCGAATTTGAGGTGCTCCAGGGCGGCGGTATGGCAAGCCGCACCCGCGCTATGCTGAAGGTGGAGGACGGCTGCGTTAATTTCTGCACCTACTGTATCATCCCCTACGCCCGCGGTCCCGTCCGCTCCGAGCCGCTGCACGAGGCGGTGCGGCAGACCCGTGAGCTGCTGGCGGAGGGCTACCGCGAGATCGTCATCACCGGCATCGAGATCTCCTCTTGGGGTAAGGATCTCAAGACCGGCGAGAGCCTCATCGATTTGATGGAGGCGGTGTGCGCCGCGGCAGGGGAGATGCGTGTGCGCCTTGGCAGCCTCGAGCCCCGCACCATCACGGAGGAGTTCTGCCGTCGGGCATCAAAGCTGCCCAATCTCTGCCCCCATTTTCATCTCTCGCTGCAAAGCGGCTGCGATGAAACGCTGCAGGCCATGCACCGCCGCTACGATACGGCGCGGTTTTACGAGTCGGTCACGCTGCTGAATCAATATTTTGACCGCCCCGCCATCACCACCGACCTCATCACCGGCTTCCCCGGTGAAACGGAGGAGGATTTCGCAAAAACGCTTCAGTTTATCGAGCAATGCGGCTTTGCCGCTATGCATATCTTCCCCTACTCCATCCGCCCCGGCACACCGGCTGCCAAAATGGAGCAGGTAGAGATGAGCGTGCGGGAGGAGCGCGCCCACCGCGCCGCCGCCGTGGCGGCGAAGATGCACCGCGCCTATCTGGACGGCTGCGTGGGCAAGACCTATCCGGTGCTCTTTGAGCAGATGCGAAACGGACTGTATACCGGTCACGCACCCAACTACATGGAGGTGGCGGCAGAGGGCGAAAACCTGCACAACCGCACGCTGGAGGTCACCGTCACCCATACCGACGGCGAAACGCTGTTTGGCATTATCAAGGAGGAACAGATATGAACCACTTTTTCGCATACCTCAGCCGTATGCGCTTCATCAACCGCTGGGCACTGATGCGCAACAGCTATACCGAGAACATTCAGGAGCACAGCCATCAGGTGGCGGTGCTGGCACACGCGCTGGCGGTGATCCGCAATGAGTATTTTGACGGCTGCGTGGATGCCGGCGCGGTGGCTGCCGCGGCGCTTTTCCACGATGCCCCCGAGATCCTCACCGGCGATCTGCCCACACCCATCAAGTACTATAACCCCGCCATCCGCGATGCCTATAAGCAGGTGGAGCAGGTGGCGTGCGACAAGCTGCTGGGTATGCTGCCGGAGAAGCTGCGCCCCACCTATGAGGAACTGCTGACCCCCGCTGACAGCGAGGTGGAGCAGCTGGTGAAGGCGGCGGACAAGCTGTCCGCGTGGATCAAGTGCATCGAGGAGCTGAAAGCCGGCAATCTGGAGTTCCGCGCCGCTGCCGAGCAGACCGAACGGGCGCTGGATGAGTACGGTATGCCCGAGGTAGCATTTTTCAAAGAACACTTTATGTCCAGCTTCCGTCTGACGCTGGACGAGCTGGAATAAGAGGAGGAATCGGAATGAAAGCAATCGTAACTGTGGTCGGTAAGGATCAGGTGGGTATCATCGCCGGCGTCTGCAACACGCTGGCGGCGGAGAATATCAATGTGCTGGACATCAGCCAGACGGTGATGCAGGGCTTTTTCACCATGATGATGATGGTGGATCTGTCCCAGTGCCAGACCCCCTTTGATCAGCTGGATGCCGCGCTGAAGCACTTTGGTGAGAGCAGAGGTCTCTCCATCCGCGTGCAGCGCGAGGACATCTTCGACGCGATGCATAAGATTTGAGGTGACAGACCATGCTGAACCTCTCCAATATTATGGATACGATCCAGATGATCGACAAGCAGCATCTGGATATCCGCACCATTACGATGGGCATCTCGCTGCTGGACTGTGTCAGCGAAGATCCCCGCCGCTGCTGCGATAAGATCTACGATAAGATCTGCCGCCGCGCCGCTAATCTGGTGCGCACCGGTGACAATATCGCCAGCGAATTCGGTATCCCCATCGTCAATAAGCGCATCTCCGTCACCCCCATGGCGCTGGTGGCAGGCAGCTGCGATACCAAAAACTATGTACCCTTCGCTATGGCCATGGATCGCGCCGCCAAGGAATGCGGCGTCAACTTCATCGGCGGCTTCTCTGCACTGGTGCAGAAGGGTTTTGCCAAGGGTGACGAATACCTCATCGAGTCCATCCCCGAGGCGCTGGCATTCACCGATGTGGTGTGCTCCAGCGTGAATGTGGGCTCTACCCGTGCCGGCATCAATATGGATGCGGTGGCGCGGATGGGTCAGATCATCAAAAAGACCGCCTACCTCACCCGCGAGAGCGACGGCTTAGGCTGTGCCAAGCTGGTGGTGTTCTGCAACGCGGTGGAGGATAACCCCTTTATGGCAGGCGCGTTCCACGGCGTGGGCGAGGCGGACAGCGTCATCAATGTGGGCGTGTCCGGTCCCGGCGTGGTGTATCACGCGCTGCAAAAGTGCAAGGGTCAGCCCTTTGATGTGGTGGCGGAGACCGTGAAAAAGACGGCGTTCCAGATCACCCGCATGGGTCAGATGGTGGCAACGGAAGCCTCCCGTCGGTTGGATACCCCCTTTGGCATCGTGGATTTGTCGTTGGCACCCACCCCTGCGGTGGGCGACAGCGTGGCGCGTATTCTGGAGGAGATGGGTCTTGCTACCTGCGGCACCCACGGCACCACCGCCGCGCTGGCGCTGCTGAATGATGCGGTGAAAAAGGGTGGCGTGATGGCGTCCGGCCACGTGGGCGGCTTGAGCGGCGCATTCATCCCCGTCAGCGAGGACGAGGGTATGATCGCCGCGGCGCTGCAAGGCACGCTGACCATCGACAAGCTGGAGGCTATGACCTGCGTTTGCTCCGTGGGTCTGGATATGATCGCCGTCCCCGGCGACACCACTGCCGAGACCATCAGCGCCATCATCGCCGATGAGGCGGCCATCGGTATGGTCAACTCCAAGACCACCGCCGTGCGCATTATCCCCGTGGAGGGCAAGCAGGTGGGCGATATGATCGAGATGGGCGGCCTTCTGGGCAGCGCACCGGTGATGCCGGTGCACAGCGAGTCCTCGGCCGAGTTTATCGCCCGCGGCGGCCGCATCCCCGCCCCGCTGCAGAGCTTGAAGAACTGATATGATCCGGATAGCTGAATGGGCAGACCTGCCCCGAATTTTTGAAGTGTACGCCGCCGCGCGAAAGATTATGGCGGACAGTGGAAATCCTACCCAGTGGGCGGATTTCTATCCGCCCCACGATATGCTGCGCGCCGATATTCCGCTGCAGCAGCTCTATGTGGTGGAGCGTGACAGCGTGATCTGCGCCGCCTTTGCCCTTGTATTTGGTGAAGACCCCTCTTACGGATATATTGAAGGTGCGTGGCGCAGAAGCGATGCCTACGCCGCTATCCACCGCGTGGGCAGCGACGGTACGCAGCGCGGCATTTTTGATGAGGTGCTGGCGTTCTGCCGCGCCCGATCCCCGTACCTGCGCATCGATACCCACGCCGATAACCGCATTATGCAGCACTTGGTGACGAAGAACGGCTTCCTCCTCAGCGGCACGGTCTATATGTGCGATGACGGCACGCCCCGCTTTGCCTATGAGTGGTACGAGGGAATCCAATAACAAAAAAAGACGACCCGATTGGGTCGTCTTTTTTTGCTCTTATAAGTCGAAGCGCAGCACGCCCAGAACGGTGCAGATGTTCTTGTGGCTGTCGGTCAGGGTGGGGGCAGAGCCGCCTATCTGCGAAAGTACAAAATGGGGAACTGCACTGTCAGCGGAGGCATCAATGCCGCTGACACCCATCCAAGGGGCGCTGCCGATGTTGCCGTCGTGGTCGTCCTGCAGGTACGCCAGCACGAAGCCCTCCGCGCCGCTGCCCCGCTTGGTGGCGATCTCCGCCTTGTCCGCCGTTTCCACCGCGGTGATCAGCGCATCCAGCGGTATCACGATGTCCGTGGTGCTGTCCGACAGCGACAGCGGGACATTCAGGTCGGTGTATTGGATCACGGGCGCGGCGGTGGTCGTCTGCACGGTGATCTTGCCGCTGCTCCATACCTTCATGCTGCCCGTCCAGCCGCGGAAGGTCAGTACATCCAGATCCATAGATACGAGGCTGCCGTTGCCGTCCAGCGTGATGTAGGCGCTGCGGACGCGGATCTGCTCCTCCGCTGCCGCTACGGTTGTCTTGATGGACTTGAGCAGCGCAACATAGTCGGTCTGGCGGAAATTGCGGGGGATGGGGATCTCCTCGCAGCCCGTCAGCTCCAGATCTGCCTTGTAGCAGGTGCTGGCGGCGCTGTCTTTCACGCAGTAGAGGTAGTTTTCATCTATGTAGGCGATGAAGCCGCTGTCCGTGCCCTTCATAGGCAGGCGCTTGTGATCCTCACCGTCGCTGTTCACGCTCACCAGCGCACCGTCGTGCATATAGTAGATGCGGCCCTTGACCAGTACCAGCGGCTGGGCATAGCTGCCCATAGAGGCGATCTCCTCCACATTGCCGTCCTCGTCCTTGTAAAGAACGCTCCAGCCGCCCTCATATTCCCCCACATAGTAGTTGTCGGGGGTGCGGATCTTGCCGCAGCCAAACAGACTCAGCACCAGCAAAAACGCCAGCGCCAGTGCGAAAATTCTCTTGCTCATTTTGTTTCCTCTTCGTCGATCTTGCCGCGGGCGTGGAGAATATCGTCGGCGGTGAGGAGCATCAGATCCTCACGGGTAACGGTCTCCAGCTTGGCAAGACGGTTGTTCTGTGCCACGATGATGTTTTCAAAGATGTTGCGCACGCCGCGTCCGTTGCCGAAGCCCTCGGCATCGGCGCTCTCCTCGGCGATGTAGTCGCGCACCAGGGGGCGGGCGTCCTCGCTGAGCTGATAGCAGCTGCCCTTGCAGCGCATATCGAAAATGCCCATCATCTCGTCGGTGGTGTAGTCGGGGAAGTGGAGGAAGCGGTTGAAGCGGGATTCCAGACCGGGGTTGGACTGGACAAACTCCTCCATCAGCTCCGTGTAGCCTGCCACGATGACGATGAAATCGTCACGGTGATCCTCCATCGCCTTCAAAATGGTGTCGATGGCCTCCTGACCGAAGTCATTCTCACTCTTGCCGTTGAGGGCGTAAGCCTCGTCGATGAACAGCACGCCGCCCATAGCCTTGTCGATGACCTTTTTCGTCTTCAGCGCCGTCTGACCCACATAGCCTGCCACCAGACCGCTGCGGTCCACCTCCACCAGCTGACCCTTGGAGAGGATCCCCAGCGTGCGGTAGATACGCGCCATCAGTCGGGCGATCATGGTCTTGCCGGTACCGGGATTGCCGGAGAACACCATATGCAGCGAAAGATCGGCGGTGGGCAGGTCGTGCTCCTTGCGCAGCTTGTAGACTTTCACCATATTCACAAGGCTGCGCACCTCGTCCTTAATGAGCTCCAAGCCGATGTAGGTGTCCAGCTCCGCCAAGAGATCCTCCAGCTTTTCGGGGGGAGGCAGCTCTTCCTCCTTTTCCACCGGCTCGGCAGGCTTGGCATCCGCCGCCTTCGTTTTTTCTTCTTTTTGGGGTGCGGGGCTGGTGTCCCTGCCGGTCACATTGCCAAAGGGCGAGCCCCAGAAATCACTGTTCATCCGCCGCAGCCCGTTTTCGGACATGGCGCGGATCACATCCAGCTGCTGCAGGATGATCTCATCTTTTCGATCCATTATCTCCGCCTCCTTTAAGAGTGGCTCAAGTGTAGATTTTGCATAGCGCGTACCAAAAGCGCTGTGATAAAGCCGGTCAGCGTGCCGGTAATGAGGGACACGCCCAGCAGAATGGGGAGGTAGCCCAGCACCGCCGTGTCGCCCAGCGTGATGACCGCCGCGCCGATTTGGCCGATGTTGTGTGCCGCCGCGCCGCCGATGGATACGCCGAACACGCTCAGTTTCTGCCAGCGTTTCAGGGCGATCATCACCAGCATCGCCAGTACGCCGCCCATCAGCGAGAACAGCAGCGCCGAGGCGTTGCCGGCGAACAGCGAGCCCAGCAGGCACCGTGCCACCAGAATGGTCAGCGCAGGGGCAGCGCCCAGCTCATACAGAGCGAACAGCGTCACAATATTGGCAAGCCCCAGCTTCACGCCCGGCAGTGGGATGGCGGCGGTGACGGGAAAGAGGTTCTCCATCACGCTTAAGCCCAGTGCCAGCGCGGTCAGTATGGCGCACAGCGCAAGTTGTCGGGTTTTCAGTTGCAAAGCAAAACCCTCCCGAAAAAGTTAGTGAAAAGTTATCCTAAAATGATGTCCGGTCCGTCGCTCTTGCCGTCCAACCGGATCACCACCTGCTCGGGCAGACACACGATGCTCTGTCCGGCGCGGGATACCGTGCCGGTGTGCAGGCAATCCTGAGAGGGGCAGTTGGATTCGGACACCCATACGCCGTCGCGGCTCAAAACCACGGTCAGCTGATATGTGCCGTCAATGGTGACGGTTTTTTCCTCGTTCAGCGCCTCCAGCATCACTTTTTCCACCGTTTCACCGCGATGGGTGATCGTGACGGTGATGTGGTCGCCGCCGCCAAGACCGCCGTAAAACACAATGGCAGTGCCGATGGCAAGTACAATCACCGCCAGCACGATCAAGCTGTCCCACGCCGTGGGGCGCAGCTTAGGAGAGGAGCTTTGCATCGTACGCGCCTCCTTCATCCACTGTCAGCTTGCCCTGCAGACCGGGGGTGTAGTAAAGAATATTGTCCTGCGTGATCAGCACCATATCAAAGTCGGCGGAGTGCTGCTGCCAAAAGGCTTTGGCACCCTCCAGCCCCATCACATAGAGGGCGGTGGAATAGGCGTCCGCCATAGTGCCGTTACCGCAGATGACGGTGACCGACAGCAGATCGCTGATCGCCGGCGCACCGGTAGAGGGATCGATGATATGCTGATAGACGGTGCCGTCCTCAGCGGTGAAATAGCGCTGATAGCCGCCGGAGGTGACGGCGAATTGGTTGGAAAGACCCACCAGTGCCGCGGCGCCGGCGGTATTTTGCGGATCGCGGATGGCAACGCTCCAGGGCTTGCCGTCGGATTTGGTGCCGTGGGCGTACACGTTGCCGCCCAAGCTGACCCAGCCGCCCTCCACACCGTAGTCGCGGAAGATCTGCGCCACCCGATCGGAGGCGTAGCCCTTGGCGATGGCGCCCAGATCGATGGAGCAGCCCTCATCCAGCGTGACGGTCCTGCCGTCCATATGCAGGTGTCCACTGCCCACCAGCGGCAGCAGCGCGGCGATCTCGTCTGCGCTCAGCACCTTGGGGGACTCGGTGTGGATACCCCACGCGGAAACCAGCGGCTCCACAGTGATGTCAAATGTGCCGCCCGTCAGCGCGGCATATTGCACTGCCCGCTGCAGCAGCTCCGCCGTCTCGTCGCTGACGGTGACGGTCTTGCCGCTGTTGATGGCGGATACCTCGCTGCTCTCACGGGTGCGGGACAGCAGCGCCTCCAGACGGTTGATCTCCTGCGCCGAGGCGCTGAGCGCTTCGCGCGCCTCGCTGCCCACAGCCAGCATATCCATTACGGTATCCATGGCGAAGATCTGCAGCGTCTCCTCCTTGGGGGCGCAGCCTGCAAGGGAGAGCGTCAGCAGCACACACAGCAGCAGGGAAAGGGTTCGTTTCATAGTTGACTCCTTACAGCTCGCGGCGACCCTCCAGGGCACGCATCAGCGTAGCATCGTCAGCAAATTCCAGATGACCGCCCACCGGAATACCGTAGGCAAGGCGGGTCACCTTCACCCCGAAGGGCTTGAGCAGGCGGGACAGATACAGCGCTGTGGTCTCGCCTTCGGTGTCGGGATTGGTGGCCATAATGACCTCGTTGATGCCGCCTTGCGCCACGCGGTCCACCAGCGATTTGATCTGCAGGTCGTCGGGACCTACGTGGTTCATAGGGGAGAGAACGCCGTGCAGCACGTGATAGCGGCCGTTAAACTCGCGGGAGCGCTCAATGGCGATCACATCACGGGGGTCGGCCACCACGCAGATGGTGCTCTCATCCCGCTTGGGGGAGGCGCACACGCCGCATAAGCCCCCTGCCGTCAGATTGCAGCAAACGGGGCACAGCGTCACGCCGCGCTTGGCCTCCACAATGGCGTCGGCAAACTCCTGCGCCTCGTGGGAGGGCAGGCTCAATACATAGAACGCCAGACGCTGGGCGGACTTGCCGCCGATACCGGGGAGTCTGGCAAATTGTTCCACCAGTTTTTCCAGCGGAGCGGGAAAATATTCCATAGAAGAAGCCTCCGAAATAGTGTGATGTGTGCAGGCAGACTCAACCTAACGACCAGGACAGTGCGGTGTTTAACCACGGTATGTAGTTGCTCAAGAAGAAAAGCCCAACAAATAGCATTAAAAAGGCCACTCCCAGCGGGAGCCCCCAAATCAACATACGGCCATAATTCCAGTTTACTTTTTTGCCTACCAGCAGAAGAAGCAGTCCTTCTACCAGAACAAAAACACCGATGGAAACGGGGTAAGAGCCAGAGAGCGTTGTCATAACGACGAAAAGAAGGATGATTACAAATGGTATCCGGAAATTGCGATCCATAAAAGAAACCTCCTGCATATTAGTAAACTCTTAGAGGGGGACTTGCTCCTGCCGTTGTGGGCGTGTGTGCTGTCGTCCTGCCGAGCAATCAGCCGCGCAGGGCTGCGATACGCTGGGGGATGTCCTCGGCCTTGTAGACGGCGGAGCCTGCCACCAGCACGTTGGCACCGCTGTTGATGCACAGAGGAGCGGTGTTGAGATCCACGCCGCCGTCCACCTCCAGATCGCAGGCGGGGTTCATGGCGTCGATGTAGCCGCGGATGGTCTGTACCTTGGGCATCATATCTGCCATAAACTTCTGGCCGCCGAAACCGGGCTCCACCGTCATCACAAGGATCATCTCCACCTCGTTGATGAAGGGCAGAACGGCGGAAGCGGGGGTCTTGGGCTTGAGGACGATGCCGGCCTTCTTGCCCTTGGCGTGGATCAGGCGCAGCGCCTCGTGGATGTTCTCCTCGGTGTCGGCTTCCACATGGCAGGTGACGATGTCGGCGCCGGCGTCGCAGAAGCGCTCCACCCACAGTACGGGGCGCTCGATCATCAGATGGACATCCAGAGGCAGATCGGTGGTGGGACGGATAGACTCCACCACAGGCAGACCGATGGAAATGTTGGGCACGAAGTGACCATCCATCACGTCCACGTGGACATAGTCGGCAGCGCTGATGCGCTGGATATCACGCTGAAGATTGGCAAAATCTGCTGCCAGAATGGAGGGGGAAATCTTGATGTTCATAATAGACCTTCCTTTCAAAACAATGGCTTGTCCGCCGCACCGCGGCAGACGAAACGGCATAGGATAACAATGAGCGGCACCTGAGGCGGCCTCCCCACCGGAGAAGGGCGCAGCCGCTTTTTTCGTCCCCGGGTCGCTCGCCCGGAGCCGCTTTTGAGATAGGGGGCCGGCGGCACAGACTGCCGGCTCCCAATGTGCATACTTTAACTAATACATTATAACTGTTTGCGCTGGTAATTGCAAGCCATACCGGAAAAGGCGGCGCAAATCGGCGCGAGTGAACAATTTGTGAATTTTATGCCGCGGGACTTTACCTTTGCGGTTTTTTGGCGTAAAATAGCCTCATTATTTTACTGTTATTTTTCGGAGTGAGGCTTGTTTATGAGTTTCTTTCAAAAAATAGGCAACGGATTGGCGCGGTTTATGTACGGGCGCAACGGCGCGGATCACTTGTGTATGGCGATGATCCTGACGGCGCTGGCGCTGAACATCGTCAACGCCTTTGTGACCGTTGATTTGGTGTATGTGATCCTCCATACGCTGTCCACCGTGCTGACGGTGTGGATGATTTTCCGTATGTTCTCCCGCAACCTGCAAAAGCGCCGGGCGGAGAATGCCAAGTTCCTTAATAAGATCTGGTGGCCGCTGAAGCGCCGTTTTGGCGCGGTCAAGCAGCAGACGCAGGACAAGGAGCATAAATATTTCACCTGCCCCAACTGCCGCACCGTGTGCCGCGTTCCCCGCGGTAAGGGCAAGATCGTCATCACCTGCCCCAAGTGCCGCGGCGAGATCCACGGAAAAAGCTGAAAAAAGGAAAGGACACGCATTGCGTGTCCTTTTTTGCGCTTGTAAGGGCGGGGAAATTGCATTATAATGGGGTCAATCAAAGCGAAAAGGGAGTGCTGTTTCGTGAAAGTGATCGATATTTTGAAGAAAGATACGCTGTCTATGTCCTTTGAGGTGTTTCCGCCCAAGACGGATTCCGCCTTTGAGAGCGTGCGCGCCGCCACCGAGGAGATCGCGCAGCTGCAGCCTGCCTTTATGAGCGTGACCTACGGCGCAGGCGGCGGCACCAGCGCCTATACGCTGGACATCGCCCGCAATATCAAGGAGCGCCACGGCGTGGAAACGCTGGCACACCTGACCTGCGTGTCCTCCACCCGTGAAACGGTGCGTCAGCGCATCGCAGAGCTGAAGGCTGCCGGCATTGAGAATGTGATGGCGCTGCGGGGGGACCTGACGCCGGAGATGGAGGGGCAGGATCGCAGCGGCTGGGCGTATCGCTATGCGGTGGATCTCATCGCAGAGCTGCGCGAGCACGGCTTCTGTCTGGGCGGCGCCTGCTATCCCGAGGTACATCCCGAGAGCGCCGATCAGAAGACGGATATCCGCCATCTCAAGGAGAAGGTGGAGGCAGGCTGTCAGTTTTTGACCACCCAGATGTTCTTTGATAACAATCTGCTCTATAATTTCCTCTATAAGATCCGTGAGGCGGGCATCACTGTGCCGGTGGTGGCAGGCATTATGCCCATCACCAATGCCGTGCAGGTGGAGCGTGCCATCAAGCTGTCCGGCTCCCATATGCCCCAGCGTTTCAAGAGTCTGGTGGATAAGTTCGGCAGCGATCCGGCGGCTATGAAGCAGGCGGGCATCGCCTATGCCACCGATCAGATCATCGATCTTTTTGCCAACAATGTGACCAATGTGCACGTGTATTCTATGAATAAGCCGGATGTGGCGCGGCAGATCCAGCAGAATCTGTCGGACATTTTGGGCAAATGATGAAGGCAATCAACCAAAAGCAATACGCCGCGCCGGATGTGGATCTGCAGGAGGTGCTGCGCTATGCCGCCTGCCGCGAAATGGCGGAGGATGTGCTGGCGCTGGCGCAGGAGTGTGTGGCGCTGGCGCAGAATGCGCTGCGCTATCAGGTCTGTTGGCGTGAGATGTCGGTGCGCGTGGAGGGCGACACGGTGGAGCTGGGTTCTGCCCGTTTCATCTCCCAAAAGCTTGCCCGCCGTTTGCAGGGCTGCCGTAGGGCGGTGGTGTTTGCCGCCACCGTCGGCTTGGAACTGGATCGGCTCATCGCCCGCTACGGTCGGCTGTCCCCCGCCAAGGGCTTGATGCTGCAGGCACTGGGCAGTGAGCGAATCGAGGCACTGTGCGATGCGTTTTGTGAGGATTTAACGCAGGTGTATGGGCGGACGAAGCCGCGGTTTTCTCCCGGCTACGGCGATCTGCCGCTGACGGCGCAGCGTGAGCTGTTCCGGATGCTGGAGTGCGAAAAGCGGATCGGTGTATACCTCAATGAGAGCCTGCTGATGTCGCCCAGCAAGTCGGTGACCGCTATTGTTGGTCTGGGCGGGGAAGATGAAAATTGTGGGCGCAGCACCTGCCGTCAGTGCGGCAAGGCGGACTGCGCATTCAGGAGAGAAGTATGAAATTTGCTGATTATCTGAAAGAGCATATCGTGGTGCTGGACGGCGGCATGGGCTCGCTGCTGCAATCGGAGGGTCTGCGCCCCGGTGAGGAGCCGGAGCGCTGGAATCTTACCCACGGTGAGGTGATCCGCCGGCTGCAGAAGGCGTATTTTGATGCCGGCAGCAATGTGGTGAACACCAACACCTTCGGCGCCAATTCCCTGCGTTTTGATTGCGAGGAGCTGGAGGAGATCGTGGCTGCCGCCATCTCCCACGCCCGCTGGGCAGCGCAGCACAGTGACGGCGCGCAGGAGAAGTTCGTGGCGCTGGATATCGGTCCTACGGGACGGCTGCTGAAGCCCTACGGCGATCTGGATTTTGAAGATGCGGTGGCGGCTTTTGCCGAAACGGTACGCCTTGGCGTGAAGTATGGCGCGGACCTCATCTGCATCGAAACTATGAACGACAGCTATGAAACCAAGGCGGCGCTGCTGGCTGCCAAAGAGAACAGCGACCTGCCGGTGCTGGTGACCAATGCCTACGGCGCGGACGGCAAGCTGATGACCGGCGCATCGCCGGCTGCCATGGCTGCCATGCTGGAGGGGATGGGCGCCGATGCCATCGGTGCCAACTGCTCCCTGGGTCCCAAGCAGCTGCGCGGCGTGATGGAGGAGCTGCTCGCCTGCGCCTCTGTGCCGGTGATCCTCAAGCCCAACGCAGGGCTGCCCCGCAGCGTAAACGGCAAAACGGTGTACGATGTAGGGCCGGAGGAATTTGCTGCGGAGGTGGCATCGCTGGTAGAATCCGGCGTGCGCGTGATCGGCGGCTGCTGCGGCACTACGCCTGCCTATATTGACGCGTTGGTGCGAAAAACCGCGACGCTGTCCCCCGTCCCCGTAACGGATAAGGGCTTGACGGCGGTCAGCTCCTACACCCACGCGGTGACCTTTGGGCGCGACCCCATTCTCATCGGCGAGCGCATCAATCCCACCGGCAAAAAGCGGTTCAAAGAAGCGCTGCGCAGCGGCGATATGGACTATATCCTCACCGAGGCGCTGCGCCAGCAGGAGCAGGGCGTGCAGGTGCTGGACATCAATGTGGGCCTGCCGGAGATCGACGAGCGGGCAATGCTGGTTTCGGCGGTGCGCGAGGTGCAGGCCATCATCGACCTGCCGCTGCAGATCGACACAGCGGATGCCGTGGCGATGGAGGCGGCACTGCGCCGCTATAACGGCAAGGCACTGGTCAACTCTGTCAACGGCAAGGCGGAGAGTATGGACGCCATCTTTCCGCTGGTGAAGAAATACGGCGGCGTGGTGGTGGCGCTGACGCTGGATGAAAGCGGCATCCCCGACACGGCGGAGGGTCGCGTTTCCATCGCTGAGAAGATTTTGCGCCGCGCGGCGGAATACGGCATCGCCAAAAAGGACATTATCTTCGACACGCTGGCCATGACCGTCAGCGCTGAGCCTACGGCAGCGGTGACCACGCTGCAGGCACTGGAGCGCATCGACCGCCAGCTGGATTGCCGCACCTCGCTGGGCATCTCCAATGTGTCCTTCGGTCTGCCGCAGCGCGATGCGGTGAATGCCGCGTTTTTCGCCGCAGCGCTGGAGCGGGGACTGTCGGCGGCCATTATGAACCCCTATTCCGCCGATATGATGAAGACATGGTACGCACACCGTGCGCTCCACGGTCTGGACGAGAACTGCGCCGACTATATCGGCTATATGTCCCGCTGCACCGTGACCGCCACGGCGGTGAGCGCCCCCGCCCCTGCACAGACGGAGGAGGGCGCATCGGCGCTGCAGCGCGCCATCGGCAAGGGTCTGCATGAGCAGGCAGGTCAGCTGACAGCGCAGCTGCTGCAGACGATGGCACCGCTGGATATCGTGCAGCAGGAGATTATCCCTGCGCTGGACGCGGTGGGGCGCGGCTTCGAGGCGAAAACGGTGTACCTGCCCCAGCTTTTGATGAGCGCCGAGGCGGCGAAAAGTGCCTTTGAGCGCATCAAGGCGGCGATGACCGGCACCGGCAAGAGCGGCGCTGACCGCTGCCGCGTGGTGCTGGCAACGGTGCAGGGTGACATCCACGATATCGGTAAGAACATCGTGCGGCTGCTGCTGGAAAACTACGGCTTTGCGGTGACGGACTTGGGGCGCGATGTGGCGCCGGAGACCATCGTGGAGGCGGCGGTGCGGCTGCACGCGCCCATCGTGGGCTTGAGTGCGCTGATGACCACCACGGTGCCGGCTATGGAGGAGACCATCCGCCAGCTGCGTAAGGCAGCACCCCATTGCCGTGTGGTGGTGGGCGGTGCTGTGCTGACGCAGGACTATGCCGACGCCATCGGCGCGGACAAATACGCCAGGGACGCCATGGAAACGGTGCGCTACGCCGAAGAAGTGGATGGATAAAGCAAAAAAGACCGGCTGTGTGTTCACAGCCGGTCTTTCATTTTACTTACAGCACCTTGGCAAGGAAGTCCTTCAGACGCTCGCACTGGGGGTGATTGAACACCTCGTCGGGCGTGCCTTCTTCCATCAGCTTGCCCTCGTCCATAAAGAGGACGCGGTTGCCCACCTCGCGGGCAAAGCCCATCTCGTGGGTGACCACTACCATGGTCATACCGCCGCGGGCCAGCTCCTTCATAACCTCCAGCACCTCGCCCACCATTTCAGGGTCGAGGGCGGAGGTGGGCTCGTCAAACAGCATCACATCCGGCTCCATCATCAGTGCACGCACGATGGCGACACGCTGCTTCTGTCCGCCGGAGAGCTGCAGGGGATAGGCGGCGCCGCGGTCACCCAGACCGACACGCTCCAGCAGGTGCTGCGCCTTCTCCGTAGCCTCGGCCTTCTTCATACCCTTGACCTGCATGGGGGCAAGGATCATATTCTCCATAATGGTCTTGTGGGGGAAGAGGTTAAAGTGCTGGAACACCATACCCATACGCTGACGGTGGAGGTTGATGTTCAGCTTCTGCTGTTTGCCGTTTTCGTCGGTGTAGGTCTTTTTGGTGATGTCTACGCCGTCGAAAATGATCTGGCCGTCAGTGGGTTCTTCCAGTACGTTGAGGCTGCGCAGGAAGGTGGACTTACCGGAACCGGAGGGGCCCACGACCACCATCACATCGCCGCGGTTGATGTCCACGGTGACGCCGTCCAGCGCCTTGATGGCGCCCTTATTGTAGTGTTTCTTCAGGTCTACGACCTGGATCAGCTTATCGTTTGTCGCCACGGCGCATTCTCCTTTCGATAGCTTCGATCACCTTGCTGGCAGGATAGTTGATAGCAAAGTAGATGGCGGCTGCCAGCGTGTAGGGTCCAAGGGTGATCCAGGTGGCGCCGGCCGTGGTCTTGGCGGCGAACATCAGATCCATGATACCCAGCGTCATACAGATGGAGGATTCCTTCACCATGGTGACGATCTCGTTGGCCAGAGCCGGCAGAACGTTCTTGATGGCCTGGGGCAGCACCACAAGGCGCATCGCCTGCCAAGAGGTCATACCCAGAGAGCGGGCGGCCTCGGTCTGACCGCCGTCAACGGCCTGAATACCGGCGCGGAAGATCTCTGCCACATAGGCGGAGCTGTTGAGTGCCAGTGCCACGGCGCAGGGAATGAAGGTGTCCAGCGTCAAAAAGCCGAACAGGGTGATACGGGGGTTAAAGCTGCCGAAGATGCCGAAGAACACGATGCTCAGCTGCACCAGCAGAGGGGTGGAGCGGAACACGGCGATGTAGGCACCGGCGATGCCCTTGATGACGCGGTTCTTGCTCAGGCGCATCAGAGCCAGCACCAGAGCGGGGATCACGGCCAGCAAAACGGACACCACGGCCAGCAGCAGGGTGAATTCCACGCCCTGAATGAACATACTGCCGTACTTGGGCAGGAAGGACAGGTTAAAGAATGATGTAGGAGACATATCTGCAAAAAGACTGCTCCACCAGGATCCGGGCATAAGTATTTTCCTTTCTGTATGTAAATTTTATTCCTGAACAGACAACGGAGCGCAGGCTCTGCGCTCTCTTGTGCATTCGGGAAAGACGCGCGAAAGTGGAAAGCCGCTTGTGGCGGCTTTCCACATCCGCGAAAATCAACTTGTTACTTACTCGGCGCTGACCTCAACAGCCACATCAGCCAGAGCGTCGGCGTCAGCGATGAACTGCTCAACCTTCTTGTTGGCGACCATGTCAGCGATGGCGGCGTTGATCTCAGGCAGCAGACCCTTGGGGTCGCCCTTGGCAACGGCTACGCAGTAGGGCAGAGCCTCGCCCAGCTCGCTGGAAGCGTCAGCAATAGCCAGCTCCTTGTTGTTCTGGACATACTGCATAGCAACAGCGCCGTCCAGCACCAGAGCGTCCAGCTTACCGTTGACCAGCTGGTTGATCATATCGGTGACAACCTGCAGGCTCACCAGCTCAGCACCGGCCATATCTTCCTTGACGATGGTTTCCTTGGTGGTAGCGGTCTGTGCACCGACCTTCTTGCCGGCGAAATCGTTCAGGGTCTTGTAGGTGGTGGCATCGCCGGCTTTCACCAGGATCATAGCGGGCAGGTCGGTGTAGTAG
The DNA here is from genome assembly GCA_017937195.1 of Oscillospiraceae bacterium. Lineage (GTDB taxonomy): Bacteria > Bacillota > Clostridia > Oscillospirales > Oscillospiraceae > Vescimonas. The sequence goes on along the minus strand of JAGBEA010000011.1, from coordinate 29,094 downwards.
GGATCGGAGAAGTCAGCGACCAGCAGACGATCATCGGTAACTTCGATAGCAGCCAGAACCATATCGCACTTTCCGTTCTGCATATTGGTCAGCAGGAAGTCAAAGCCCATGTTCTCGATCTGCAGTTCCTTGCCCATGTGATCGGCGATGGCCTGACCAACGGAGATGTCGATGCCGCCGTAAACCATTTCGCCCTTGTCATTGGGATACATAAACTCATAGGGAGCATAGTCAGCGGAGGTACCCATGACCAGCTTTTCCTTACCGTCATCCTTGGAGCCGCAGGCTACCAGAGCCAGAGCCATAACCAGAGCCAGCATCAGAGAGATAAACTTTTTCATAATCGTGTTCCTTTCTTTTTTCAAAAATCTTCCTGGTTCTATATCCTTACCTTCTTGAAGGGTACAGACTGTTTTGTGTGTTCCCTTGGAACAATGCCTACTATACGCCCGAAGTGCATAAATGTCAACACTTGAATGCATAAATTTTCAATAGATTTTGTAAATTTGTGGACTTTGACGGATTGTGGCGCTGTAACGATGGGAATTTACAGCAAAAAGACCATAGTTTTTAATGCATAAATGCATAAATATTTGAATATGCGGTATAGACGAAAAAAGAAGCCGTCCCGCAGGACAGCTTCTTTCCAATTATTCGTCGATCAGGCGACCGGCGAAGAGATAGTGGTCGCGCCAGTAGTAATCCGACAGATAGTTGACGGTGACGCCGCGGCTGCTGCTGGAGTGTATGAACCGTCCGCCGCCCAGATAGATACCCACATGGTCGATGCCGGAGGTGTCGTAGGAGGAGAAGAAAACCAGATCGCCTGCCTGCCGCTCATCGGAGGAGACGGGGGTGCAGCGGTTGTACTGCGCCACAGCGCTGTGGCTGAGGGAATAGCCGAACTCGTCAAAGACCGCCATAATAAAGCCGGAGCAATCGGCGCCGGAGTAGGACGCGCCGCCCCATGCGTAGGGGGTGCCCAGCCAGGTGTAGGCGTAGTCGATCACCGCATCCACCAGATCCATAGTGGCAAGGGTGCCTTCGTAGTCGGAAAAGGTGACGCCGCGGCAATCAGCGGCGGTGACATAGCCGGCGGTGCCGTTGAAGGAGATATAGTACCAGCCCTCCGTCACATCCAGCAGCCGCGCCACCTTACCGGCAGCCAGCGTGCGCACGGTGGAGGCGTCGGCGGAGGGGGCGGTGTAGAGGGGCAGCTTGGCGGTCTGGATCATCATAGCATCATATAGGGACATATACGCCGTGCGGATCGCCTCAGCGCGGGCAGCCTCCTCCGCTGCCAGCTGCTGCTGTTGGTATGCCAGCAGTGCCTGCGCCGACAGCTGGGACAGCGACAGATTGCTGCGCTGGGTCAGCATCCCCATTTCTGCGGCCAGAGCCATACCGCGTCCGTCAGTGATAGCGGTGGCGGCGGTGTGCATCATTCCGGCATCCTGCAGCGCGGCGGCAGCCGCTTCATATACGGCGGCGCGGCGTGCAGTTTCGTCGGCGTGGACAAGAACCAGCGACGAGACCAGCGTGCTCAGTGCCAGCAGTAAACAAGCCAATTTGCGGGACATATGAAACCCTCCCTTGGAAATAGTATATCGTCATTGCCGTTATGATATCATAGTTCTTTCAAAAAAGCTACAGAAAAATTACAAAACGGTGACAAAATGGAGGGCTGACCAAAAATACCGGCGGTGTGTCAGCGGTATTGTGTTAAAATGGACGGGATTCGGAGAAAATAAACGGAGGGGATTCTTAACAGCGCTGCGGACAGATAGTGCTTGCAAATGGGGCGGGGATACCATATAATAAATAAGTACGGCAAATTTGCGAAAATTTTTTGAAAAAGCGGGGAACCTTTTGCCGATACGGTGCGTCTAATGGTTGGACGCACCCGAAAGAGGGGCTCCGTGATTACTTACAAGGAGATTCAACAATGAAAAAGATTATTTCTCTGGTTCTGTGCGCCGTTGTGGTGCTGAGCCTGGCCGCCTGCGGCAAGAAGAACGATGTTTCCCCCGCCAATGCCCTGAAGGCTGAGTTCGTGGAGCTGGCTAAGGAGGGTGCCACCGCCCCCGTTATCGCTGAGAAGCTGGTGGGCAACACCGACATCATCCCCTTCGCCGGTGGCTCTATGGAGATTGAGCCCGGTCTGCTGACCGGCTTTGACAACTATGAGGTCAAGGGCTTCAAGAGCGGTGCTGTGTTTATGCCTATGATCGGCTCCATCGCCTTTGTGGGCTACGTGTTCGAGCTGGAAGACGGCGCCGATGCCAACGCCTTCGTCACCGAGCTGACCACCAACTGCAACCCCCGCTGGAACATCTGCGTGGAGGCCGAGGAGACTGTGACTGCCGTTGAGGGCAACAAGGTCTTCTTCTGCATGAGCCCCCTGAAGTTCGAGCAGTAATTTGACTCCATAAACTGAAAACGGGTGCGGTGATCCCGCACCCGTTTTTGATAACAACGCTTTGAGGAGAGAAGATTATGCTGTTTTCAAGCATTACTTTTCTATATGTGTTTCTGCCGGTGCTGGCGGTGTACTATGTGGTGCCGAAGAATTGGCGCAACCACGTGCTGCTGATCTCCAGCCTGCTGTTCTACTTTGTGGGCGAGCCGGTGTATGTGCTGCTGCTGATCGTGTCCAGCCTTTCGGACTTCTTCCACAGCCTCTGCATTGAAAAACACCGCGGAACCAAGAAGGCGAAAATCGCGCTCTGCTCATCCATCGCCATCAATCTGGGGATGCTGGGCTTTTTCAAGTATACCGATTTCCTCATCGGCGCGGTGAACGGACTTTTGGGTACAGCAATCCCTCTCACCGGAATTGAGCTGCCTATCGGTATCAGCTTCTTCACCTTCCAGACCATGAGCTACACCATCGATGTGTATCGGGGCGATGCCAAGGCGGAGCGCAATCTGGCTACGATGGCCACTTTCGTGTGTCTGTTCCCACAGTTGGTGGCAGGCCCCATCGTGCGCTATCTGGATGTGGAGCGCGAGCTGCATCAGCGCAGTGTCACGCTGGAGAGTCTGTACCTGGGCGCGCGGCGCTTCGCCTGCGGACTGGGCAAGAAGGTGCTGATCGCCAACGCGATGGGCGAGCTGTGCGCGGTGTTCCGCACTGTGACGGAGTCGTCGGTGGCGTTTTACTGGATCTATGCCGCCGCCTTCGCACTGCAGATCTATTTCGACTTCTCCGGCTACTCCGATATGGCCATCGGTTTGGGGCGGATGTTTGGCTTCCATTTCCCGGAAAACTTCGACTATCCCTTCATCTCCGGCACCATCAGTGAGTTCTGGCGGCGCTGGCATATGACGCTGGGCGGCTGGTTCCGCGACTATCTCTATATCCCGCTGGGCGGCAACCGCGTGTCCCGCGGACGCTGGATCCTCAACACCGCCATTGTGTGGGCAGCCACCGGTCTGTGGCACGGCGCGGCGTGGAACTTCCTGCTGTGGGGTATCTACTTCGGCGTGCTGCTGGTACTGGAAAAGCTGGTATGGGGCGGCGCACTGAAGAAGCTGAACGGCTTTTGGAAACGGGTGTACACCCTGCCGCTGCTGCTGATCAGCTTTGTGATCTTCAACGCGGCGGATATGGCGCAGCTTGCCGGTGACCTCAAGGCCATGTTCGGCTTGGGCGGGCTGCCGCTGTGGAGCTTTGAAACGGGCTACTACCTGCGCAGCTACGCGGTGCTGCTGGTGTGCGCGGTGATCGGCGCTGTGCCGCTGAGCAAGCAGCTGTGGCAGCGCTTTGCCAAGACCAAGGCAGGCGGCATCGTCAGCGTGGCGGCGGAGCCGCTGTATGTGCTGGCAATGCTGGTCATCGCCACGGCGTACTTGGTCGACGGGAGCTTTAACCCCTTCCTCTATTTCCGGTTCTAAAGGAGGCTGCTATGGAAAAAGTGAAGAAAATTGCCGTAGTAGCCGTGCTGGCGCTGACGCTGTTGGGCATCTTTTCTACCCATCTCCTGCTGCCGGACAAGGATCTGTCCTCGTCGGAGCGGCGCAAGCTGGAGCAGCTGCCGCCCTTGACGGCAGAGGGCGTGTTCAGCGGTGACTATTTCTCCGAGCTGGAGCAGTATCTGCTGGATCAGTTCCCGCTGCGTGAGCAATTCCGCGCCTTGAAGGCCAATTTCCAGTACAAGGTACTGGGGATGCAGGACAACAACGGCATCTATGCTGCAGGCGACCACCTGATGAAGCTGGAGTATCCGCTGCAGGAAACGCAGGTGGATATGGCTGTCAGCAAGCTCAACTCCGTGCTGAACAAGCACCCCGAGATCGGCGCGGCGTACTATGCCGCCATCCCCGATAAGAACTATTTTCTTGCCGCGCAAAACGGCTATCCGGCTATGGATTATGAGGCGCTGATGGAGCGTTTGCAGGGTCTGCAGGCGCAGTATATTGATATTTTCCCTCTGCTGACCATTGACGATTACTACCGCACCGACAGCCATTGGCGGCAGGAGCGGATCGTGCCGGTGGCGCAGGCGCTGTGCCGCGCGATGGGCACGCAGACCGCCGGTGTGGAGCAGTATACCCCCGTCAGCCGCGACGGCTTCTACGGCGTGTATGCCGGACAGTCGGCGCTGCAGGTGGAGGCGGAGACGCTGACCGCGCTGACCAGCACCGTGACAGACAGCGCGGTGATCAAGAGCGTGGAGCATAAGACCACCATGCCCATGTACACGTGGCAGGATTTCGCCGGTGTGGATCCCTACGATGTGTACCTCTCCGGCGCGGAGGCGGTGATCACCATGGAAAACCCCTTGGCGCAGAATGACCGTGAGCTGGTGGTATTCCGCGACAGCTTCGGCAGCAGCATCGCGCCCCTCCTGCTGGAGGGCTATGCCAAGGTGACGCTGGTGGATCTGCGGTATATCGCATCCGATCTGCTGGAGAACTATGTGTCCTTCGACGGTGCAGACGTGCTGTTTTTGTACAGCACCGCGCTGTATAACGCAGGCGGCGTACTGAAGTAAATCAAAAAGACTTCCCTGCTTTTGGGCAGGGAAGTCTTTTTATGCTTTTTCGTCTTCTTTTTTGGGGGATTTTTTCTCCGGCAGGGGGATATGCTGGACGAGACCTACGATCTGTCCGGAGAGGATCACCGTCAGCAGCGAGTACCACAGCCGCCCAAAGGGGATATAGGTGGCGCTGAGTCCCAGCACCAAAAGGTCGCTGACCAGATAGATCCACTGCAGCTTCCAGCCCGTCAGGTGGGAGATGGCCATCGCCAGCGCATCGTCGCCGCCGGTAGCGCCGCCTACGCGGACGCAGAAGCCGGCGCCCACGCCCACGAACATCGCGCCCAGTACGGACGCCAGCAGCGGCAGCTCGTACAGCTGCGGCCACAGCGGCGGATACAGCTCGCACACGGCATAGGCGGCGGAGAAGGCGATGGAGGAGAGGGCGGAATACCAGATGAAATCACGCCCCAGTGTACGCCAGCCGAACACATAGCAGGCGGCGTTGAGGATGAAGCCGGAAACGGCGGGGGAGATACAGAACCAGTGGTCCAACAGCAGTGTCAGGCCCAGCACGCCGCCCTCGGTCACGTCAGCTAATGCGTGGACGTGGTAAAGACCGAAGGCCAGCACAGCGCTGGCTGCCACCGTGATGACACAGTATAGGGGACGCAGAGTACGGAACAAGCAAAACACCTCGATTTATCGGCGATGCCACGCCGAGGGGATAAAGGTCAAAAGCAGGGGGAAGATCTCCAAACGGCCCATCAGCATAGTGAAGGCCAGCACGATCTTGGAAAAGTCGGAATAGGCGGCATAACTGCCGGCGGCACCAACCATATCAAAGCCGGGACCGATATTGTTGAAGCAAGCGACAGCCGCCGAGAAATTGGTTTCAAAGCTGAACGGCTCAAAAGAGATCAGCAGGAAAGCGGCAATGATACAGAAAAAATACAGTGCGAAATAGGCGGTGGTGCCGTGCTGGGTCCCTTCATCTACGATCTTACCCTCATAGCGCACCACGGACACGGAGCGGGGGTGGATCATACGGCGTACCTCCTGCCGCAGCATCTGGGCAAGGATCACAACGCGGGAGACCTTCAAACCGCCGCCGGTAGAACCGGCGCAGGCACCCATAAACATCAGCAACAGCAAAATCGCTTTGGAAAGGCCGGGCCAGAGATTGAAATCCGTTGTAGCATAGCCGGTGGTGGTGACGATGGAGGATACCTGAAACGCCGCATGGCGCAGGCTTTCGCCCAAAGAGCTGTACATAGAGGAGATATTCCATGTAATGACGGCGATGCTGGCAGCCACGATGCCCAGATACGTCCACAGCTCAGTGCTTTTCAGCGCCTGCCCGAACCGGCGCAGGATGATCAGGAAATAGATGTTGAAGTTGACGCCGAAAGCCAGCATACCGAAAGTGATGACCCATTGCAGATAGGGACTGTAGCTGGCGAGGCTGTCTGCCTTGATGCCGAAGCCGCCGGTGCCGGCAGTACCAAAGGCGTGGACCACACTGTCATAAAGGGGCATACCGCCCAGCGCCAGCAGAACCGTGACCAGAACCGTGATCCCCAGATAAATCATATAGAGGATGCGGGAGGTGTCTTTTGCGCGGGGGACCAGCTTGCCCACGATGGGGCCGGGCATCTCAGCCCTCAGAATGTTCATAGAGCGGTCCGGCAGCTTGGAGGCGATAATGGTCACCAGTACCAGCACACCCATACCGCCTACCCAGTGGGTAAAGCTGCGCCAGAACAGATTGCCGCGGCTCATAGCTTCCACATTCGTGAGGATCGAGGCACCGGTAGTGGTAAAGCCGCTGACCGTCTCGAAAAATGCGTCCACATAGGAAGGAATATCGCCGCTGATGGTAAAGGGGAGCGCGCCGATAGCAGACAGCATGATCCAACTGACAGAAACGATGCAGAAGCCCTCACGGGCGAAGATCACGCGGTTTTGCGGGCGGGATAGGATCACCATACTGCCGCCCAGAAGCAGCGCGGTGGCGATGGCGCACAGATAGGCAAATGTGGTTGCAGGTTCGTGATAATAGATGCTGACCAGCAGCGGCAGTGCCAGCAGACCGGCGCCTACCAATACCACCTGAGCGATGGTGTGAATGACCATTTTATAATTCATGGAACAGATCCCTCGTTTGAGATAGAATAATGCCCCTCAATAGGGAAGCAATGGTGATGATTCCCTATATTATCATATTTTGCGCCGGATATGCAACCGTCTGGCAGAAAAACTGTGGGCAAGTGGGCGCAGATGTGCTATACTGAACAAAACGGCGAAAAGGAGGTGGGGTATGCCGGAGTATCTGAAGAACGATCTGCAGACGCAGCTTCGGCAGGAGCTGCACCTGACGCCGCAGCTGCTGCAGTCTATGGAGATCTTGCAGATGAACGCGCAGGAGCTGCTGGACTACCTCAACCGCGCCGCGGAGGAGAACCCTATGCTGGAGCGGGCGGAGCCTGCGGCAGTGCAGGCGGAGTACCGCAATTTGTGCCGCCGGATCAGTTGGCTGGACGCCAGCGGTACAACGGCGCACCGCGTGGACACAGCGGAAGGAAAGACGGACAGCGGGCTGGACAGTCTGGACAGTTTTCTGCGCGATCAGTTGTCGCGTTTGCGTCTGCCCCATGAGATGGATGCGCTGTGCCAATATATGGTGCAGCTGCTGGATGATGACGGCTATCTGCCGGCGGAGGAGTGGGACGGTCTGCAGGAGCTGGGGCTGCCCCACGAGATGGTGCAGCAGGCGCTGACCATCCTGCAGACGCTGGAGCCTGCCGGCGTGGCGGCACGGGAGCTTGCCGAATGTCTGGAACTGCAGCTGAAGCGGCAAGGGGAGAAAGACCGCACGGTGCTGACCATTGTGCGGCAGTATCTGCCGCAGCTGGGTAAGCATCACTATGGCACCATCGCCCGCGCACTGCACATCAGTGAGCAGGAGGTGCGGCAGGCGCAGCAGAAGATCAGCGCGCTGCAGCCCTATCCCGGTCGGGCATTTCAATCCGGCGGCGAGACGGAATATGTACGCCCCGATCTCTTTGTGGCGGAGCTGGACGGCAAGTGGCAGGTGCTGCTCAATGAGTACTATCTGCCGCGGCTGACGATCAGCGGCTACTATACCCAACTGATCAACCAGACCACCGACCCCGAGACGCTTGCCTATCTGCGCAAAAAGCTGCACAGCGCGCAGGAGGTGCTGCAGAATCTGGAGCGGCGCGGCGACACGCTGCGGCGCTGCGCGGAGGCGGCACTGGCAAGACAAACGGACTATTTCACTGGAAAAAGCGGCGAGCTGCAGCCCATGAGTATGCGGGAGCTGGCGCAGGAGCTGGAGGTGCATCCCTCCACCGTGAGCCGTGCACTGCGGGGCAAATATCTGCAGTGCCGGCAGGGAACATACCCCTTGCGCTACTTTTTCCCGCTGTGCGGCGGAGGTGTGTCCCGTCAGGCGGTGCAGAAGCGGCTGGTGGAGCTGATCGGCGGCGAGGATCGCGCGAAACCCCTCAGCGATGAAAAGCTGCGGCAATTGCTGGCGCAGCAGGGGGTGGAGGTGGCGCGGCGCACCGTCGCCAAATACCGCGAGGAGCTGCGTATTCCCGCCGCCTCGGCGCGGCGAAAACGATAAGAAAAAAGAGAGTCTGTTCCGACGGAACAGACTCTCTTTATACAATTGGTATCGCTTACAGCTCGGCGATGACCTTGTCGGACAGAGTCTCCAGCAGACCCAGATCCCAGATCATCTGCAAAATGGTGTAGCGGGCGCGGACTTCCTTGCAGTACAGGAAGGTGTTGCGCAGCATCTCCACATCCACATCGATCTGCTCGGGCAGATAGGGGGACTCCAGAGACTTCAGCAGCTCGATAACGGTCTCGGAGGAAGGCAGAGCCTCCAGCAGGCCCAGCAGCTCACTCCAGTTGGCCTCCATCGCATCGATGCGGGCAAGACGCGCGGTGGTCTCGTTCTTCTTGGCCTTGGCTTCCATGTCGATCACGCCCTGAGCGGCAGGACCGTAAGCGGCGCGGATGCTCTCTTCCCAAGCGGCCTGATCGTAAGCCTTGGCAGCGGCGCGGGCGGCGTCGAAGTCCACCTTGGTGTTGCGCAGGGCCTCCACCAGCTTCAGCACCAGAACGGTACCCACGCTGACCTGAGTGCCGTGGGGCACGGGGCGCTTGTGCTGCTGCTCAAACATCATCTCCCAGTAGTGGGACATATGATGCTCACAGCCGGAAGCGGGACGGGAGTTGCCGTACAGGCTCATAGCCACGCCGGTCAGAACCAGACCTTCCATGATGCCGCCCAGCACCTCGGGATCGCGCTCCTTAGCCTTGGCAGCGCCGTCCAGCACGTTCTGCACGCAGTTCTCCACCAGCTCCACGATCTTGTCGCAGTAATGCTCGCCGGTGATGACCTTGGCCAGCTTCCAGTCGCACAGGCAGGTGAACTTGCCCAGCAGATCGCCCAGACCTGCCGCGATCATGCGGTAGGGAGCGCCCTTGAGGATCTCGGTGTCGCCGATGATGGCCTGAGGAGTCTGGGTCTCATAGGTGGTCTTCAGGTTGTTGACGTTCAGTGCTGCCACGGAGGAGGCAAAGCCGTCCATGGGAGCGGCGGTGGCCACGGTGAAGAAGGGGCGGCCCATCTTGAAGCTGAAGAAGCGGACCATATCGTTGATGGCGCCGGTACCGACAGCCACCACCACGTCGCAGTCAGCGGGCATATTGATGACCAGCTCGCCCAGAGTGGCCTCGTCGAAGTTGATGTGGGTCAGGCGGATGATCTCAGCTTTGATGCCGGCATCAGCCAGGATCTCCATGCAGCGCTTGCCGGCGATGTCATAGGTGATGGCATCGCTGACCAGATACAGGCTGGAGAAGCCCTGCTCCTTGGCGATCTTGGGCAGATCCAGCAGCGCATCCTTGCGCACGCTGACGGTCTTCAGGGAAGCATAGTGATCCTTGCCGCAGTCGCAGGTGAAATGGGTATCCAGATAATCGTTCAGGCCATGGGGCTCAGCATACATTTTCATAGTACTTTCCTCCGTTATATGTATTAAAGTTGATTGCTTACAGCAGTTCCTTCAGGTACTCGCCCAGCTTGGTGTAGTCATCCACGCAGTAGAAGCGGATATCGGACTTGTAGATGCTCTCGTCATTGCCGCCGGGGCCGTAGTCGTCACCGGCATAGGCCACCTCGTCGTGGCTCAGACCCAGCTCCTTGCAGAAGTTGGACAGCGCGTAGTACTTGTCGCGGGGACGGGGAGCCATATCGAAGGAGGAAGAGCCGCCCACGAACACCACAAACTCGGGGAAGGTCTCCACCACGATGTCGTAGATCTTGCGGCGCTTGGAGCGGTCGGGGTCAAAGGCCAGCTTGTCCTCAGCCTTGGCTTTGGTGCCCAGAATGGGGAAGGTGACGCAGCCGGAATCGTGGAACTCCACGTTCTCGCCGGCGTACTCGGTGAAGCCGAAGCGCTCACGCAGCATGGTGATGCGCTTGTCCACGCTCTCGCGGTCGCAGGGGACGGTGTCGTTGCGCACCAGATCCAGCGTCTTGGTCTCGGGATTGTACAGACCCAGCTGCATACCGTAGTTGCCCATCACGTCCATGGGGAAGCCGCCCAGCTGATTGAAGATACGCATGGCGTTGCCTGCGCCCACCATCACCAGCTTGTAATGCTTGCTCAGCTGTTCCAGAACTGCGCGGTTGGTGTCATCCAACGGGGTCTTGTGCTGGGTCAAGGTGCCGTCCAGATCGAATGCCACAAGTTTGATTTTCTTATCCATTATGTTCTCTCCCAAAATTCAGTTTTTTCGAGTTGACTATTGTATTTATATGACCAATATTATATTATTAGTGTGATGAGCGGTTTTGTCAATATCTATCGCAAAAAAAGAAAAACAATCATTTTTGATCGGCAGGTGAGAGACGGATGAAGGAGAAACGGATGCGCCGCATTCTGGAATTTGTGGAGCGGCAGGGCGCCGTAACGGCGGAGCAGATCCGTCAGGAATTTTTCGTCAGTCTCCCCACCATCTACCGCGATCTGCGAGAACTGATGCGGCAGAATCTGCTGATGCAGGAGAACGGACGGTTTCAGCGCACGCGGGAACAGACGGTCACCACCTCACTGGATTTCCGCGGCGGCATCAATATTGCCCAGAAAAAGGCCATCGCGGCGGAGGCGGCCAAGCTGGTGCGGGATCACTCGGTGATCTTCATCGATGCCTCCACCACTGCCAATCAGCTTATCGAGCATCTGTCGCGGTTTAAGGATCTTACCATTCTCACCAATGGGCTTGCCACCGCTATGCATCTCAAGCAGGCGGGTCTGCGCACCTACTGCGTGGGCGGCGCGCTGGTGGACAACTCGCTGGCGGTCAGCGGACGGCTGGCCACGGAGATGCTGCGGGAGTTCTCCATCGATCTGCTGCTGTTCTCTGCCCACGGCGTCAATGACGCGGGCTTTATCGTCGATCCGTCGGAAAAGGAGACCAATCTGCGGCGGTATCTGCTGAAGAACGCGGCGGTCAGCGTCTTTCTGTGCGACGGCAGCAAATTCGGCCGCAGCTCCATCTTCAACATCGCTCCGCTCCATCAGGTGGACTATCTGGTGACCAATGCAGGCCCCCATGTCCGTGATGCAGAGGTGCGGCGCCGCATCATCGTGGTGTGAGCATCACACCTGCACCACTTCCTTGCGCACGGCAGGGTAGCTCTCGGGCAGAGGCCCGTCGGTGATCATATAATCCACCTCGCTGAGGGAGGCCAGATTATGTACGGCGGTCTTGCCGAACTTGCTGTGGTCGCATAAAAACACACTGGTGCCCACATTGCGCAGCAGATGAACCCGCAGCTCCGTCTCCTCCTCGGAGGGGTCCACGATCATACCGCTGTCGCTGATGCCGTAGGAGGAAAAGAACATGGTGTCGATATTGAAATTGTTGGCGGCCTCTACGGCGATGCGTCCGCCTACCGCCACGGAACTGGAGATCACCTCTCCGCCCAGACAGTAGGTGTGGATGCCCATATTTTTTAGGTGTGCCGCGGCGGACAGACTGTTGGTCACCACGATCAGGTCGCAAAAGCCCTCTAAATACTCGATCATATGGGCAGCTGTGGTGGAAGCGTCGATAAAAATCACGGAATTACTGCGCACAAAGGACAGCGCCGCCTTGGCGATGGCCGCTTTTTCCTTGGCACTGACGCTGCGGCGGAAATCCACGGGGGCGGTGATCTGCTTGGCATCAACGCGCATAGCGCCGCCATGACTGCGCAGCAAACGGTTCTGCGCCGCCAGTTCTGCCAGATCGCGCCGCACAGTGGGCATACTGATCTGCAACTTTTCACTTAAATTTTTGACGGTTTCGTACTCGTTTTCCTCTAAAATAGACAGTAATTTCTGAAAACGCTCTTCCTTCAGCATAGCAAACTCCTTGGAAATGATCGAATATGATTTTTTCTCATTTTTGACGATTGGGATTGACAAATCCAATTAATATTATTATTCTAAATTATATCGCATTTGTATAAAAAGTCAATTCCTGCAAAAGAGGTGCTTCTGTCGTGCCCGAAAGGCGGAATTGGTGGGTGTGTTTCGAGAAAGGAAGCGAGTCCCATGAACATCGACAGCACCAAATACGGTGGACTTTGTCAATGCGGTAAAGAGCACCAGATGGCGACACGGCTGTGCGTGATCGAAGCCGGCGCCCTGCATCGCTTTGAAGACTATATGGCGCAATTAGGTATTGCAGGAAAGCGCTGTATAGTGTATGATACAAATACATATATGATTTCCGGTCTGCAGCGTCCCGCTGGAGAGCAGGAGGTCATTATGGAGGCAGAGGGCCTCCATGCAGATGAGGTTTCTACGGCAGAGCTGCTGAAGCGTATGGACGCCGATGTGGAGATCCTGATCGCCGTTGGCGGCGGTACGGTCCACGACATCGTTCGTTTCTGCGCCAAGGAGCGGAATCTGCCCTTTGTGTCTGTCCCGACGGCGGCAAGCTGTGACGGCTTTTGTTCCAACGTGGCGGCAATGACCTGGTACGGCTACAAGCTGACCATGGCCTGCGCGGCGCCGGAACTGGTGGTGGCAGACCTGAATATCATTGCCGAGGCACCGATGTACCTGACGGCCACCGGTATCGGCGATATGCTGGGCAAGTTCGTTGCGCTGGCTGACTGGCGGATCTGCCACGAGGTCACGGGCGAGGAAGTCTGCCCCACGATCTATTCCATTATGAATGAGGCGCTGCAGCAGGTGTGGACCCACTGCGGTGACCTGCTGGAAGGCAGCATCGATGCTTACCGGGCCATTACTTACGGCCTGTTGATGAGTGGTTTGGCCATGCAGATGATCGGGACATCCCGTCCTGCATCGGGCGCAGAGCACCACGTTTCCCACTTTATTGAGGTTGAGCCAGCCGCCATCGGCGTGAAGAGCCCTGCGCTCCACGGCGAGAAGGTCGGTGTCGGCACCCTCATCGCCAGCGATGTCTACCATCGTATGGCCGAGATCGAAGACATTTCCGAACTGGTTCTGCCTTATGAGCCCATTCCGGATGAAACTTTGCTTGCCGTGTTTGGCGAGCGGCTTTTCGAAGCGGCACAAAAGGAGAACAGCAAGGATTGTCTTGCAGCGGTGACACCGGAGGCTTTGGCGAAGGCCTGGCCGACGATCCGATCCATCATTTCCGAGATCCCCTCGGCTGAGGAGATCCACGCAGTGCTGGAGCAGTTGGGCGCCAAGCGGTGCCTGCAGGATATCGGCATTCCTGAGGAGGCTCTGCCGGTGATCATCAAACGATCCCCCCTGATCCGAAACCGACTGACGTTGATGCGCATGCGCCGTATGCTCCGTCTGACGGGCGCGGATATGATGTAAGAGTATAAAACTTATACGGACATATACAAATTGAGAGGAGAAACTGTTGTGAGCGTAACCATTACCATCAACCATGCTCTGAAGAAGTATGGCGAAAACACCATCATCCCCGATCTGAATCTGGAGATCAAACCCGGTGAGTTCTTCACCCTGCTGGGTCCTTCCGGCTGCGGTAAGACCACTCTGCTGCGTATGATCGCCGGCTTTAACAGCATCGAGGGCGGCGACTTCTACTTCAACGAGAAGCGCATCAACGATCTGGACCCCGCTAAGCGTAACATCGGTATGGTGTTCCAGAACTATGCTATCTTCCCCCACATGACCGTCCGCAAGAACGTGGAGTTCGGTCTGCAGAACAAGAAGCTGCCCAAGGAGAAGGTCAAGGAGCAGGCTGACAAGTTCATGGCTCTGATGCACGTGGATGAGTACGCTGACCGTCTGCCCGAGCGTCTGTCCGGTGGCCAGCAGCAGCGTGTCGCTCTGGCACGTTCTCTGTGCATTGAGCCCGACGTCCTGCTGTTCGACGAGCCTCTGTCCAACCTGGATGCTAAGCTGCGTGTCGAGATGCGTACCGTCATCAAGAACATCCAGCACAACGTGGGCATCACCACCGTGTACGTTACCCACGATCAGGAAGAGGCTATGGCCGTTTCCGACCGTATCGCTGTTATGAGCGCCGGTGTTATCCAGCACGTCGGTACTCCCAAGAACATCTATCAGCGTCCCGCTAACCTGTTCGTTTCCACCTTCATCGGCCGCTCCAACATTCTGAACGGCAAGCTGGAAGTGGTGGACGGCAAGACCTTCGTGGTCGCCCCCACCGGTTACAAGGCTGAGATGGTCAACGTTCAGGAGCAGTATAAGGCCGATCAGGACATCGTTCTGTCCGTCCGTCCTGAGGAGTTCCTGCTGAGCCGCGACGCCAATGCCGAGGGTATCCCCGCCATCGTCGATGACTGCGTGTTCCTGGGCCTGATGACCCACTATTTCGTACATCTGGAGTCCGGCGAGGAAGCTGAGATCATTCAGGAGTCCTCCATCGACAGCATCATTGAGCCCGGCACCCAGATCAAGCTGACTCTGAATACCGAGAAGATCAACATCTTCACTGCTGACGGTTCCGCCAATATGCTGACCGGCGTTTGCAACGACTGCGCCAACTGACTCAGAGAGGTGCACAATGGTTAAGAAAAAGAGAGATGCGTGGTTGATCGTATCGCTGGTGCTGCTTGCCAGCTTCCTGCTGTTTCTGGTCTACCCCATGTTCGGTCTGCTGAAGCAGGCTGTTATTTCCCCCGAAGGTCAGCTGACTTTCGCACAGTTCACTAAGTTCTTTAGCAAGAGCTATTATACCGGCACCATCGTCAACAGCGTTAAGGTCACCCTGACCGTTACCGCTTTCTCCCTGGTTCTGGGTATTCCCATCGCTTATTTCTATTCCTTCTATAAGATCAAGGGCGCAAAGATCCTGTTCGTGCTGTCCATTCTGTGCTCCATGTCCGCCCCCTTCATCGGTGCGTACTCCTGGATCATGCTGCTGGGCCGTAACGGTGACCTGACCCGTCTGATCGAAGGCTTCTTCCATCTCATCGGTTTTGCCGATTTTGAGCTGGGTAGCATTTATGGCTTCAAGGGCATTCTGATCGTTCAGTGCCTGAAGTTCTTCCCCCTGGTCTTTATCTACATGAACGGTGCGTTCAAGAACATCGATAACACCCTGATGGAGGCTTCTGCCAACATGGGCTGCACCGGTGTGCGCCGTCTGTTCAAGATCGTGCTGGCTCTGTCTATGCCCACCATTCTGGCCGCTGCCCTGATGGTCTTCATGCAGGCATTCGCAGACTTCGGTACTCCCATGCTGCTGGGCGAAGGCTTCCAGACCTTCCCCGTCCTGATCTACAACCAGTATCTGGGCGAAGTTGGCAGCGACTATAACTTCGCAGCTGCTCTGGCTGTTATCGCTATCATCGTTACCGCTATCGTGTTCTTCTTCCAGAAGTGGGCTACCAACCGCTATAAGTTCTCTATGAACGCGCTGCACCCCGTTGAGAAGAAGGATGCCAAGGGTCTGTCCGGCTTCCTGATGCACGCTTACTGCTACATTCTGGTCGCCATCGCATTCCTGCCCCAGCTGTACATCATCTATCTGTCCTTCCGCAACTGCTCCGGTGCCGTCTTTAAGCCCGGCTTCTCTCTGATCAACTACCAGCAGGCCATGAAGAAGCTGATGCTGCGTTCCATCAAGAACACCGCATTCATGGGTATTCTGGCTCTGGTGATCATCATCGTGATCGCTGTTCTGATTGCTTATCTGGTGGTCCGCCGCCGCAGCATGCTGAACAACACCATCGATACCATCTCTATGCTGCCTTACATTATGCCCGGTGCAGTTATCGGTCTGGCACTGCTGCTGGCCTTCGGTAAGAAGCCTCTGGCTCTGACCGGTACCTTTGCCATCATGGTTATCGCACTGGTCATCCGCCGTCTGCCGTACACGATCCGTTCGGCAACAGCAACACTGATGCAAATTTCGATGAGTATCGAAGAAGCGGCCATCAGCTTGGGCGCTTCCAAGGCAAAGACCTTTATCAAGATCACTGTTCCTATGATGGCTAACGGCATTATGTCCGGTGCAATTCTGTCCTGGGTTGCTATCGTGACCGAGCTGTCTTCCTCCATCATTCTGTACAACAACAGAAGTATCACCCTGACGATGTCCACCTATGTGGCAATTACCCGCGGTAACTATGGTATCGCCGCTGCATTTGCCACCATCCTGACTGTCGTCACCACCTTGTCTCTGATCCTGTACCTGTGGGTCAGTAAGAGCGAGGATGTCCAGCTGTAAAACAGCCGGACGCCATAATATGGCTTACCTGCGGTGAATAGCCGCGTGTTAAGTAAAAAACTATAAAAAGGAGAAACAAGAATGAAAAAAGTAGTAGCACTTGTACTGGCTCTGGTTCTGACCTTCGCTCTGGTTGCTTGCGGCAACAAGAAGGACGACCTGTCCGGTAACCTGGTCCTGTACTCCACCATGACCGAGAACGACCTGAACGCCCTGCTGGATTGCTTCGGTGAGAAGTATCCCAACATCGAGGTCGAAGTCGTTAACGGCTCCGCTGGCGAGCTGGTCACCCGTATCACCGGCGAGGCTGCCAATCCTGTTGGCGACCTGGTTTGGGGCGGCATGGCTGACTCCGACGGCAAGAAGAACGAGGCTATCTTCGAAGCATGGGTTTCCGAGTATGATGCTCAGAACCTGGAAGGTTACACCTCCCCCAACGGTCTGTACTCCATGGACCACCTGTCCACCGTGGTGTTCTGCGTCAACAAGGACATCGAGGCTAAGCTGGGCCTGAAGATTGAGTCCTACGAGGACCTGCTGAATCCCGCCCTGAAGGGCCAGATCCTGACCGCAGACCCCAACTCCTCCTCCTCCGCTTGGAACAACCTGTCCAACATCATGGCCGTTTACGGCAATGACAGCGATGCTGCTTGGGCTTACATCGAGAAGCTGATGCCCAACCTGGTCGTCGTTGGCTCCTCCTCCGCTTGCTTCAAGCAGGTCCAGCAGGGCGAGTACTGCGTTGGTATGACCTATGAAGATGGTGCTGTCACCCTGGTTAAGGACGGCGCTACCAACATCCGTCTGCAGTACCCCACCAATGGTACCTCCGCTTCCGCTTTCGGTTGCGCTCTGATCAAGAATGGTCCCAACCCCGACAATGCTAAGGCTATGATCGACTTCATCTGCTCCGCAGAGGGTCAGACCGCTCTGGCTGCTGCTCAGGAAGGCACCCTGCGTTACACCAACGCTGGCTACACCAACCCTGACAACGCTTGGCTGGCTCCCTCCTCCGACATCAAGTGGGTTGTTCGCGATGTCGCTTTCCTGACCGAGAACAAGGCCAAGATCCTGGAGAAGTGGAACGATCTGTGGGCCAAGGTTTCCGGCTGATTTAGCTTAAAACCTAACCTTAGTTCTACATAGGACTTAAAAGATGACCGGCTTTTGCCGGTCATCTTTTTTTGTGCTTGACAAGGGAAAATATTGGCGTTATGGTGTTGTTAAGCAATTACAGCGGCTTGCCGCATAAGAGATAAAGGAGAACAATACAATGTTGGAAGCATTGAAGCAGGAAGTCTTTGAAGCCAATCAGAAATTGGTGGATTTCGGTCTGGTGATCCTCACTTGGGGCAATGTGTCCGCCATTACGCCCGACCGCCAGTATGTGGTCATCAAGCCCAGTGGCGTGGATTATGCCAATATGACGGCCGACCAGATGGTGGTCACCGATCTGCAGGGCAACGTGGTGGAGGGTGATCTGCGTCCCTCTTCCGATCTGATGACCCATCTGGAGCTGTACCGCGCCTTCCCCCAGGTCAATTCGGTGGTGCATACCCATTCCCGTTACGCAACGGCTATGGCGCAGGCGGAGCGCAGCCTGCCCTGCTACGGCACTACCCACGCCGACACCTTCTATGGCAGAGTGCCCTGCACCCGCCACCTGACGAAGGAAGAGGTGGAGGAGGCCTATGAGAAGAATACCGGCATCGTCATCGAGGAGACCTTCCGCGTGAAGAAGCTGGATCCTATGGCAGTGCCCGGCGTGTTGGTGCGTAAGCACGGTCCCTTCACTTGGGGTGCTAACTGCAAAAAGGCAGTGGAAAATGCACTGATTCTGGAAGAAACTGCCCATATGGCGCTGCTGACCGAACAGTTTGCTCAGCAGCATAAGCAGGCCAAGGTGTATCAGGCACCCGAAGCCCCCCAGTACCTTAAGGATAAGCACTACTACCGCAAGCATGGCGCCAACGCCTATTACGGACAGAAATAATGGAAGAACAGAAAAAGCTGCCCATTTGGGCAGCTTTTTTGCGCTTATAGAGTGATGTGTCAACCCAACAGCTCGTTGGTCATTGCATCCAGCTGTGCGCGGCTTTCGTCATTCAGCGCCGAGCGGATGGTGACAACGGTGTCCGTAAAAGTGAGATCCTTGCTGTTTTCCAGCATTTTTGCCATAGTTCTGGCAGCTGCGGGTGCCCAGGAGCCGTTTTCCATCAGCGCCACGGTGCGGTTGCAGTAGCCGCGGGCGGTCAGATGGTGGATAAAATCCTCCATAAAGGGGAAAACCGTGCCGTTGTAGGTGGTGGTGGCCAGCACCATTTTGCCATAGCGGAAGGCGTCTTCTACCGCCTCCGCCATATCGCAGCGTGCCAGATCATTGACCACTACCTTGCAGCCTTTATCGCGC
This sequence comes from Oscillospiraceae bacterium, assembly GCA_017937195.1. GTDB lineage: Bacteria > Bacillota > Clostridia > Oscillospirales > Oscillospiraceae > Vescimonas. The sequence goes on along the minus strand of JAGBEA010000011.1, from coordinate 9,942 downwards.
AGCTTTTCCGCCAGCAGCTCCACTGCCAGCTTGGTGTTGCCGTAGACGGAGGTGTAGGCGATCACAATGCCCTCACTCTCCACGCCGTAGGACGACCAAGTATCGTAGAGGTTGACATAATACTCAAGGTTCTCGTTCAGCACGGGACCGTGGAGGGGGCAGATGGCGGAAATGTCCAAGGTTGTAATCTTTTTCAGCACGGCCTGCGTGGGGCCGCCGTATTTACCCACGATGCCGAAGTAGTAGCGGCGCGCCTCGCACGCCCATTCGTCCTCCACATCCAGCGCACCGAACTTGCCGAAAGCATCGGCGGAGAAGAGCACCTTGTCACAGTTGTCGTAGGACATCATCACCTCGGGCCAGTGCACCATAGCGGCGGTGACGAAGGTCAGGGTGTGCTTGCCCAGTGCAAGGGAGTCGCCCTCGCCCACCACGATGCGACGGTCAGCAAAGTCCTGCCCAAAGAAATTCTGCATCATCACAAAGGCGCGGGCGGAAGCCACCACCACCGCCTGCGGATAGCGCTCCATAAAGGCGCAGATGTTGGAGGAGTGATCGGGCTCCATATGATGAACCACCAGATAGTCGGGGGTTCTGCCATCCAGCGCGGCATCGATCTTTGCCAGCCACTCCTCGCCAAAGCTGCGATCCACGCTGTCCATAATGGCGATCTTCTCGTCCACAATGGCATAGGAATTATAGGACATTCCGTTGGGGACAGTGTAAATACCCTCAAAAAGATCAATTTGATGATCATTTACACCAATATAACGGATATCATTGGTAATGAACATGGGGTTTTCTCCTTATAAAATGAAAATAGTGACTTTGTCACAGATATACGGTGGGAAATAGGGTATCATATGCCCAGAAAGAAAAACAAACGGTATAAACGAAAGGAGTCGTAACTATGGCAGTATTGCATATCACCAAGAACACCTTTGAGCAGGAGGTCATCAACAGCGACAGACCCGTTCTGCTGGATTTCTGGGCACCGTGGTGCGGTCCGTGCCGTATGCTGACCCCCACCCTGGATGCTATCGCCGCTGAGCGGGAGGACATCAAGGTCTGCAAGGTCAATGTAGACGAGGAGACCGAGCTGGCGCAGGAGTTCGGCATCATCAGTATTCCCACTATGTTCGTCATCAAAGATGGCGAGGTAGAGCGGGAACTGCTGGGTGCACAGCCCAAAGCGCAGATCCTTGCCGCACTGTAACTGTATCAAAAAAATGCCCGCCCTTGGCGGGCATTTTTCATTCGTTTTTCAAATTTTCCAAGCCCTCGCGATCCGTCAGCTCGATGGTGCCGCGGGTCAGCTTTACCAGATTTTCACTCTGGAAATAGCGCAGCATACGGGTGACCACCTCGCGGGCGGTGCCCATATGGTTGGCGATCTTCTCGTGGGTGATCTTCAGCGAATCCGTCTCATCCAGCAGGCTCTCCTCCAGCAAGAAGGCGGCCAGCCGCTTATCAAAGCTTTTCCACATAATCTGTTCCATCAGCCACATCAGCTCGGAAAAATGGCTGGTGATCAGATTGTGGGAGTAGTTGGACAGTGCCAGAGACTCGTCCATCAGGTTTTGATAGAGGCAGGCGGGAACGATCCACACCTCGCTGTCCTTTTCTGCGGCGATGAAAATATCGAACTGCATATTGGGCATCACGCAGGAGGCAGAAAAAAGGCATAGGTCCATCTCAAAGAAGCGGGAGATGGTCACCTCACGACCCTCCTCAGAGAGCATATACGCGCGCAGCTGACCGCTGCGGACGAGGATCAACCCCAGACAGTTGGGGCCGCCATCGTGCAGCACAGTGCCACTGGACACCTTGTGCAAGGTGGCCGAGGAAAGCAGTCGTTCCTGCTGATTGGGGGTCAATTTATTCCAGATAGGAAAATAGTTGGAAAAGGACATTTCCTCACCTCCGATAAGTCTACTATACGCATTTTTGCCGCAGATGTCAAAGGGAAAGTGGGGTGACAAAGTCACAGAAAAGAGGAGAATAATCTGCTATAATCAGACCATCCTAAAAATAACAAATATGGAGGTATTGAATATGAGATATGTTTGCCTGCTTTGCGGTTGGGAATACGATGAGAAGAAGGGCTGCCCCGAGGAGGGCATTGCCCCCGGTACCAAGTGGGAGGACCTGCCCAAGGATTTTGTCTGCCCGCTGTGCGGTGTTGGCAAGAACGATTTTGCCCAGCGTGACGACTGATGATAAACCGGTGCGGCATCTGCCGTGCCGGTTTTCTGTATGTGACAACATCACGGAAATAGGCACAAAAGTAGGGTATAATACAGAAAAAAACGAAAGGTGATAACGATATGAAGGCTATGAATCAAGAAATCTTCCGCAGTGCGCGGCAAAGTGACCGACCCGTTCTGGTGGAGTTTTGGGCACCGTGGTGCGTATACTGCCGTCGGATCGTACCGGCACTGGAAAAGGTATCGGAGCAGTACGCAGATGTTCTCTCTGTGGCTCAGGTGAACATTGACGATGAGCCGCAGCTGGCAGCGCAGGAGCAGATCGAGGTGATCCCCACGCTGGTGCTGTACCGCAATGGCAAGGCGCTGGGCAGCGTGGTAGCGCCGGAGTCCAAGGCAAAGATCGAGGAGTTCATCAAAGAAACGTTGGGCGAGTAAGGAGGCAATGCAATGGAGCGCATCTATGATATGATCGTAGTCGGCGGCGGTCCCGGCGGCTACACGGCGGCGCTGTATGCCGCAAGAGCAGGTCTTGACACAGTGGTGCTGGAGAAGCTGTCTGCCGGTGGGCAGATGGCACTGACCACCCAGATCGATAACTATCCCGGTTTTGAAGACGGGGTAGACGGCTTCACGCTGGGCGAGAAGATGCGTGCCGGTGCGGAGCGATTCGGTGCAAAAACGGAACTGGCAGAGGTGCTGGAACTGGAATTGACCGGAAAGGTGAAGAAAATCGTCACCAGCGAGGGCGATTTTTACGCCAAGACGGTGGTGCTGTCCACCGGTGCCGTGCCCAGAGTGCTGGGCGTGGACGGTGAGCAGGAGCTGACCAGCCGCGGCGTCCACTATTGCGCTGCCTGCGATGGAATGTTCTATCGCGGCAAGACGGTGGTGGTGGTCGGCGGCGGCAATACGGCGGCGGCAGATGCGCTGCTCTTAAGCCGCGTGGCCAAGAAAGTGATCGTTGTCCACCGCCGCGATACATTGCGCGCCACCAAGCTGTACCATCAGCCGCTGCTGAGCGCGGAGAATGTGGAATTCCGCTGGAACAGCACCGTGACGGAGCTGCTGCGTGACGGGCGGCTGCAGGGTGTGAAGCTGCGGGATGTCCATACCGGTGAGGAGTCGGTGGTAGAGTGCGACGGACTCTTTGTCAGCGTGGGCAGAGCCCCTGCCACGGCGCTGGTGCGCGGTCAGCTTACGCTGGATGACGGCGGCTATGTGGTGGCAGATGAGTCCACCCGCACCAACCTGCCCGGCGTGTTCGCCGTGGGCGATGTGCGCACCAAGACGGTGCGTCAGGTGGTCACTGCCACGGCGGATGGCGCGGTGGCGGTACACTATGCCGAGGAATATCTGGCGCAGGAATAAAAAAGAATGTCTGCCGTTTGGGGCAGACATTCTTCGTTGTCAGTCGAGGATCCGCCCGTCGGTGGAGACGGTGACCACCTGCCACGGCAGGAACTTGCCGCTTTGCTGAATGGCGCGCTTGGCAGCGGACTCAATACCGCCGCAGCAGGGCACTTCCATCCGCACGATGGTAACGCTCTGAATATTGTTGTTGGCGATGATAGCGGTCAGCTTTTCGGTGTAATCCACGCCGTCCAGCTTGGGGCAGCCGATCAGCGTAATGTGACCGCGGATGAAATCGTGGTGGAAATTGCCGTAGGCATAGGCGGTGCAGTCGGCGGCGATCAGCAGCTTGGCACCGTCAAAGTACGGGGCGTTGACCGGCGCCAGCTTGATCTGTACCGGCCACTGCCGCAGCTGGCTTGCACTGGATGCAGGAGCGGCTGCAGCGGGCGTTTGCGGCTGCAATACCTTGGACTGGGAGCCGGGGCAGCCGCAGGGCAGAGGCGCTGTCTTGGCGGCCTGCGCGCGGCGTACGGCCTCCTCATCGTAGGCAGGGGCTTCCCGCTCCTCGAAGGAGATGGCGTTCTCCGGGCAGGCGGGCAGACAGTCGCCCAAGCCGTCGCAGTAATCCTCACGCAGCAGCTTTGCCTTGCCGTCCACCATACCAATGGCGCCCTCGTGGCAGGCCTTGGCACACAGACCGCAGCCGGTGCACTTGTCCTCGTCGATCTTAATGATTCGTCTGATCATACATAAAATCCTCCTTGAGAAGAGTGGTATTGTCTATTGGATGAGCCCAGTATACGGCATCGGGAAGGAGTTGTATATTGAATATTCAACAAAACGTCAAAAAATATTTGGAAATTTTGCAGGAGTGTCCTCTCTTTGAGGGGGTGCAGATGCAGGAGATGGAGTCGCTGCTGGATTGTATGGGCGCGCGGATGATGGCGGTCGGGAAGGGGCAGACGGTTTTTCGGGAGGGAGACCCCGCCACTGCCATCGGCATTGTGCTGGATGGAATGCTGCAGCTGAGCCGGCAGGACTATGACGGCAAGCGCAGTATTGTAGCCCATCTGCTGGGCGGCGACTTATTTGCCGAGGCGTTTGCCTTTGCCCGTCATCAGGTGCTGCCGGTGACGGTGACAGCGGAGCAGGACAGCTGTGTACTGCTGCTGGACAGTGTCAAGCTGTCTATGTGCTGCTGTAATGGCTGCCAGTTCCACAGTCGCGTGATCTTCAATCTGCTGCGTATCAGCGCCGATAAGAATGTGATGCTGCATCGGAAGCTGCAGATCCTGTCCAAGCGCACCACCCGGGAAAAGCTGCTGGCTTACCTGCAGCAGCAAGCCCTCAGCTGCGGCAGCCGCGAGTTTAGCATCCCCTACGACCGGCAGGCGCTGGCAGACTATCTGGAGGTGGAGCGCAGCGGGCTGTCAGTGCAGATCAGTAAGCTGTGTCAGGAGGGGGTCATTGCCTGCAGCCGGCGGCACTTTCAACTGCTTTGAAAAATTTTTCCAAGTTTTGTGAGAAAGTCACAGAAAAGTCATAAATGTATGCTATAATAAAGACACAGTAAAACACAGAACCCAATACACTTATTATAATTACATTCAGGAGGGAAAATCTATGAGTAAGTTTTATGTTTGCAGCCGTTGCGGCAATCTGGTCGGTATGATCCACGCATCCGGTGTCCCCATGATGTGCTGCGGTCAGAAGATGGAAGAGCTGGTACCCAACACGGTGGAGGCCAGCGGCGAGAAGCATATCCCCGCTGTGACCGTTGGTGACGGTGTGGTCCGCGTGAACGTGGGCAGCGTCGATCATCCCATGATCCCCGAGCATTTCATCCAGTGGGTCTATCTGGAGACCGAGAAGGGCGGTCAGCGCAAGGTGCTGCAGCCCGGTGAGGCTCCCGAGGTCACCTTCGTTCTGGGTGATGAGAAGCCCGTGGCTGTCTACGCCTACTGCAATCTCCACGGTCTGTGGAAAACCGAACTGTAAAAGACACAAGAATCCTTTCTCCTCTTATAAAAAAGCTCCGGCCTGCCGTAATGGCAGGTCGGAGCTTTTTGTGTGATTACTTGGCTGCGCTGCGCTTTTTGAGAAGCACAAATACCAGCAGTGCTGCGCTGGAGATCGCCATAGAGGCAAACAGCAGCAGCGGGGCGGTGTCGCCGGTGTCGGGGGACTCAACGGGGAACTCTTCCACCTTGAACTCCCAATCGATGGCGCCGGCCTTGTTCTTGAACTCGTTGCCCATAGTGATGGGCACAGCCAGCGTCAGATCGAGCGTAATATTGCCGCCGGGATAGATGGTACCCAGTTCCACCCAATCGGTCAGCTGGGCACTCTCATTGGCGGGCGCATCGAAGAGGACGGACTGGTCTGCCTGCTGCACGGTCAGCTGCAGCTGGGAGAGGAACTCCTCATCCGTCAGCGCACCGGTGGAGCGCAGATACACCGTGATCTTGATACCGGAATCGGTGTCGTTTTTGATCAGCACCTGATCCATCAGATAGTCGCCGGGCATTACCTTCTGGAATCCCTCAAACAGATTGGAGGGGGACTCGTCCGTGCCGGGGGCAAAGACGAAAGTGTCGGCATCACCGTCATAGGATACGCTGTCTGCAGCAAAGGCTGCGGTGCAGCAGCCGGCTGCCACCAGCAGACACAGCAGGAGGGAAAGGATTCGTTTCATCACAGCACCTCCTTAACCGTAGAGGGAGATGTCCCACGCATCAGCGTAGGCATTCTCGCCGGTCACATCGTGGTCACCGTCGGCTTGGATCGCCTCCGCCACCACCTCCACGCACAGCGAATAGCCGGCGGGAGGGGTGACATTGACGGCAATGTCAGTAACCAGATCGTTGGTGGTAGCCAACGGATCTACTGCCGTTTTGTAGTAGTAGAATCCGGTGGCGCTGTCATAGTGCCAATCGGTGAGATTGAGCGTCAGCGTGTAATCGCTGCTTGCCGGTGCACTGCCGGAGAACACACCCTTGCTGGAGGTGCTCTCCCAGTTGACCAGAATGGCGGCGCGGATATAGGCGCGGACATCGCCGGTGTTGGTCACATCGATGGTGTCATCGCTCACGTTGACACGGGAGGTGACATAGGAGCCATCGAACTGGTTGACCACCGGATTGGTTTTCATCGCGATATAGGCGATTGTACCGCCCACAGCGATGGAGAGGATCAGCACCAGACTCAAAATCAAAGCCAAGTGCTTAACACGAATGGTTTTTTTCATCAGATGCTGCCTCCTTTCTTAGCTCTGTTGTAGCTGTAGCCGCTGAGCCACTGGGTCTTTTCCACTTCGCCGAAGTCGAAGGAAACGGTCTTGCTGGTGTCGAGAAGCACCGTCTGTGCGCTGACATCCGCCTGACGCCAGCTCCACTGGGTGACTTCCTTCACCTCGTAGGTGGCAACGGGCAGACCCTTGATGGTCACATGGCTGTTGCCAACCACCACTACCTTCATCGTGATCGCTTCCTGCGCAGGATCGGCGACGATCTGTGTGACGGTGAAGATGTAGCTGTGAGACGCGTCCGCACCCTCCGCCTCGATGGTCAGATCGGCAGTTGCGATCTTGAACTGTGCGGTGTAGGTGGCATCCTCGGTGACCGTTTCAATCTCAGGCGACCAAGTGCCGTCCCAAGTGTAAGTGTACTGGGTATCGGGGGACTTGGTGGGCGTTGCACCGGTGTAAGCAGGCGTATCGCCGTACTCAAGCGTGTCAGTCTTCAGTGTCTTGCCATCGCCATCCACCCAAGTGACGGTGTACTTGTTGACGGTAGCACCGAACTGTGCCGTGTAGGTCACATCGCCGGTGACATCGGAGACCGCGGGATCCCAGCCGCTCCAAGTATAGGTGTACTGGGCAGTGGCAGGCTTGACGGGCGTTGCGCCGTCATAGCTGGGCTCGTCACCGTAGGGAACGTTGTTGTCGGTCTCCAGAATAGAGCCGTCATAGTTGACCCAAGTGACGGTGTAGGTGTTGACTGTCTTGTCAAACTGCGCGGTGTAGGTGGCATCGCCGGTGACAGCGCTGATGGCAGGCGACCAAGTACCGTTGAAGGTATAAGTGTACTGAGCATCCGCCTTCTTGGTAGGCGTAGCGCCGGTGTAAGCGGGGGTATCACCGTAGTCATAGACGGTCTCACCCAGCGTCTTGCCATCACCATCCACCCAAGTGACGGTGTACTTGTTGACGGTAGCACCGAACTGTGCCGTGTAGGTCACATCGCCGGTGACATCGGAGACCGCGGGATCCCAGCCGCTCCAGGTATAGGTATACTGTGCGTCGGCAGGTTTGACGGGCGTTGCGCCGTCATAGCTGGGCTCGTCACCGTAGGGGACGTTGTTGTCGGTCTCCAGAATAGAGCCGTCATAGTTGACCCAAGTGACCGTGTACTTGTTGATAGTACTGTCGAACTGTGCGGTGTAGGTGGCATCGCCGGTGACAGCGCTGATGGCAGGCGACCAAGTACCGTTGAAGGTATAAGTGTACTGAGCATCTGCCTTCTTGGTGGGCGTAGCGCCGGTGTAAGCGGGGGTATCACCGTACTCATAGACGGTCTCACCCAGTGTCTTGGCATCACCATCCACCCAAGTGACGGTGTAGGTGTTGACGGTCTTGTCAAACTGCGCCGTGTAGGTGGCATCGCCGGTGACCGGCTCGATGGCAGGCGACCAAGTACCGTTGAAGGTGTAGGTGTACTGAGCATCCGCCTTCTTGGTGGGCGTAGCGCCGGTATAAGAGGGGATCTGGCTGGAGTAATGGGTGTCGGTCTTCAGGGTCTTGCCATCGCCGTCCACCCAAGTGACGGTGTAGGGGATGGGCAGGCGGTTGTAGCTTGCCGCATAGATGACATTGCCGGTGACCTTGGAAACGGTGGGCTCCCAGCCCATCCACTCGTAAGTGTAGACGCCATCGGCAGGCTGCGTAGGCGCTGCGCCGTCATAGCTGGGGTCAGTGCCGTAGGGAACATCGGTGTCAGTCTCCAGAATAGAGCCGTCATAGTTGACCCAAGTGACGGTGTAGGTGTTGACGGTGGTGCCGAACTGTGCGGTGTAGGTAGCATCGCCGGTCACATCCACGATGGCAGGCGACCAAGTACCGTTGAAGGTGTAGGTGTACTGGGCATCTGCCTTCTTGGTAGGCGTAGCGCCGGTGTAAGCGGGGGTATCACCGTACTCAAGCGTGTCGGACTTCAGGGTCTTGCCATCACCGTCCACCCAAGTGACGGTGTAGGAATTGACCTCACTGTCAAACTGCGCCGTGTAGGTGGCGTCGCCGGTCACATCCGCGATCGCAGGAGACCAAGTGCCATCCCAAGTATAGGTGTACTGAGCATCCGCCTTCTTGGTGGGCGTAGCGCCGGTGTAGGTGGGGGTATCACCGTACTCATAGACGGTCTCACCCAGCGTCTTGCCGTCGCCATCCACCCAAGTGACAGTGTAGGTGTTGACGGTCTTGTCAAACTGTGCCGTGTAGGTGGCATCGCCGGTGACCGGCTCGATGGCGGGCGACCAAGTGCCGTTGAAGGTGTAGGTGTACTGAGCATCCGCCTTCTTGGTGGGCGTAGCGCCGGTATAAGAGGGAATCTGGCTGGAGTAATGGGTGTCGGTCTTCAGGGTCTTGCCATCGCCGTCCACCCAAGTGACGGTGTAGGGGATGGGCAGGCGGTTGTAGCTTGCCGCATAGATGACATTGCCAGTGACCTTGGAAACGGTGGGCTCCCAGCCCATCCACTCGTAGGTGTAGATCCCATCGGCAGGCTGCGTAGGAGCCGCGCCGTCATAGCTGGGATCCGTTCCATAGGGGACATCGGTGTCGGTCTCCAGAATAGAGCCGTCATAGTTGACCCAAGTGACGGTGTACTTGTTGATAGTACTGTCGAACTGTGCGGTGTAGGTGGCATCGCCGGTGACAGCGCTGATGGCAGGCGACCAAGTACCGTTGAAGGTGTAGGTGTACTGTGCATCTGCCTTCTTGGTAGGCGTAGCGCCGGAGTAAGCAGGCGTGTCGCCGTAGTCAAGCGTGTCGGCCTTCAAGGTCTTGCCGTCGCCGTCCACCCAAGTGACGGTGTAGGTGTTGACCTCGCTGTCAAACTGTGCGGTGTAGGTCACATCGCCGGTCACAATGGAGACCACGGGGTCCCAACCACTCCACGCATAGGTGTACTGTGCATCGGCGGGCTTGACGGGCGCTGCGCCGTCATAGCTGGGCTCGTCACCGTAGGGGACGTTGTTGTCGGTTTCCAGCACGGAGCCGTCATAGTTGACCCAAGTAACGGTGTAGGTGTTGACGGTCTTGTCAAACTGCGCCGTGTAAGTGGCATCGCCGGTCACATCCGCGATCGCAGGAGACCAAGTACCG
>JAGBEA010000010.1 GCA_017937195.1 Oscillospiraceae bacterium | reverse complement strand
TTCCCCCTCGGACATAAAAAAAGCACCGACCCCGTTGGGGTCGATGCTTTTTTGGTGCGCGAGGCGGGACTTGAACCCGCACGCCCGTAATGAGCACTAGAACCTGAATCTAGCGAGTCTGCCAATTCCACCACTCGCGCGCGTCTATTCATTTGATTTTGAGGGATGGTGCGAGTGATGGGACTTGAACCCACACGTCCTGTCGAACACAAGCACCTCAAGCTTGCCTGTCTGCCGATTCCAGCACACTCGCAAATGAGTCCCTCAAAACGAATGCTTGACTATTATACCACGCCGCACCGTTTTGTCAAGGGGCGAAACACAACTTTTCTCTCCTCTACGGCAAAATGATTGTCAAGCCGCGGCGCGGTATGCTATACTGCTTACAGACCGCCCAGCACCTGACCGATGGGCGCATCGAAAACCAAATCTGCATCTGCGTGAGCGCTGGTCTCCCCCTTGTTGATGACCACCAGCTTGTCGCCGCGGAAATAACGCACCAAGCCCGCCGCAGGATACACCACCAACGAGGTGCCGCCGATAATCAGCATATCCGCCTGACGGATATGGTGCAGTGCGCGAGCCATCACATCCTCGTCCAAGCCCTCCTCATACAGCACCACATCGGGCTTGATGGTGCCGCCGCAGGAGCATTTGGGCACGCCGCGGCTGTCGGCAATGCGATGTACATCATAAAACGCGCCGCAGCGCTGACAGTAATTGCGCAGCACGCTGCCGTGGAGCTCCAGCACCTCGCGGCTGCCTGCCGCCTGATGGAGTCCGTCGATATTCTGGGTGATGACCGCCTTCAGCTTGCCCTGCTGCTCCCACTGCGCCAGCGTGAGATGGGCGGCATTGGGCTTGGCATCCAGCGCCAGCATCTTGGCACGGTAGAAGTCATAAAATTCCTCGGTATGGCTGACATAGAAGCTGTGGCTCAGCATGGTCTCGGGCGGATAGGCAAAGCGCTGACTGTACAATCCGTCCACGCTGCGGAAATCCTTGATACCCGACTCGGTACTGACACCTGCGCCGCCGAAAAACACGATATAGTTGCTGTTTTCTACCATTTCGCGGAGTTTTTTCATCTTTTCTTCCATCGTTATCCTCCATTCTACACATTAAGGAGTATTGCTATGAACATTCAGATCTTCGGATTGCGCAAGTCCTTTGACACCAAGAAAGCCGAGCGCTGGTTCAAGGAGCGGCGCATCAAATACCAGTACATCGACTTGGAGAGCAAGGGACTCTCGGCAGGCGAGTACCGCAGCATCAAGGCGGCGGTGGGCTACGACGCGCTGGTGAACAAGAACTGCCGCGCCTACGAGGAGCTGTATATGGCATATATCACCCCGCAGGCGGCAGAGGAAAAGCTGCTGATGTACGGCGAGCTGTTCAACGCGCCTATCGTGCGCAACGGCAAGCAGGCCACCGTGGGCTATCATCCCGAGATCTGGCAGACTTGGGAGTAAAACACTTTTTTACAATTGGAATATTATGTGGAAAGGGCTGCCTCTTTCCACATTTTTATTTCACATACGCGTTTTCCACGCGGACAACGGCGAAGTAATTGCCCTCCATCTTCTGTACCAGCGCCTTGATCTCCTCCTCCACCTGACGGTTGCTCTTGGCTTTGCCGAAGGGCAGCACCGCATCAAAGATGAGATTGGTGTGGGTGGGACCCAGCACCATACGGAAATCGTGGATGGTGATCTGCTCATCCACCTCTTTCACCAGCAGCGCCATCTTCTGGCGCAGCTGCGTAGTCAGCGCATCGTCGGTAACGATGGGATCCATATGGATCACCGCCTCGCAGTCCAGCTGCTCGCGCAGCTCCACCTCGATGCTGTCGATGAGGTCGTGGATCTGCAGGATATCGCCGCTGGCAGGCACCTCCGCGTGGAGGGAGATCATCACGCGCCCCGGGCCGTAGTCGTGCACCACCAGATCGTGGATGCCGCAGATCAGTTCGTGGGACATCACCAGTTCCTCAATGCGCTGCACAAACTCCTCCTCCGGCGCCTGACCCAGCAGAGGGTTGAGGGTCTCCATAGCGGCGCGGACGGCGGAGTAGAGGATGAACAGCGCCACCACCATACCGACCCAGCCGTCGATTTTAAGGCCGCTCCACTTGCCCACCAGCATCGCCACCAGCACAGCGGCGGTGGAGACGGTATCGGACAGCGAGTCGATCCCCGTTGCCACCATCGCCGCGGAGTTGATCTTCTTGCCGATGCGGCGGTTATACACGGACATATACAGCTTCACCGCGATGGAGCAAAGCAGAATCACCGCTGCCAGCACGCTGAACTCCACCTCCGTGGGGTGGAGGATCTTATCAAACGAGGATTTTGCCAGCTCCACACCCATCAGCAGGATCAGCGCCGACACCACAAGGCCGGAGATATACTCTATCCGTCCGTGGCCGAAGGGATGCTCGGGGTCGGGCTTGCGGCCTGCCAAACGGAATCCCAGCAATGTCACCACACTGGAGCCTGCATCAGAGAGGTTATTGAACGCATCCGCCGTGACGGCGATGGAGCCGCTGAGCTGTCCTGCCAAGAATTTTCCGGCAAACAGCAGCACATTCAGCGCGATGCCGACGATGCCGCACAGCTGCCCGTAGGCACGGCGCACCTTGGCATCGCCGATATTGTCACGGTCACGGATGAACCATTTTGAAAGCAAAGAGATCATAACTATGTATTCCTTTCCTTACCGCCCATCAGCCACTTAAGCGTCAGCGCGTGGCACAGCGGGATCATAAACATCAGCACCGTATAGGGCACAGCACCCGGTCCTGCCCCCAGCATTTGATGGGGGATACTGCAGGCCAGATTCCACGGGATCACCGCTGCCAGCACAATGGCGCTGTTCTCCAGATCCACCGCCAAGTGCTCACGGGAAGCGCCCTGCTGTTCGTAGGCGCGTTTCATCAGCGGCTGACTCATCATCACCATAATGCTCTGGTTGCAGAAAATCATGCCTGCCGCCACGCTGGTCAGCACCGTCACGGGGAACAGCCCCCACTTCTCCGCCAGATGCATCACCTGCGCGCGGATCCCATCCAGCACGCCCATACCGCTGAGGAGTCCTGCAAACAGACCCGTTGCCATCACCGCAACGGACGGCTGCAGCATGGAGACCACGCCGCCCCCCGACAAGATCTGCGCCAGCGTTTCGGACTGGGGCGTATAGCCCAGCAGTGCAGCGTGCAGCGTCTCCCACGCACCCATCTTCTGCACAAAGACAGACACGCCAAAGGCGGCGGCACTGCTGACGATCAGCGTTTCGCGGATAGGCAGGCGCAGCAGCGGCAGCACCAGCATCAGCACCGCCGGCAGCAGCGGCCACAGCGAGATATTAAAATGCTCCGTCAGCGTAGTTAAGAGACTTTCATCCACACTCTGGATGGGGTTTTTCACCGACAACCACGCATAAATGCCGATGCTCAGCACCAGCGGCAGCCATCCCGTTTTCAGCATATTGCGCAGGTTGTCATACAGCTTGGTCTCCGTCACCGCAGCCACCAGCGAGGCACTGGAAGAAGCGGGAGAGCAGCGGTCACCGAAGTATGCGCCCGACATCACCGCACCGGCCGTTACCATCACATCCACGCCGCCGCTGCGGGCAAGCGCCATCAAAATGATGCCCGCCGTACCCACCACGCCGAAGGATGTGCCCAACGCGTAGGACAAAAGGCAGGTCAGCAAAAATGCCACCAGCACAAAAAGAGGCGGCGTAATGATCTGCACGCCGTGCCAGATGAAAAAGGCGATGGTGCCGCAGCTGCGCCACAGCGCGGTGATGGCGCCGATGAACATAAAGATGCCCAGCACGCCCACCAGCTTGCGACCCTCCAGCCACATCATATCCCACAGCGCACGCAGTGTATGTCCGCGGCGCAGACCGATGAGACAAAACAGCACGATGCCGAAGGTCAGCGCCAGCGCCATCTCCGCCCCCGTGACCACGCAGGCGATCATGGCGGCAATAAACAAGCCAAAGGCAATCAGTACACTCATCTGCCGTGGATCTCCAGTGTCATACGGCAGCACAGCCGATCCAGATCCTCATCGGTGGCGGCGTTGATGCGCAGCCGACCGCCGCACTTGCCGCAGATGAGATCCACATAGGCGCGGCCCACCTGCATGGCATATTCCTTGCTGCCGCAGCTGCAGCCGATACCGCCGCGCTGGGCGATCTCCTTCAGCTCGGACAGCACCTCATACATAATTACATTGTCGGTAAAGGCCTCACCGTCCTCCGCCTTGTCCTTTTCTACGCGGATGGTCATCTCCTCCACCGAGGACATCACCTGCTGCTCCTCACCGATGTAGCAGCAGATCTGCCGCGTCTTAGGGCAGCCCAAACCGACGCCGCGCCCCTCCAGCAGCTGCTGAGCATCCAGCTCCGCCTGATGGGTCTCGCCGCACAGCCCGCAGGGCACGGACAGACGGAACCTCACCCCGTCGGTCTCCACCTGCAGCGATGCCTTTTCACATTCGCACTCCATCCGCGCTGCGGCTGCGGACAGCGCAAAGCGGCTGCGCTGATGCACCTGCGCCTTGCCGCACTTGGGGCAGATATAACCGAAACTACGCATTTGTTCCATAATGATTTCTCCTTGCGCCGTAAGTACATAATAAATCAATTTATTATACTACCATCTTCCCCACTTTTCCAGTACTTCCTCGATTTTCCTTGCCTGTGCATCACAGCTTAGGCTATAATATGCACACAAAGGGAGGTGCTGTAATGGAAGATCGGATGTATGTCAACGAAACTGCCTACCGTCCCGTCCGTCTGTTGGGCAAAGGCAAGGGCGGCTATTCGTATCTGGTGGAACGGGACGGCGCGCTGTTCGTCCTCAAGCAGATCCACCACGAGCCCTGCGATTACTATCAGTTTGGCGACAAGCTGCAATCGGAACTGCAGGACTATCAGCGCCTGACCGCGCTGGACATCCCTATGCCGCGTCTTCTGGATGCAGACATCCCGCGCGAACGCATTTTGAAGGAATATATTGCAGGTGACACCGTCTTTGAACTGGTGGCGCAGGACAGGATGCAGAGCGCTTACGTCCGTCAGCTGCAGGCGATGTGCCGCATCCTGTACGCCGCAGGGCTCAACATCGACTACTACCCCACCAACTTCGTGGTGCAGGATGAAACGCTCTACTATATCGACTATGAGTGCAATCCCTACGACCCGCAGTGGGATTTTGAGCATTGGGGCAGCCGCTACTGGCAGAAATCGGAGGAGTTCCTGCAAGCTTTACAAAAATGATCCTCTTGAAACCGTCTGTTTTTCACAGGCGGTTTTCATATTTTCACCCAACCGTGGCAAACTATCGCAAACACACGCGAGGTGAACACAATATGCAGACAAAACGATTGGGACGGCAGACGGTGCGGCTCGCCCGTCCGCCCAGTGTGGTGTCCTTTGCCAACATCGGCGGCAAGATGGAGGGAAACGGTCCCCTTGCCTCCTATTTTGATGAGCTGTGTCCCGACTCCTTCTTCGGCGCCAAGACGTGGGAGCAGGGTGAGTCGGCTATGCAGAGCCGCGCCTTGCAAAAGGCGCTGCAAAAGGGCGGACTGCAGCCGTCGGATCTGGATTTCATTCTGGCAGGTGACCTTTTGAACCAGTGCATCGGCACATCCTTCTCCCTGCGGGATTTCCAGATCCCCTTCTTCGGGCTGTACGGCGCCTGCTCCACTATGGGCGAGAGCATCGCGCTGGCCAGTCTCCTCCTTGACGGCGGCTTCGCCCATCTGGCGGCCGCTATGACCTCTTCCCACTACTGCACGGCGGAGCGGCAGTACCGGATGCCCGTACCCTACGGCAACCAGCGCGCCCCCACCGCCCAGTGGACCGCCACCGCGTCGGGCTGCTGCATTTTGGGCGCGCAGGGGGACGGTCCCTATGTGACCCACGTCACCTGCGGCAAGATCGTGGACAAGGGCATCACCGATGTGAACAATATGGGCGCGGCTATGGCACCTGCCGCCTATGATACCCTCGCCGCCCACTTTCAGGCCACCGGCACCGCGCCCGAGGACTATGACCTCATCTTAACGGGGGATCTGGGCGTGCTGGGACACGAGATCGTCACCGAGTTTTTCCTGCACGACGGCATCGATATGCGGCACAACTATCACGATTGCGGGATGCTGCTGTACGACCTTGAAAAGCAGGATATGCACGCCGGTGCCAGCGGCTGCGGCTGCTCGGCAGCAGTGCTCAACGGCTATGTGCTGCGGGGGATGCGGCAGAACAAGTGGCAGCGCGTCCTCTTCGCCCCCACGGGGGCGCTCCTCTCCCCCACCTCCTCGTTTCAGGGGGAGAGCATCCCCTCCATTTGCCACGCGGTGGTATTTTCCGCCCGAAAGGAAGGATCGAACTGAATGGATTATCTCAACGCATTTCTCTGCGGCGGACTGCTGTGCGCCGTGGGACAGATCATCATCGACAAAACCAAGCTGACCCCCGCCCGCATCCTCACGGGCTACGTGGTGGCAGGCGTATTCTTGCAGGCAGTGGGCATCTATCAGCATCTGGTGGACTGGGGCGGCGCAGGCGCCACCGTGCCGCTGACCGGCTTTGGCTACACGCTGGCAAAAGGCGTGGAAAAAGCGGTGGCGGAGAAGGGTCTTATAGGCGCTATGACGGGCGGTCTCAGCGCCACGGCAGGCGGCATCGCGGCGGCGGTGGTATTCGCGCTGATTGCGGCGCTTTTGTGCAAGCCCGGCGACAAACGGTGAAAATGGGGCGGTACGCCGCCCTTTTTTCAGCCTTGACAAATACCCCGCGGGGGTATATGATGTAGACAGAAAATAATACCCCCGGGAGGTATCTTTATGGAAAACTGCTGTCACAAGACGAAAGTACGGGACGCATCGGAGCTGCAGGCGCTGACCAACCGCCTCAGCCGCATCGAAGGGCAGGTACGCGGTCTGAAGGAGATGCTGCAGCGCGATGCCTACTGCCCCGATATTCTGGTGCAGGTGTCCGCCGTCAGCGCCGCCTTGAACAGTTTCAGCAAGGAGCTGCTATCCAGCCATATCCGCACCTGCGTTGCCGATGGCATCCGCGGCGGCGACGATGCTGTGATCGACGAGCTGGTATGCGTCCTGCAAAAGATGATGAAATAAGCAGGAGGTGTCACTATGACAAAGCAAACCTTTCAGGTAACCGGTATGACCTGCAGTGCCTGCTCGGCCCATGTGGAAAAAGCCGTATGCAAGCTGCAGGGCGTGGACGCTGCCCCCGTCAATCTGATGCTGGGCAGTATGACCGTATCCTATGACGAAAACGAAACCAACGCCGACGCCATTATCGCCGCTGTGATCGGCGCAGGCTACGGCGCACAGCGCGCTGAGGAGACAGATCGCGGCAAGGTAAACACCCAGCACAACGAGGCGCTCTCGCGTATGAAAAAGCGCCTTGTCTGGTCGCTGGTGTGTCTGGTACCCCTCTTTTATCTGGCTATGGGGCATATGATGGGGCTGCCCGTTCCCCATTTCTTCTTCGCCGATGCCAAGGGTATGTGGCTGTATGCCGCCGTACAGATGGCGCTGCTGCTGCCTATTGTGATCCTTAACCGCGCCTACTTTACCGTGGGCTTCTCCCGCCTTTTCAAGGGCAGCCCCAATATGGACACGCTGGTGGCACTGGGCGCGGCGGCAGGCATCGTATACAGCCTCATTACACTCTTTGCCGGCACTGCCGACTACCATATGCCCGAGTTCTACTTTGAATCGGCAGGTATGATCCTCACCCTCGTGACGGTGGGCAAGTTTTTGGAAGAGCGCTCCCGCGGCAAGACCACGGGCGCCATCTCCGCACTGCTGGCACTGTCTCCCGACTCCGCCGTGGTCAAGCGCGACGGCAAGGAGATCACCGTAGGGGTGGAGGAAATCGCCGTGGGCGACACGGTGATCGTGCGGCAGGGCGGTAAAATCGCCGTGGACGGCACGGTGATCGCAGGTCACGCGGCGGTGGATGAATCGGCGCTGACGGGCGAAAGCCTGCCCGTGGAAAAGGAGATCGGCGACACGGTGGCCTCCGCCACCATCTGCTCCAGCGGCTATCTGGAGGTGCGCGCCACGCGGGTGGGCAGCGACACCACGCTGCAGCAGATCGTGCATCTGATGGAGGAGGCGGCCTCCTCCAAGGCGCCCATCTCCCGCCTTGCCGACCGCATCAGCGGCATTTTCGTGCCTGCTGTCATCACCATCGCGGTGATCAGCGCCCTGCTTTGGTACTTTGTGGGACATATGAGCCTGCACTTTTGCCTCTCCATTGGCATTGCCGTGCTGGTGATCTCCTGCCCCTGCGCGCTGGGTCTGGCTACCCCCGTTGCTATTATGGTGGGTACGGGCAAGGCCGCCGAGCAGGGCATCCTCATCAAATCTGCCGAGAGTTTGGAGCTTCTGCACAAGGTGGACACGGTGGTGCTGGATAAGACGGGCACTGTCACCGAGGGCAAGCCCCGTATGACCGATCTCTTAGCGCTGGGCGACACCACCGAGGAGGAGCTTTTGTGCATCGCCGCATCGGTGGAGCAGCCCTCTGAGCATCCTCTGTCCCACGCCATCAAGGCAGCGGCGCAGGAGCGGGGCATCCCGCTGTGTCCCGTCACCGAGTTTGCCGCCGTACGCGGCGGTGTGGCGGCGATTTTGGAGGGTAAGGTGACCCGCGCAGGCAACGCCGCGCTGATGGAGCGCTGCAAAATCGACATTGCGCCGCTGGCAGGACACGTCCGCACTTTGGCGGCCAGCGGCAAGACGCCCCTCTTCTTCGCCGAGGACAGCGAGCTGCTGGGCGTGATCGCCGTGGCCGATGTGGTGAAATCCGACAGCGCCGCCGCCATCGCGCAGCTGCGCACCATGGGCAAATCCGTGGTGCTGCTGACGGGCGACAACCAGCAGACCGCCGACGCCATCGCCGCGCAGGTGGGCATCGACCGCGTCATCGCGCAGGTGCTGCCTGCCGATAAGGCATCGCAGGTGGAGCAGCTGCGCCGAGAGGGACACACCGTGGCTATGGTGGGCGACGGCATCAACGATGCCCCCGCCCTCGCCACCGCCGATGTGGGACTTGCCATCGGTGCAGGCACCGACATCGCCATCGAGTCGGCAGACGTGGTGCTGATGAAGAGCACGCTGCAGGATATCCCTGCCGCCATCGCGCTGTCCGCCGCCGTGATCCGCAATATCCGCCAGAATCTGTTCTGGGCGTTCTTCTATAATTCTATCGGCATCCCCGTGGCAGCAGGCGTGCTGTACGGCGCGCTGGGCTTGACCCTCAACCCCATGCTGGCTGCCGCCGCGATGAGCATGAGCAGCGTGTGCGTGGTATCCAACGCGCTGCGCCTGCGCCGCTGGAAGCAGCCCGGGCGCACTGTGATCTTGCAAAACGAAGAAACTGACAATACCATCACCATCAAGGAGGAAACAGCAATGACCAAAGTTATGACCATCGAAGGTATGATGTGCACCCACTGCTCCGGCCGTGTGGAGCAGGTGCTCAACGCGCTGGAGGGCGTCAGCGCCGTGGTAGACCTGCACGGCAAGACCGCAACCGTCACCTGCGAGGCTTCCGTCACCGACGAGCTGCTGCGCAAGTCGGTGGAGGACGCCGGCTATCAGGTGATCTCCATCGCATAACACACCAAAAACAGCGCCTGACGGGTGTCAGGCGCTGTTTTTATGCTTCGCTTTCGATATAGATCTCCTCGCAGGCAAGCTCACCGCGGATCAGTTCGGTGATTGCCTCTTTGCGCCGCGGACTGACATCGGCTGTGTCCGCCTCCAAGAGTTGGAGCGCCCTTTCCACCGCATCTATCAGCACCAGATACATCTTTCGGTAATCCGCCATTCCATCCCCTCCTTGCCGTATGATTATAGTCTTTTTAACGATTATAGTCAATATCGCGATTGCTGCATACAATAACAGCAAAGGAGGTGGAAATATGGTCAGTTACCGTCCGTTTTGGGAAACGCTGCGCGAAAGCCGCGAAACCACATATACCCTCATTAAGAATCGCCGTATTTCCGGCTCTACTCTGGACAAGCTGCGCAAGAATAAGCCGCTGAACACCACGACTATCAACGATCTGTGCCGCATCTTAAACTGCCGTGTGCAGGATGTGATGGAATATATCCCCTCCCAAGAGGATCAACCCCTTTGAGAAACAAAAACACGCTGTGCCTCGCACAGCGTGTTTTCAGCTTTCTATGGGCAGTATCACGGTGTTCAAGCCCCGCAGCAGCGCATATTCGATGGTGCTGCGGGTGCCGCCGCTTTGCCCGTTGTGTGCGGCGATCAGCATAGACGCGTGATCCACCAGATAGCGGTTGCGCCGCTGCATACAATCGGGCGAATAGTGGTTTTGCACCATAGTCTCATAGTCGCAAAGATCCACCAAACGCTGCCAGCGCCGCCGCTGCTCCGCGCCCCACCGCTCGGCTTGTGTAGGACACGGGATCGCCGCCTCCACCGTCACATCGCCGTATTTTTTCCGCAGCTCCAGCGCCAGCTCACAGAAATAGAAATCGCACCCCTGCGCCATACCGCAGATAAAGTGGCGATACCCCTCCTGATACGCCGCCTCCATGGCGTCCCAAAGCTGCTGCTTCAGCGCCACGCAGCGCGGATCGGTCTCATCGTTGCCCCACGGCAGCTTGCTCGGACGGTGTCCGGAAAAGCAGCAGCTGACCGGTCTTGCACGCATCCGCACACCTCCTCTCCTTTTCTCGCCCCCATTATAGAACAAATTTTCGATTTTGTAAAGGGAAATCGTGAAAATATCTTCCCTTGTCCCCTGCCGCGTGGTATAATTGCAGCAAAAGGAGGTGAGCGCCGTGGATCGCGTGATTCTGCACTGTGATATGAACAGCTTTTTCGCATCGGTGGAGCTGCTGAGCCACCCGGACTTGGTTGACATTCCCACCGCTGTCTGCGGCGATCCCACCTCGCGCCACGGCATCATTCTGGCCAAGAATGAGCCTGCCAAAAAATTGGGCGTGAAAACGGCGGAGACGGTGTGGCAGGCGCGGAAGAAAGCGCCGGGACTGGTGCTGCTGCCCTCCCACCACGGGCTGTATCGGGAGTATTCCAAGCGCATCAATGCGCTGTACGGACACTACACCGACTTGGTGGAGCCTTTCGGCGTGGATGAGAGCTGGCTGGACATCACCCACAGTATGCATCTGTTCGGCGGCGACCCCAAGGCCATTGCCGATGACATCCGCCGCCGCGTGAAGGAGGAATTCGGTCTCACCGCCTCGGTGGGAGTGTCCTTCAACAAGGTGTTTGCCAAGCTGGGCAGCGACTACAAAAAGCCGGACGCCACCACCGTCATCAGCCGCGAAAACTGGCAGGAAATCGTATGGCCGCTGCCGGTAGGCGACCTTCTGTTTGTAGGCCGCGCGGCGCAGCAGGTGCTCCGCAGCATCGGGGTAGACACTATCGGGCAACTGGCGGCGTGTAAGGTGGAAACACTGGAAACACTGCTGGGCAAGCTGGGCTATCAGCTGCACCAGTACGCCAACGGGCTGGATAAAGACCCCGTCCGCCCCCAGCATCAGCAGGAATTGGTAAAATCCGTGGGCAACGGCACGACTTTCCCCCAGAATCTCACCCGCTGGGAGGAGATCTGCACCGGCCTGAGCGTGCTGTCGGACAGCGTAGCGGCGCGGATGCGGCGGCACGGACTCTACTGCGGCGGCGTGCAGGTCACCATCCGCGATGCCCAGTTCAAAACCATCACCCGCCAAAAGCGGCTGCCGGAGAGCACCCATCTGATGAAGGATATTCTGCAGGCGGCTATGGAGCTGACGAAAGCGGCGTGGAAAGCACCCACCCCCATCCGTATGCTGACGGTGACGGCACTGTATATCACCGAGGAAGCGGAGAGCTATCAGCAGCTGGATCTTTTAGGTACGCAGCAGACAGCCCGCAGCGAAAAGCAAGAAAAGCTGGAGCAGGCTATGGACGCCATCCGCGGCAAGTACGGCAAGGGCGCCATCTCCTTTGGCTCCAACGGCGGCAAACAGATCGGCTGGGACGATTGAAAGTGAGGAAAACACGATGAAACTGATCATTCTGGGCACCGGCAACGCCATGGTGACCCACTGCTATAACACCTGCTTCGCCCTGCAGCAGGACGAGGAGTTTTTGCTGGTGGACGCCGGCGGCGGCAACGGCATTCTGCGGCAGATGGAGCAGGCCAAGCTGTCCTTCTCCCACCTGCACCACCTCTTTTTGACCCACGCCCACACCGACCATCTGTTGGGCGTGGTATGGGTAGTGCGCGCCGTGGCGGAGACCATTAACAAGGGCAAGTACGAGGGCGAGCTGACCGTCTGGTGTCACGATGTGTCCCTCAATATTGTAGAGCCGCTGTGCCGCGCTCTTTTGCCCGGTAAGCTGGGCAAGCACATCGGCACGCGCATCCATTTTGTGGAGATCCGCCCCGGCGACAAGCTGCAGTGCCTCGGTATGGACCTGACGGTGTTTGACATCTTCTCCACCAAGGCCAAGCAGTACGGTTTCCGCGCCGTGCTGCCGGACGGGCAGGTACTGGTGTGTCTGGGTGACGAGCCCTGCCATCCCGACTGTCAGGACTTGGCGCGGGGGTGCGACTGGCTGCTGACGGAGGCGTTTTGCCTCTACGATGACCGCGACATCTTCCGCCCCTACGAAAAGCACCACTCCACCGCCAAGGACGGCGCCGCGCTGGCGCAGGAGCTGGGTGCGAAGCACTTGGTGCTCTACCACACCGAGGATAAGACCATCGCCACGCGCAAGGCGCGCTACACCGCCGAGGCGCAGAGCGTATACGCCGGCGCAGTATTCGTCCCCGACGATCTGGACACCATCGAGCTATAAAAAATGCAGCCCATACGGGCTGCATTTTTTATGTAAACTAAATCAGTTCCTCTTCCTTCGCCTTCGGCAGACTCCAGCGGAAGTGGGCTGCCAGCAGACGGACAGCCACGATCACCGCCACGCCGATAATGGTGGCGGCACTCTCGCTCCACCAGTGGTGCAGCGCCACCCATACCAGCGCGCCGCCAAGGGATGCCAAGGCGTAGATATGCTTGTGGAAAATATAGGGCAGATCGCCTGCCAGCACATCACGCAGCACGCCGCCGCCCACACCGGTCATAGTGCCGAGGAACGCTACGGTGAACCAGCTGCTGTCGTGCAGCACGCCGCAGGCGGTCTGTGCGCCGATGACGGTGAAGATACCCAAGCCCAGTGAGTCGGCAAGGCGCAGTGTCAGCTCATAGATACGCCGCGTCTTCAGCAAACGCCGCCGCACCGCCGGAATAAACACCAGCACAGAGGCGATCACCGCCGCTGCCACGGTGACGGGGTCGGAAAAGATGGCAGGAGGGGTCAGCCCCAGCAGCACATCGCGCACCATACCGCCGCCCACAGCCGTCACAAGACCCAGCACGATCACGCCCAGTATATCCATTTGTTTGCGCAGCGCCGTCATAGCGCCGGACACCGCAAAGGCGACCGTGCCCAGCAGCTGCAAAATAAAGATCCAAGTGGTCATTTTTCTCTCCGCATCTTACGAAAGTGGCTTGATTGTATCACGCGGGCAAAGGAATGTAAAGAGGACATAAAAAGAGAGCAGGCGTTTGCCTGCTCTTTTTGCTTTAATGGCGGGAGACCGCCTTCCAGTTTTCGGGGTTTTCGTACAGCAGCTCCAGCTCGTCCAGATAATCTGTGTCCAGGGGATTTTCCTTGGGAGATGCCTTCTTATACTGCTCCAGCATACGCTTGGCCTTTTCGGGGGGCTGGATGGTGCCGGCACCGGTGATGCAGCCGCCGGGGCAGGCCATTCCCTCCAGCAGATAGCCGTCGTACTTACCGGTACGGGCAATGCGCAGCATCATACGGCACTCCCGCAGACCCTGCGCGCTGACAGTCTTGACCTCCACATCGGGATGGGTGCGGCGGATGACCTCCTCCACCGCGGCAGCCACGCCGCCGCCTGCAGCAAAGCCGACGCCTGCAGCAGATGCCTCGTGGTTGGCAGGAACATCCTCGATCTTCTCAAAGTCGATCTCCTTGGCCTCAAACATACCGCGCAGCTCCTCAAAGGTCAGCACGAAGTCCACCTCGCTGCGGATCGTGCGGCGGCTGGCCTCCAGCTTCTTGGCGGCGCAGGGGCCGATAAACACCACCTTGCACTTGGGATCCTTCCGCTTCTGCAGGCGGGCAGTCAGCACCATAGGGGTCATAGTCATAGAGATGTAGGGAGCAAAGCCGGGGAACTCCTTCTTTGCCATCACAGACCACGCAGGGCAGCAGGAGGTCGCCATAAAGGGCTGCTTGGCCGGCACATGGCGCATAAACTCGTCCGCTTCCTCCACGGCGCACAGATCAGCGCCGATGGCCACCTCCTCCACGGAGGCAAAGCCCAGCATCTTCATCGCCTGCACCAGCTTACCGGGGGTGGCTTCCTCGCCGAACTGACCCCAGAAGGCGGGGGCGATGACGGCCACCACCTTGTCGCCGCGCTTGATGGAGTGGATCAGCTGGAACATCTGACCCTTGTCCACAATGGCGCCGAAGGGGCAGTTCACAAGGCACATACCGCAGGAGACGCACTTGTCCTGATTGATCTGGGCGCGACCGTACTCATCCTTGGTAATGGCATCCATACCGCAGGCCTCGGAGCAGGGGCGCTCAAACTTAATGATGGCGTGATAGGAGCAGGCAGCCTTGCACTTGCCGCACTTGATGCACTTAGCCTGATCGATCTGGGCGCGGCCGTTCTCGAAATAGATGGCGTCCTTGGGGCAGGCGCGCTGGCAGTGACGGGCGATACAGCCCTGGCAGGCGTTGGTGATCTTGAAATGGGTGTCGGGGCAGGCGTGGCAGGCATATTTGATAATATTGATCAGCGGAGGATCATAGTACTTCTCCGCGATGGCGCTCTCCTCCACGCCCTCGGACAGCATCATATGCTCGTCCACATGACGCAGGGAAAGGCCCATAGCCAGACGGATCCGCTCGCCCACGATGGCGCGCTCAAGGAAGATGGAGTCGCGCTGATTGCCCACCTCGCCGGGCAGGATCTCATAGGGCAGCTTCTCCATCCGCTTGTGATAGTCGCCGCCCTCGTAAGCCAGCTTTGCCACCTCGGCAAAGACGCGCTTACGCATATCCGCAATACTGCAGTCAAAATTTCTCATAACCCTCTTGTTTCCTCCAATATAGCAAACACTCTTTTGAACGTATTTATACGCTTATATTATAAGGGAGCGCACAGCGAAAAAGCAATAGCAATCCACACCAGTTTTGCCTGATTTAACAGTTCCTTATCGGTCATTTTGCCGTATGTCATTGTGCCAAAGATTCCTGCAAATCCGACCGTTTTTTTGTCCCCTTTGCCGTTGAAAGAAAAAGGGCAGTTTACTATAATGAAATTGCTGTACCGGATGCGGCGCCAGCGCCGCACGATCCGGCACAAGTATTCCGGCCTACTGTGGCCGGCCAAGCGGAGGGTACCTATGTATCGCATCAAAACAATGAACAAAATCTCCCCCGTGGGTTTGCAGACCTTCGACGCCCAGCGCTACGAGGTGGGCAGCGAAGTCAGTGATGAGCACGCCATTCTGGTGCGCTCGGCAAAGCTGCACGACTACGATTTTCCCGCCAGCCTGCTGGCCATCGCAAGAGCCGGCTCCGGCGTGAACAATATTCCCATCGACCGCTGCTCTGAGCAGGGCATCGTGGTGTTCTCCACCCCCGGCGCCAACGCCAACGCGGTGAAGGAGCTGGTGCTGTGCGGTATGCTGATCGGCTCGCGGGATGTGGACGGCTCGATCCGCTGGGTGCGTGAGCAGGTGGATAACGGCATCGAGGTGGCAGGTC
>JAGBEA010000009.1 GCA_017937195.1 Oscillospiraceae bacterium | reverse complement strand
TGTTTCAGTTGGGCAAGCTTTTACTGCCTATGCCGTGGCTGCACGAGAGTGTCACCGCGTGGGGCATCGCGGCCAGCCATACGGTGTTCAATGTGCTGTGTACGGCACTGCTGCTGCCGGCATCGCATCTGCTGGAGCGATTGGCCTGCCGATTGGTGGGGGATTAAGCGGCTTCCTCTTGCAAAAGGCGCAGTGATTGCGTATAATGGAGCCAATACTGCAGATAAGAGGAAAGCCCTATGTCTTTGAAGAATTGTATCATCGTTTTTCTGGTGTCTATGGTGCCCATCATCGAGCTGCGCGGCGCCATCCCCTACGGCGTGGCCTTCGGTATGCCGCTGTGGCTGACCTATATCATCGCCATCATCGGCAATATGCTGCCGGTGCCGTTCATTTTCTTCTTTGCCCGCCGCGTGTTGGAATGGGGTGCAGATAAGCCCTATATCGGCAAGATTTTCCGCTTCTTTCTGGAGAAAGGCCGCCGCGGCGGCGAGAAGCTGCAGGCCAAGGCAGGCCGCGGTCTCTATTGGGCGCTGCTGCTTTTCGTGGGCATCCCGCTGCCCGGCACCGGTGCGTGGACGGGTACGCTGGCAGCCAGCCTGCTGGATATGGACTTCAAGAAGAGCGTCCTTGCGTGTGTGGGCGGCGTGCTGCTGGCAGGCTGCATTATGGGCGTGCTGAGCGTGCTGGGCGTCAGCGCTTTCGGCGCCATCGTAGGATAAAGAAAAAGAAACGCTTCCTCTTCGGGGGAGGCGTTTTTATTTTTGACAAAACTGTAGAAAATAGAGGGGGGAAGTTCGGTATTTCTGTAGATGGTGTATTACGCGGCGGCGTGCTAAAATAATAAGAAGATACCGCGCACAAAAAATAGCAGTTTGGTGTTGACAAATCAACAAAATAATGATTTAATGATAATAGTTATCATTAGCGAGAAAGGCGGTGACAAAATGTATCTGGAAACGGTGAAGCAAATCACAGCCGTTGAGAATGAGATGGAGCAGGCGAAAGCTGCCGCTCGCGCCCAGGTACAGCAACAGCTGGCGGAGGCAGAGCGTGCAGGAAAGGAACTGCTGCAGCGCACGCAGGCACAAAACCGTGCCGCGCGGGATGAAGCGCTGGCTCAGGCGCAGCAGCAGGCGGCGCAGCAGCAACAGCAGTCGCAAGCGCTGGCACAGACCGAGTGTGACCGCCTGCGTGAGAGCGCCGCGCTGAAAATGGCGTTGGCGGCAGAGGAAATTGTGAGAAGGGTGGTCGAAGGGTAAATGGCGATTGCGAAAATGAAACGCCTGCACCTGATCGCCCTGCAAAGTGACCGCGAAGCGCTGCTGGAGCAGCTGGTTCATCTGGGCTGCGTGCATCTGTCGCAGCCGCAGGAATCGCCGGAAAGTCAGTCGCTGCTGCGGCGGGACACCTCCCGTTTGCCCCAGCGGCAAGCGGCGCTGCGCACCGTGCAGACGGCGCTGCAGACGCTGCAGCGCATCGCACCGCAGAAAAGCGGATTGCTGACGCCCCGCCCGCAGGTGACGGTACGGGAGTTTCTGGATGACGCGGCAATGCAGCGGTGTCTGGATACCGCGGAGCAGATCAACGACCATACGGCCGAGATCGAGCGTCTGCAGGCAAAGAAAGCACGCTTGCAGACGGAGCGGCTGACGCTGCTGCCGTGGCAGGAACTGGATCTGCCGCTGGAGCAGGGGGATACCCGCAGCGTCCGTGTGCTGACCGGAACGCTGCCGGCGGCAGTGGACTGGCAGGCGGTGCAGGGCGAATTGAGTGATCGGGCGGAGGCGGCGCAGCTGTACCTGCTGGGCGAGAGCCGTGAGCAGAAATGCGTGCTGCTGCTGAGCCACAAGACGGAACTGGACACGGCGCTGGAGGTGCTGCGCAGCCGCGGCTATGCAGCCAGCCAGCTGAGCGGGATGCACGGCACGGTGCAGGAGAATCTGCACCTGCTGGATGCGGAGCTTTCGGAAACGGAGCGGCAGATCGCCAAGGCGCGGGATGCGCTGAAGGCACTGGGGGATACCCAAAACGCACTGAAGCAGTGTGCCGACCGCCTTGCGCTGGAGGTCCGGCGTGAGGAGAGCCGCGAGCGGCTTTTGACCGATGCGTGCATCTTCTATCTGGACGGCTGGATACCGGTTTCGCAGACAGAAAAGCTGGAGCAGCTGGCGCAGGAGTTTGACTGCGCGTGGCAGCTGGACGATCCGGCGCCGGAGGAATACGGTGATGTGCCCATCAAGCTGGAGAACAACCGCGTGACCCGCGCCCTCAACAGTATTACGGAGATGTATTCGCTGCCCCGCTACGGCAGCGTGGATCCCAACCCCTTGATGGCGCCGTTCTTCATCTTCTTCTTTGGCATGATGATGGCGGATATGGCCTACGGCATTTTGATGATCGCAGGCGCACTGCTGGTGCTGAAGAAGGCAAAACCTGCTGAGAGTACGCGGAACTTTATGGAGCTGGTACTCTGGTGCGGCATTGCCACCTTTATCGTGGGCGCTATGACCGGCGGCTTTTTGGGTGACTTTATCCCCCAGCTCTGCCGCCTCATCAACCCCGAGAGTACGTTTGAAATGCCGGCACTGTTCTCGCCGCTGAACGACACGGTGGCGATTTTGATCGGCTCGCTGGTGCTGGGCGTGATCCAGATCTTCACCGGTATGGGCATCAGCGTGTACCGCAAGTTCCGCAGCGGCTGTGTGGCCGATGCAGTGTGGGGCGAGATCACATGGTGGGTCATCCTGCTGGGTCTGGCGCTGGCGATTCTCAAGATCGGCAGCGTGGGCGGTGTGCCGGTAGTACTGTGCATCGGCATTTTGATGCTGCTCTACGGCTCCACCTATAAAGCCAAGGGCTTTGGCAAGGTGACGGCGCTGATCGCCGCGGTGTATAACGGCGTGACGGGCTATTTCAGCGACATTTTGTCCTATGTGCGTCTGATGGCGCTGATGCTGGCCGGCAGCGTGCTGGCGCAGGTGTTCAACACACTGGGCGGTGTGTTCGGCAGTGTGGTATTCTTCATTATTGTGTCGCTGATCGGCAATATGCTGAATCTGGCGCTGAATCTGCTGGGCTGCTATGTCCACGATATGCGCCTGCAGTTTTTGGAATTCTTTGGTCGGTTCTATGAGGACGGCGGCAAGGCCTACCAGCCTCTGGGACTGCACAACACAAAATATGTAGAAATTATTAAGGAGGAACAGTAATATGGCAGCTTTCTTTGAATCTTTCGGCGGTACCGGCTTGGCTCTGCTGGGCGCATCTCTGGCGGTGGCTCTGTGCTGTATCGGCAGCGCAAAGGGTACCGGTATGGTCGGTGAGGCCGCTGCCGGTCTCGTCAGCGAGGATCCTTCCGCATCCACCAAGTGTCTGGTGCTGCAGGTGCTGCCCGGCACTCAGGGTCTGTACGGTCTGGTGGCCTGGTTCTTTGCCACCTTCTTTATGGGTATGTTCAGCGGTGAGCTGGTGCAGCTGACCGTGGCGCAGGGGCTGACCGTGTTTGCCTGCTGTATGCCTATTGCTCTGGGCGGCTGGCTCAGCGCCATTTTCCAGGGCCGTGTGGCGGCAGCCTCTGTCAACATCGTGGCCAAGCACCCCGATCATATGATGAAGGGCGTTATTTTCTGCGGTATCGTGGAGTTCTACGCCATTCTTTCCCTGATCGCCACCATTATGCTGCTGATGAACGTGCTGTAAGGCAGGTGCGCCTATGAAGGGACTGGATAAGATCATGGAGCGCATCCGCACGGATGCCGCCGCCGAGATCGAAACGATCCGCGCCGAGGGCGATGCCCGCGCCGCCGAGGTGAAGGCGTCCTACGCCGCGCAGGCGCAGCAGCTGACGGAGCAGGAGGGGGAGAAGACCCGCCTTGCTGCCGATGCGCTGCTGCAGCGCGGTGAGCGCAGCGATGTGATGGAGCGCAGCAAGGCGCTGCTGTCTGCAAAGCAAGGCTGCATTGACGAGGCGTTTGCGCTGGCTGCCGAGAAGCTGCGCGTACTGCCCCGTGCAGACTACATCCGCGTGCTCTCATCGCTGGCAGCCAATAACGGCGCCGGTGATGAGGAGCTGATCTTCTCCGCCGCCGATGCTGCGGAGCTGGGCGCGGAGGTGGTGGCTGCCGCCAATGGCTTGAAGGCGGGTGCAAGCTTTACCCTCAGCAAAGAAACCCGTGAGCTGGAGGGCGGCTTGGTGCTCAAGCGCGGCGATGTGGAGGTCAACTGCTCCTTTGCCACCCAGCTTCGCCTGCTGCGTCAGACGATGGCTGCCGATGTGGCTGCAATTCTATTTTCCTGACAGAAAGGGGGTACCCCTTTGAAGAAAAAACGGAAGGACACGGATTATCTGTGCCTGAGCGCCCAGATCCGCAGTATGGAGCGCAACCTGCTGGATCGCGCCCGAATGGAGCGGATGCTGGATGCCCCTACGCTGCAGGATGCGGCGCGGATTTTGACCGAGCTGGGCTATGAGAGCTTTGATCCCACCAGCGAGGCATCACTGAACCGCGCGCTGCAGCAGCGGCGAGTGGAGCTGTTTGAGCGGCTGTACCGCTATGCGCCGGAGCCGCAGGTCATCGATGTGTTCAAACTGAAATACGACTACCACAATCTCAAAGCGGTGATCAAAAGCCGCGGCGGCGATGTGACGGAGCTGCTGGTGGATGCCGGACGTGTGCCGGCGCAGGAGCTGCAGCGCCGCTGTCGGGAGAGTGAGAAATGGGACTTCCTGCCGCCTGCCATGGCAGCTGCGGCGGAGGAGAGCCGCCGCGTTCTGGCGGAAACAGGCGATCCCCAGCGCAGCGATGCGCTGCTGGACCGCGCCTG
The DNA here is from genome assembly GCA_017937195.1 of Oscillospiraceae bacterium. GTDB lineage: Bacteria > Bacillota > Clostridia > Oscillospirales > Oscillospiraceae > Vescimonas. The sequence continues at coordinate 14,094 of JAGBEA010000009.1, read as the reverse complement.
CTATGCCGAGATGCTGCAGCTGGCGCAGGAGACCGGGTGCGCGTATCTGGTGGACTATGTGCGCGTATCCATTGACGCGGTGAACCTGCGCAGTGTGATCCGCACGCTCCGTATGGGCCGCACCGCCGCCTTTTTGAAGGAGTTTCTCTTCTCCGGCGGCACGGTCAGCGTGGACAGTGCGCTGAAAGCCGCTGTCAACGGTGAGGTGGAGCAGCTCTACCGCTCCACACCCCTGCGTCAGGCGGCGCAGGCCGGTAAGGATGCGGTGGAAAACGGCGGAAGCCTGACCGCCTTTGAAAAGCTGTGTGATGATGCGGTGCTGGCGCAGGCCGGCAAGGCAAGGCGTGTCCCCTTCGGCGTGGAGGTGGTCATCGGCTTTGTGGCCGCCTGGGAGGCGGAGCTGTCTGCGGCGCGCATCATTATGACGGGTCGGATGGCCGGCATCAGCGCCGATACGATCCGGGAAAGGCTGCGTGAAGCTTATGTATAAAATCGCTGTAATCGGTGAGCGCGACAGCGTTCTGGGATTCCGTGCACTGGGGCTGGATGTATATTTCGCCTCCGAGACGGACACCGATACCGCCCGTCGCACGCTGCACCGTCTGGCGCAGGAGAACTACGCTGTGATCTATGTGACCGAGCAGATCGCACGGCATATGCAAAGCGAGATCGACCGCTATAAAGACGCGGTGATGCCTGCCATCATCCTCATTCCCGGCAGAGGCGGCTCTTTGGGGCTGGCGGAAGCGGGCTTGAAGAGCGCGGTGGAACGGGCGGTCGGCGCCGATATTTCCTGAATCTGAGGAAAGGAATGACAATATGGGTAAAGTAATCAAAGTCTCCGGTCCGCTGGTGATCGCCAACGGTCTGGCCGATGCCAATATGGCCGACGTGGTGCGCGTAGGACCCCAGCGCCTGATCGGAGAGATCCTGAATATGACCGGCGATCAGGCCTCCATCCAGGTCTATGAGGAGACCGGCGGACTTGGCCCCGGCGCCGAGGTGGTCACCACCGGTGCGCCGCTGAGCGTGGAGCTGGGCCCGGGCCTGATCGAGAATATCTACGACGGCATCCAGCGCCCGCTGGAGGAGATCGTCAAGCGCGTTGGCGCCAATATCACCCGCGGCATCGAGGTGCCGCCGCTGGATCGCGAGAAGCTGTGGCAGTTCACCCCCACCGCCAAGGTGGGTGATGCCGTGGTGGGCGGCGATGTGCTGGGCACCGTGCCGGAGACGGCTGTGGTGCTGCACAAAATTATGGTGCCCAACGGCGTCAGCGGCACGGTGGAGTGGCTGGCAGACGAGGGCGAATACAACATCACCCAGCCCATTGCCCGCATCAAAACCGACAAGGGCGAGGTGCGTGAGCTGACCATGGTGCAGAAGTGGCCGGTCCGCGTGGGTCGTCCCTACCGCCGCAAGTTCCCGCCCATTGCGCCTCTGCAGTCCGGTCAGCGCGTCATCGATACCATGTTCCCCATCGCCAAGGGCGGCACTGCCGCTGTCCCCGGACCTTTTGGCTCCGGCAAGACGGTGGTGCAGCATCAGCTGGCCAAGTGGTCGGATGTGGATATCGTGGTCTACATCGGCTGCGGCGAGCGCGGCAACGAGATGACCGACGTGCTGCGGGAATTCCCCGAGCTGACCGACCCCCGCACCGGTGAAACGCTGATGAAGCGCACGGTGCTGATCGCCAACACCTCCGATATGCCGGTGGCAGCCCGCGAGGCGTCCGTCTATACCGGCATCACCATCGCCGAATATTTCCGCGATATGGGCTACGATGTGGCTGTCATCGCCGACTCCACCTCCCGTTGGGCGGAGGCGCTGCGCGAGATGTCCGGCCGTCTGGAGGAGATGCCCGGTGAAGAGGGCTATCCCGCCTACCTCGCCTCCCGTTTGGCGCAGTTCTATGAGCGCGCCGGCGTGGTGGAGTGCATGGGCAGTGACGGACGCACCGGCACGCTGACCGCCGTTGGCGCAGTATCGCCTCCCGGCGGCGACCTCAGTGAGCCGGTGGCGCAGGGCACCATGCGTATCGTCAAGGTGTTCTGGTCGCTGGATGCGTCCTTGGCGTATCGCCGTCATTTCCCCGCCATCAACTGGCTCAACTCCTACTCGCTGTACCTTGACTCCATGCGCCCGTGGTTTGATGAGCATATGGGCGAGCAGTTTATGCGCGACCGTGGACGGGCGATGCATCTGCTGCAGGAGGAGAACGAACTCAATGAGATCGTGCAGCTGGTGGGTAAGGACTCCCTCAGCGCCGGCGATCAGCTGACGCTGGAGGTGGCGCGTATGCTGCGTGAGGACTTCCTGCAGCAAAACGCCTTTATGGATGTGGACTCCTACTCCGATCTGGAGCGGCAGAAGAAGCTGCTGGGGATGATCCTGCATTACGAGTCGCTGTGCCGCAGTGCGCTGGAGCGCGGTGTGGAGGCGCAGAAACTCTTTGACCTGCCTGCCCGCGAGGAGATCGGTCGGGCGAAGTATGAGGAGGCGGATGCGTATGCCGCCGCCTACGATGCCATCGCAAAGGCGATGGAGCAGCAAATCGATGAACTGATCCGAAAGGCAGGTGAGCTGGAATGATGAAAGAATACCGCACCATCCGTCAGGTCTCCGGACCTTTGATGGTGGTCGATCAGGTGCAGGGCGTCACCTATGACGAGCTGGCCGAGATCGAGCTGAGCGACGGCACTGTCCGCCGCTGCAAGGTGCTGGAGGTCAACGGCGACCGCGCCGTGGTGCAGCTGTTTGAAAGCTCCGCCGGCATCAATCTGCGTGATTCCAAGATCCGTTTTCTCGGTCATCCGCTGCAGCTGGGCGTATCCGGCGATATGCTGGGCCGCGTGTTCAACGGTATGGGCGAGCCTATCGACGGCGGTCCTGCGTTGCTGGCTGAGAAGTATCTGGACATCAACGGCCTGCCTATGAACCCCGCCGCCCGCGACTATCCCGACGAGTTTATCCAGACCGGTGTGTCCTCCATCGACGGTCTGAACACGCTGGTGCGCGGTCAGAAGCTGCCCATTTTCTCCGGCAGCGGTCTGCCCCACGCCCAGCTGGCCGCCCAGATCGCCCGTCAGGCCCGAGTGCTGGACGACAGCTCCAACTTCGCCGTGGTGTTTGCCGCCATCGGCATCACCTTTGAAGAATCCGAGTTCTTCGTGCAGGAGTTCCGCCGCACCGGCGCGATTGACCGCACGGTGCTGTTCACCAATCTGGCAAACGACCCTGCCGTTGAACGTATCGCCACCCCCCGTATGGCGCTGACCGCCGCGGAGTATCTGGCCTTTGAGAAGAATATGCATGTGCTGGTGATCCTGACGGACATCACCAACTACGCTGAGGCGCTGCGCGAGGTGTCCGCCGCCCGCAAGGAAGTGCCCGGACGCCGCGGCTATCCCGGCTATCTCTATACCGACCTTGCCACCATGTACGAGCGGGCAGGCCGTAAGCTGGGCTGCCCCGGCAGCGTGACCATGATCCCCATTCTCACCATGCCCGAGGATGACAAGACCCACCCCATCCCCGACCTGACCGGCTACATCACGGAAGGACAGATCATTCTTTCCCGCGATCTCTACCGCAAGGGGATCCTGCCTCCCGTGGATGTGCTGCCCAGCCTGAGCCGTTTGAAGGATAAGGGCGTAGGTGAGGGGAAGACCCGCGAGGATCACGCCCCCACCATGAACCAGCTGTTCGCCGCCTATGCCTCCGGCAAGGAAGCCAAGGAGCTGATGACCATTCTGGGTGAGGCGGCGCTGACGCCGGTGGATCTGCAGTTCGCCCGCTTTGCCGACGAGTTTGAAAAGCGCTATGTATCCCAGGGCTTCGAGGAAAACCGCACCATTATCCAGACGCTGGATCTGGGCTGGGAGCTGTTGCGTATGCTGCCCCGCGGTGAGCTCAAGCGCATCAAGGGCGCGATGGTGGACAAATATCTGCCCAAGAAAGACTGAGGTGCGCTATGGCCAACAAGACCATCAACCCCACCCGTATGGAGCTGACGCGGCTGAAGGGTCGTGTCAAAACGGCGGTACGCGGTCATAAGCTGCTGAAGGATAAGCGGGATGAGCTGATGAAGCAGTTTATGGAAGTGGTGCGCCGCAACCGTGCGCTGCGCCGCCGTGTGGAGGAGGGGCTGGAAAAAGCCGGCGCCGCTATGACGGTGGCCAGTGCGGTGATGTCTCCGGAGCTGCTGGAGCAGGCGCTGCTGTATCCCAAGCAGAGTGTCACGCTGGATGTGACCTACCGCAATGTGATGAGCGTGAATGTGCCGGTGTATCACTACCAGACCGCCAATTCCGACCCCACGGAGATCTACTCCTACGGTTTTGCCCAGACCTCGGGTGAGCTGGACGCGGCGCTGGAGGCGCTGGGGCAGGTATTTCAGGATATGCTGGAGCTGGCAGAGGTGGAAAAGACCATGCAGCTGCTCTCGCAGGATATCGAAAAGACCCGCCGCCGCGTCAACGCGCTGGAGTATGTGGTGATTCCGGAGATGCAGCGCAACATCCGCTATATCACCATGAAGCTGGACGAGAATGAGCGCGGCAACACCACACGCTTGATGAAGGTCAAGGATATGGTGCTGCAGGACGCCCACAACTTCACATAAGGAAACAAGCACCCGTTTTCTACAGAAAACGGGTGCTTGTTTACGCTTCGTCGGGGATATAGATAATAATATCGGAAACGCTGCAGTCAAGAATAAAGCAAAGTGTGTCAAGCGTTTTCAATGTAATGGTTTCTCCGTGTTTCATACGGTGCAGGATATAGGCGGAGAAGCCGTGCTTATAAATCAACTGGTATTCCGTAATACCCTTGTCTTTCAGTGTTTGGTAAAAGGGCACATAAGAAATCATTTAATCACCTCTTATAAACCCTATCATGCCCAAACTATTGACTATTACCAATATATTGAGTATAATGCAAATATATTGGGACTGTCCCATTTAAGGAGGAGAAAAAATGAAAGAAAAACTGAAAGTATGCAAGGTGTGCGGAAAAGAAATGGCCGCAAACGCCAAGGCATGCCCTTCCTGCGGCGCCAAGAACAAGAAGCCTGTATTTAAAAAGTGGTGGTTCTGGCTGATCGTTGTGGTGATCGTTGCAGCAGTAGGTGCCGGAGCCGGAGGCAGTGGTGAAGCTCCGCAGGGCGGTGGCGGACAGCAGGACGGCGGTAGCCAGCAACAGCCCATCAGCTACACCGCCTACGAGGTGTCGCAACTGATGGACGATCTGTCCGGCAATGCAATGAAGGCAGAGAGCACTTATAAAAATCAGTATGTTGCTCTCAGCGGCAGATTGGGTGTGATCGATAGCAGCGGCAAATACATTTCCATTTATTCTGCTGATGATCCGTTTGATTTTATCGGTGTTACCTGCTATTTGAAGAACGACGCGCAGCGTCAGCAGGTGATGGAAATGAGCGTGGACGATGTGATCACTGTCCGCGGCAAGATCACCAGTGTGGGTGAAGTGCTTGGATACTCTCTGAATGTTACTGACTTTGGCGAATAAAGATAAAAAGAACCGTTTTTCGCAGGAAAAAACGGTTCTTTTCCTATTCCGCATTCTCCGGCGGAAGCTCCAGCTGAAGAATGAATTGCAGCATCTCTGTTGTCAGAAAATGGACGACTTCCTGCCGGTCGGGCAAATCGTCGCTGCACCGCGGCACAAAGAAACCGCAGGCACTTTCCTCCGGTTTGCGGTGCTTCAGCCGCGGTGTCACGCAGTGTCCGCAGCCGATGGCGCGATACCCCACCTTGTCAATGGTATAGTGCTGACGAAAATGTTGGCAGGCTTTGCATTTGGCGGCATCCATTTTCTCTCACTCCTTTTGGATATGGGGATTATAACCCTCTTAACACGAGGGGTTATAACCCCCATAATAGAGCTTGTCAAGGAGGGATCGTATGATTTGTTATGACAAGCTGTGGGACACAATGAAAAAGAAAGGCGTGACCACCTATCAGCTGCGCGAGCTGTGCGGAATCGACAGCAAGACCGTCCGCCGCCTGAAGGCAAACGAGAATATGGAGACCAAGACCTTAAATAAGCTGTGCGCATTTCTGGATTGCCGCATTGAAGATGTTGCGGAATTTGTGAAAGATACGGAGAATTGAAAAGCACCCTGCTTCCGTGCGGAAGCAGGGTGCTTTTTGCTGATTCATACCTCATATTCCGGCTTTTCGCCCAGATAGATATTCTGCATCTCCCGGTCGATCTCGCCGATGGCATCGCTGCACAGCCGCAGCCGCACCGCATCATTTTCGGAGAAATTCCGGTCGGATTTATAGCGCAGCTCGTGCTCAAGGCTCGCCCACATATCCATGGCGATGGTGCGCAGCTGCACCTCCACCGGCAGGTGCAGTGTGCCCTCCGAGATCACGATGGGTACATCGAGGATCAGGTGGAGGCTGCGGTAGCCGGTGTCCTTGGGGTTTTTGATGTAGTCCGCCTCGCGTGTGATGCGGAACGATTCCGTCCGCGTCAAAAGGCGGCGCATATAGTATATGTCATCCAGATAGTTGCAGATCACGCGGATGCCCGCCACGTCCTGAATGTGGGTGAAGATGTTGTCGATGGTCACCTCATAGCCCTGCCGCGTCAGCTTTTCGGCGATGCTGTCCAGCGTTTTGATGCGGTATTCGATGTGGTGGATGGGGGAGTGCTCGTACATGGTGGCAAACTCATCGTCCAGAATTTCCAGCTGCGCCACCGCCACCTTCAGCGCACTGCGGTATAGGTGGTTCACCCGCACCATGCCGTGGGCAAGCTCCTGCTGCTCCGGCGTTGTGCCGCTGGGCAGGGAGATGTCCCGCAGACGGATGCTGCCGTGTTTTTCGATCAACATGGGGACCGTTCCTCCTCATGGTATTTTCTGTTTTTATCATACCATAAATCTGTGACATATGTGTGAATGACCGAAAATAAACTTGCACAAAAATATGCGGGAAAATTGTGCATTCGGGCGAAAATGCTGCAATTACAGCCGCTTTTTGCCCCACAGCAGTGCCAGACGCACCACTGCCGGCAGCACCGAGCAAAGCCCCAGTACCGCCGCCGTCACCACCGCGCTGCCGCTGCGGTGCAAAATCGCCACCTCTTGGCACGCGCGTCCCTCCACCCGCAGCGCGCCGCCGTCATCCAGCGTCAGCTTTACGGGGGCTTTCATCCTGCGATACAGCTGCGGCGCATCCTGCTGCACCAACTGATACTCGCCGCTGGGCAGGTCGCACAGCACCAGCCGGCCGTCAGAGTCGGTGGGGAGCGCCATCACCGCGCCGCCGCAGCGCCACACGCCGCATTGCTGCGTAAAGCCCAGCGCCGCGCCGTCCGCGCCGTACAGCGTAAAGACCGCCGACTCCACCCCCAGCCGCGACTGCTCCTCCAGACGGTAAGCGCTCACCGATAGGGAAGCGCCCTGCGCCTGCACCGGCGTGAGCGTCAGCCACAGCACCGCCAGCAAAAAAATGTATGTCATCCGTTTCATTCCGCCGTCCTCCTTTGTGTCCTACCAGTATAGGACAAGCCGCGGGGCAAATGCGGTCGCAAGAGGGCGAAAAAAACAGCAGTTCTCCACAAAAGAACTGCTGCTATATTGGCACCCCCGGCGGGATTCGAACCCACGGCCTTTCGCTTAGGAGGCGAACGCTCTATCCTGCTGAGCTACGGAGGCAGATGCAACTGTTATTTTACCTTGCCGCGGTGGGGATGTCAATGCGCCAAAGAGGAAAAAGCGGTCGAAAACTCTTGCAATCGATTTGGCAAGAGCATATAATAACAAAGTTAGAGCAAAGATAAAGCTTGTGCGCGGCAGCGTACAAAGGAGAAGATACTATGAGAAACGAAAAGTTACGCAACATTGCTATTATTGCCCACGTTGACCACGGCAAAACCACCATGGTGGACGAGATGCTCAAGCAGGGCGGCGTGTACCGCGAGAATCAGGAGACGGTGGATCGCGTCATGGACTCCAACGACCTGGAGCGCGAGCGCGGCATCACCATTCTGGCCAAGAACACCGCCATCCAGTACGGCGACACCAAGATCAACATCGTAGACACCCCCGGTCACGCCGACTTCGGCGGCGAGGTGGAGCGCATTTTGAAGATGGTCAACGGCGTCATTCTGCTGGTGGATGCCGCGGAGGGTCCCATGCCCCAGACCCGCTTCGTGCTGTCCCGCGCGCTGGAGCTGGGTCACCGCGTCATCGTGGTGGTCAACAAGATCGACCGCCCCGACCAGCGCATCCACGAGGTGGTGGACGAGGTGCTGGAGCTGCTGCTGGATCTGGACGCCACCGATGAGCAGCTGGATTCCCCTATGCTGTTCTGCTCCGGCCGTCACGGCACCGCCTCCTATTCCCCCGATGTGGTGGGCACCGACCTCAAGCCCCTTTTCGACACCATTCTGGACTATATCCCCGCCCCCGAGGCGGACTTGGAGCAGCCCTTCCAGATGCTGGTCAGCGCCATCGACTACAACGAGTTTGTAGGCCGCATCGCCATCGGCCGCATCGAGCGCGGCGTGCTCAAGCAGAATCAGGAGATCGCGGTGTGCAACTATCACACTCCCGACGCCCCCGCCAAGAAGGCCAAGGCGGTGAGTCTGTACGAGTTTGACGGTCTGGGCAAAAAGAGCGTCACCGAATCCACCGCCGGCAACATTGTCGCTCTGAGCGGCATCGGCGAGATCACCATCGGCGACACCATCTGCGCCCCCACCTGCGTGGAGCCGCTGCCCTTCGTGCAGATCAGCGCCCCCACGGTGGAGATGACCTTCTCCGTCAACGATTCCCCCTACGCAGGACGCGAGGGCAAGTTCGTCACCTCCCGCCAGCTGCGCGACCGCCTCTTCCGTGAAACACTGAAGGACGTGTCGCTGCGCGTCAGCGAGCTGGAGGGCTCTATGGACGCCTTTAATGTGGCAGGCCGCGGCGAGATGTCGCTGTCCATCCTCATTGAAACGATGCGCCGCGAGGGCTATGAGTTCCAGGTGTCGCCTCCCCGTGTGCTGTATAAGACCATCGACGGTCAGCTGTGCGAGCCTATCGAGCGGTTGGTGGTGGATGTGCCCTCCGACGCGGTGGGCGCCGTCATCGAGAAGCTGGGCTCCCGTAAGGGAGATCTGGTGGAGATGAACCCCGTGGGCAACCGGATGAAGATCGAGTTCCGCATCCCCTCCCGCGGTCTGTTCGGCTACCGCAACGAGTTTTTGACCGACACCAAGGGTGAGGGCATTATGGCCTCTGTGTTCGATTGCTACGCTCCCTATAAGGGCGAGCTGAGCCGCCGCAACACCGGCTCACTGGTGTCCTTTGAGACCGGCGAATCCGTGGCGTACGGACTCTTTAACGCCCAGGAGCGCGGTGCACTGTTCATCGGACCGGGCGTCAAGGTCTATGAAGGTATGATCGTGGGTGTGTCTCCCAAGCAGGAGGATATCACCGTCAACGTATGCCGCCGCAAGCAGCTGACCAATATGCGCGCTGCCGGCAGTGATGAGGCGCTGCGTCTCGTGCCGCCCCGCAAGCTGAGTCTGGAGCAATGTCTGGAATTTCTGGCAGACGATGAGCTGCTGGAGGTCACTCCCGAGAACCTGCGTATGCGCAAGACCATTCTCAACCACGAAAAGCGGATGAAGGCGCTGCATAAGAAGAAATAAGATGAAAACCCACTCTGCCAAGGGTGGGTTTTTCTATAGACAAATCCACACATTTTTGATAAAATAACGCTAAGGTAATGTGAAAGTCTGCGAAAAGCAGAGATTATATGAACGAGTCTGTCGCCATCGCGGCAGAGAAAGGAGTACCTATGAAGTTTTATCCTCTGGCAACCCCCGTTGAGGCAAAGGAAGTGCTGGCCGCCGGCTATAAGGAAGGCCGCGACATCGGTACAGTGCATCTGGGCGCCCAGTTCCTGTACTTCCGCAACAAGCTGAAGGTATATTACATCCCCTATGCCGACATCCGCCGGTGCTTCCGCCGCGTGATGCTGATCCCCGCCACGATGTGCTGCGGCAAGGGCGATTTTGAGGTGGAGAATATGGTGATCTGCGGCGAAGCAGGCGAGCTGGCACAGATCCAGCTGCCCGGTGAGCGTGCCGGCAAGATCCTTTTGGAGGAGCTTGCCAAGCGCGCCCCCCACGCAGAGATTGGAAAACCGAAGGATTCGGCAGAATAAGAAGAGTTTTTATAAAAAAACTCAAAAATTTCTGCGGATAGGGGTTGTTATTTTGCCCGAACAGCGTTAAAATATAGGTTGCAATTTCATAGTTGCAGCGTATCGTTTGTCGCTGTATTGGGGCGGATGACCCTGCCCTGTGTTTTGCAAACTAATTCACAAGATGGGAGAACCGTATGACCGCCAATGAAGCGCTGCAGATACTGCTGCGATCCTATATGAGATACTACAATGTAAAAGAGGAGGATGTGGCCGAGCCCTTTGCGGCAGAGGCGGCGTTCCACTCCAAGGATGTGCAGTATTTCCTCGTAAAAAGCGTGAAAATGTCCGAGTCGGAATCCCATGAGTACATCTATTTCGCCGTCAGCGATCATCTGACGCTGGCGCAGGCGCAGGAACTGGACGAGGCTGCGTGGCAGCGTGGTATGGCACAGGTAGATGCCAAGCCCGGTCACCGCAACACCGACATTCACCTTATCGTCCTTGCCGACAAGATGGATGACGATGCCGCCAAGTTCCTGAAAAAGCTCCACCGCTATGAAAGCTATCACCATACTTTCTGGGGCTGGAGCCATTACTGTGTGGTTGCAATGGAGACCTCTTCGGGTCGTCTGGTCTTTAACCGGATGGGCCAGAGCCTGAAGAAGATCTTCCGCAATATAAAATCTGCAATAAAAAAGGAGAGTAATGAGAAATGACTGCTATTCTGATCATTCTCGCAGCAATCGTCCTGCTGGTCATCGGTTATCTGACCTATGGCTCCTGGCTGGCAAAGGAGTGGGGCGTCGATCCTTCCAGAGCTACCCCCGCTATCGAAGTGAATGACGGTGTCGACTACGTCGCCGCCAAGCCCGCTGTTCTGATGGGTCACCACTTCTCCTCCATCGCCGGCGCCGGCCCCATCAACGGCCCCATTCAGGCTGCCGTTTTCGGCTGGGTCCCCGTGTTCCTGTGGTGCATCATCGGTGGTATCTTCATCGGCGGTCTGCATGACTACGGCGCTCTGTTCGCTTCCACCCGCAACGGCGGTAAGTCCGTTGGTGAGATCATCAAGACCTCCATGGGCAAGCGCGCAAAGAACCTGTTCATCATCTTCGCTCTGCTGGTGCTGATCCTGGTCATCGCTTCCTTCGTGAACGTTGTTGCCGGTACCTTCTTCTCCGACAACGCTGGCTTCATCACCACCAACCCCACCGGTAACGAGACCACCGCTATGGTTTCCGTGCTGTTCATCGTTCTGGCTATCATCTATGGTATGATGACCACCAAGCTGGGTCTGAAGACTGTTCCCGCTACCATCATCGGTCTGATCGGTGTTGCTCTGGCTCTGGTCGTCGGTCTGAATGTTGGTCTGGCTCTGGGCCGTACCACTTGGATCGTCCTGATCGCTGCCTACATCACCATCGCTTCCATCGTTCCCGTGTGGATCCTGCTGCAGCCCCGTGACTATCTGTCCAGCTATCTGCTGTACGCCATGATGATCATCGCTGTTGTTGGTATCATCCTGTCCGGTATCGGCAACCTGGGTGGCCCCGCTGAGTTCACTCTGCCCGCATTCACCGGCAAGGCTGGTATGTTCCCCACCCTGTTCATCACCGTGGCCTGCGGCGCTTGCTCCGGCTTCCACAGCCTGATCGCCTCCGGTACCACTGCCAAGCAGCTGTCCAACGAGAAGGATGCTAAGCTGATCGGTTACGGCGCAATGCTGATCGAGTCCGCTCTGGGCATCATCTCCCTGATCGCTGTTGGTATGGTCGCTGACCAGTTCATCATCGACGGCGCTTTCAAGGGCGCTCCCGCTGTTGCTTTCGCAACCGGTATTGCCACCATGTTCGGTGTCTCTACCTCCACCATCTATGGTACCATCTACGCTCTGCTGACCCTGGCTGTGTCCGTGTTCGCACTGACCTCCCTGGACTCCGGTACTCGTCTGTCCCGCTACATGTTCGGCGAACTGCTGCTGAAGGAAGGCGAAGCTTCCTGGAAGGATGCTACCGGTCTGCGTAAGGTGTTCACTCACCCCATCGTCTGCACTCTGTTCATGGTTATCATCGGTTCCGTTCTGGGCGGTCTGTCCCTGTCCCAGATCTGGGGTCTGTTCGGTGCTGCTAACCAGCTGCTGGCCGGTCTGGCTCTGATGGCTGTTGCTGCATGGCTGGGCAACATTGGCAAGAACAACAAGATGTTCTTCATCCCCATGATCTTCATGCTGGCTGCTACTCTGACCAGCCTGATCAAGACCGTCATCGCCAAGGTCGGCGCAGTTGCTGCCGGTGCTCCTTGGGGCGACTGGTTCCAGCTGATCTTCGCCGCTGCTATGGCCGTTCTGGCTGTCATCCTCGTCGTCGAGGGCGTCTCCACCTTCTCCAAGCAGGGCAAGAAGGCTGCCAAGTAATTTTGGCGTAAGCTGAAAACTTAATTCCGGTAAAAGGACCGCCCGGCATCGCCGGGCGGTTCTTTCTTGCACCTGATCACAGTAAAAGAGCACCGCCCCATAGGGCGGCGCTCTTTTTGCGTTTGTGGTGCGTTATACGGCTGTATACGCGGTGTTGGTGTGCCGGATCAATCCAGATACACGCTTGCCATAGCGTCCAGCAGAGCCTCGGTCATCAGATCGTGACCTGCGGCGTTGGGATGCAGGTTGTCACCCACGGAGTAGCCGTTGTAGGCGGTGCCGCTGATGGGGCTGTTGTACAGATCCACCAGCGTGGCGCCGAAGCGATCGGCGATCTTGGCGATGAAGTCATTGTAGGTGGTCAGACCGGCGCTGGGGGTGGCGGCACGCAGAGGCATATTCATAATGAAGATCTCTGCATCCGGATAGGTGACGGTCATCTTGTGGATCATCACCGCGTACGCCTCAGCCACGGTGGTGGGCTCAGCGTAGGTGTAGGTGCTGCCGTTGGCAACGATCAGCGTGTTGAAGTTGATGGCCTCAAAGGTGCCGGAGGGATAGCTGCGGTTACCGCTGTTGTTCAGGTCGTTGATGCCGATATACACCGAGATGATGTCGGGATTGACAGTGGTGCCGGTGTTGTCGTGCAGGTTGTAGGGGCGGTTCAGCCAACCCTGATCAGCGTTGCTGCCGCTGCTGTTGCCCACGCCGATGACGCGGGAACCGCTGGAGGAGTTGTTGGTGGCCAGATTCATATCGTACTCGTCGATCAGCTGCTTCCAGTAGGTGTCATTCACCGTGAAGCCGGAGAAGCGGCCGTCATAGTAGTACACCATATTGCCGCCGATGGTGTTGTTGTAGTCGGTGGCGTTGTTGGACCAGTTGCGGTAGGTGCTGATACTGTCACCGAAGATGGACAGGTTCTTGTCCTTGAGTACTACCTTCAGCGCCGCCTTCTGGGCCGCCTCTGCTGCGGCTTCCTCGGCAGCCTTCAGATCCTTCAGGTGCTCGGGATAGGAGTCGCCATAGGTGTAAACCGCGATGGAAAGCACGTCTGTCGCCTGCGAGTTCTTGACAGTGTTGAGCAGATTGTAGGCGAAGAGGTTGGCGTTGTTGGCCTTGTCGCGGCGGTAGCCCCAGATGATGGTGTCGCCGTTCTTGCAGAAGGCGAGGGTCTCATCGGCGCCCACCTCAATGTTCAGCCCGTCGATGGTGATCCACTTGTTCACCGCGGAGGCGGTGCAGCCCTGCAGTGCCTCGAGAGGCAGCGTCAGGGTGTGGGTCTCGTTAACGGTCACCTTGCCGCCGGTGACGAAGGAGGCGGCGTCGATGACATAGACGGTGATGGTCTGGTTGGCGTCGATAGCGCTGACGGACTTGACGGGCAGGTCGATCTCGGTAATGGTCTTACCGGCGAAGAGGGTCTTGTCAAGGAATGCAAAGGGTGCGCTGCCAAATGCCACGGAGGTCATCTGGGGGATGGTCAGGTCGCTCATAGCGCCG
>JAGBEA010000008.1 GCA_017937195.1 Oscillospiraceae bacterium | reverse complement strand
CACCGGAGCTGATCGGACAGGTGATGGCGCGGGTCCGCGCGGAGGACTTCCGCAGCGAGCGGTGCCGCCTGATCTACCAGGCCATTACCGGAGCATTTCTGGAGGGCAAGCACGTGGATGCGTTTATCGTCCGCGACCGCCTGGCGGGATTCGGAGACTTCACGTCTGATCTTGTGCAGATCGTGGAGCAGACCGTCACCACCGCAAATATCTGGGAGTATGTAGACATGCTCAAAAAGCAGTCTGCTCTGGAGACCCTCCAGGACGTGGGACATGCCCTCGCAGATATCACCAGCCTGGATGATGCCATGGCTCTTGTGGACAAGGCCAACGCCGTCTTTTCCTCCCGCCCTGGCGTGCGGCGGCTCAGTGCCAAGGCCCTGGTGCAGGACTTCTGCGACCGCCACGGTGATGGCAAGCATCCGGAGTATTACTCTTGGAGCATCCGCAAGCTGGACGATGGATTGTACTCAGAGCGGGGCGACATGATTATCCTGGGCGGCTATCCCAGTGCCGGCAAGACAGCCCTATCACTGCGCTTTGCGTGGCACATGGCTGCATCTCACCGTGTCGGGTTTTATTCCCTGGAGACCAAGCCCGAGAAGCTGGGCGACCGCTCCATCGCCACCCTGGCGGAGATCGACATGAAGCTCATCAAGCGCAGCGAGCTGACGGAGGACCTGTGGCGCCGCTTTGCGGCCCGCACTGACGATATTGCCAATCGCACCATCGACTTTATCCCTGCCGGTGGCATGACGGTGGCGGACATACGTGCCGATGCCCTCTCTCACCGCTATGAGGTCATCTACATCGACTACCTGCAGCTGATTGCCGCGCCGCGGGCCTATAATCGCACGGAGGCCGTGACCTCCATCTCCATCGGCCTGCACCAGCTGGCCCAGGCCAACGACATCACCGTGGTTGCCCTGTCCCAGCTCCGCCGACCGGAAAGCTCCAAGAAGGGCGAGGAGATGGCGCCGGACATGAGCAGCCTGCGGGAGTCCGGCCAGCTGGAACAGGACGCCGACACCATCATGCTGCTGTACCGTGAGACGCCGGACGACCCAATGAGCCGCCGCGT
Organism: Oscillospiraceae bacterium; assembly: GCA_017937195.1. Lineage (GTDB taxonomy): Bacteria > Bacillota > Clostridia > Oscillospirales > Oscillospiraceae > Vescimonas. The sequence goes on along the minus strand of JAGBEA010000008.1, from coordinate 5,002 downwards.
GCTCAAGGTTGCCAAAAACAAGGAGGGCGTCATCGGCAAAATCTATCTGGACTTTGACGGCGCCACCCAGAGCTTTAGCGAGTCCGGCAACACCCGCGAGGTAGCGCAGCACTACCAGGATGAGGGGCGCAAAGCAAAGCAGTCCGCCCGCCTCCAGCGGGAGCAGGACCGCGACCAGGTTAAACTTACGGAGATCACCGGCGGAGACAACGGCGATCTGCCATTTTGACAAGGAGGTAATTATGAGAACGAGTGCCATTTGCAACCAGAAAGGCGGGGTGGCAAAGTCCACCACCGTCATCAACATGGCAGCCATCCTGGCCAGGGACTACGGCAAGCGGGTCCTGGTTGTGGATGGCGACAGCCAGGGCAACCTCAGCGAGTTTTTTGGAGCCGACCCGAAAAACGGCAACCTGGCGGAGGTGCTCCGCCACGGCAGGGACGAGGGCCTGTTTGCCATCGCCAGCATCCAGCCGACTAACTTTGCCGGCGTGGATATCCTGGCCAGTGCCGACGACCTCATGGACCTGGACCTCACCGCAGCCAAGGAGGACCCCGACAAGGGAGAGATACTGCGGGATATGACCATTAAGCTGGCGGAGCTGGACCAGTATGATTACATCCTGGTGGGCTGCCCTCCTGCCTTCAATGCCGCGGCAACCGCAGCTCTGGTGGCGGCGGATGATGTCATCATCCCCATCAAGCTGGATGCCTTCTCACTGCGGGGCATGGCCAATCTGATGAGGCAGGTCTCCAACATGCGCCGGATCAATCCAACGCTCCGCGTCTCCGGCATCCTGCCCACCATGTGGTACAAGAGCAGCCAGATCATGGATGCGGAGCAGCAGCTGCGCGGCAGCGGCCTGCCGGTGTACCCGCACATCCGGCGCTCCGACAAGGTGGATGACATGACCTTTGACCAGCAGCCCTTACTGGAGTGCAGCCCCCGCAGCGCCGCGGGCGTGGATTACCGGCGATTTGTCCGCCAGTGGATGGGAGGTGGCGCAGATGTCTGAGACAAAGGGCTTTGACCTGGCCGCCGTGCTGAGCAGCGCGGTGTCAGATTTGGGCACCGCTCCGGCGGGACGGGAACAGATCGAGTACATCGACCTGGACCTGCTGGACGAGGACAGCCGCAATTTTTATGAGCTTTCCGGCGTGGATGGGCTGGCCTCCAATATCGCCCTTGTTGGCCTGCAGGACCCGCTCCGCGTCCGCGCCAACGGAGACGGACGTTATACCATCGTCTCCGGCCACCGGCGCCGCGCCGCCATTGCCAAACTGGTGGCCGAGGGCATGGACCGCTTCCGCCAGGTGCCCTGCATCCGCGAGACCGACACGGACTCGCCGGCGCTGCAGGAGCTCAAGCTGATCTACGCAAACAGTAACACCCGTGTGATGTCCTCTGCCGATATCTCCAGGCAGGCGGAGCGTGTGGAGGCACTGCTCTACCAGCTCAAGGAGGAGGGCGTGGAGTTCCCTGGCCGTATGCGGGACCATGTGGCCCAGGCCTGCAAGGTCTCAAAGACCAAGCTGGCCAACCTCAAGGTCATCCGCGACCAGCTGCAGGAGCCCTTCCAGGGCCAGTTCCAACGGGGCGAGATCAACGAGAGCGCCGCACTGTATCTGGCCCGCATCCCCCAGGACATCCAGGCGGACATTGCGGAGGCCGTGGGGGAGAAGTGCCGCATTTCCGGCAGCGCCGCAGAGAATCTCCTCAAGATGGCGGAGCAGTATTACACCTTCGCGGCCAACACCAAGTGCCCTGACAGCAGCCGCGGCGTCCGTACCTGCAGCAATGTGCAGGGATTCCTCCGCAAGACCGGCAAGAGCCAGTACAGTTGGCAGTATTGCGAGGGCAGGTGCTGCCTGGACTGCTATAACAAGGATAGCTGTACCGGCGCCTGCGCCACCGCAAAGGCCAGGGTGAAAGCCGAAAAGCAGGATCAGGCTCAAAAGCAGGCTGCGGATAAGGAGCGGAGAGCTAAAGAGCAGGAAAAGTTCCGCGCAAAGAACACCAAAGCCGCACAACGGCTGCTGCGGGCCGCAGAGGCCGCCGGATTGGCGGAGGACGAAAAGTTTGACCTGAATTACGGGAATAAATACAGCGTCAAAAAAATCCGCAAGTTTGCAGCCGGAGACTTTGGCGATATGTATTTTTACTCCGAGGATTCGCTGACCCCTGATAATAAGTCTCGAATCGTAGCCATGGCAAAGCAGATGCACTGCTCCACGGATTACCTCCTGGGGCTGACAGAGAACCTCAACCCGCCCCAGCCGGAGGGCCAGATGGTTTTTGCCGGTTGGATGCCTGGCGGCACAACGCCTGCGGCGCCCTGCGACGCAGTGGCGGATTTTGACCTTGGTGACGGTGAGCACTATCGTGTGTGCTGCCGGTGGGACGGCGATAATTTCGTGTTCAAATCGGGCGGCTCAGTCATTACACAGCCGCCTATCCGGTGGATGATGCTGCCGCCTGTGGAAAAAGCTGAAAATTGATGGGAAAAGCGAAGGGAGTAAGTTATGACCAGAAACCAGAAGAAACAGAGAAAGATTGATATTGCCCGCCTGGTGGGCGTGGCCGTCCTGGCAGCCGCCACCATGTTGGTGATCGTTTTGACCAGATAAGGGGGTACATATGGCAAACTGCAAGATTTGCGGACGGCCGGTGCCCTACGGCCAGACCGTCCACCACGCCTGCCGCGTGCAGGTGGCAAATGAGCTGCAGGAGGAGTTTTGCGGGGAGCACTGCCGCTTCCCGCGCTCCTGCGATGAGCAGGCGCTGGCAGAACATTGCGCCAGCTGCCGCCTGCTCCAGCTGGTGGAGCTCAGCCGTGAGGTCTCCGTCCGCGAGGCGGCGCCGTGAAGTACGGCTGGCCCTGTACACAAGACTGCCCCAGGCGGCGCGTGGGTTGCCATGATCGCAATGTCTGCCCAGACTGGGGCAGATACGAGGATGAGGATGCGGCTCAGCGGGCGATTGATGCTGTCAGCTTTGCTGCGCATCTCGACTTCGCAGCGGTCCGGCACGGTGCTGTCAAGCGGGCGGAACGGAGGAAACGAAATGAACAAGAAGGACCTGATTAATGCTTTATCCCGCCTGAAAGTGGAGACCGGCTCCCTGGCCTGCCTTGGCTGTGGGCATGAGCACGACTGCGGCATACACGGCTGTGCCATCATCCGCGAGGCTGTGAGGGCCTTGCGGATGTCTCCGGTATATCAGTGCCAGGTGTGCGATTGCAATGGACTGATTGAGCGGCTCTATGAAAGCGCGATTGGATATAAATATCCTTTACCCGCTATGTTACTGGACGCCGCCGATGCCATCGAGACCCTGACCGCCCAGCTCACCGCCAGCGAGGCCGCCCGCACGGACCTTGGCAAGCGGCTGGCAAAGGCGGAGCAGGAGCTGCAGCAGTATCGGGACGCCGTGCCGGTTGTCAGATGCCGAGAGTGCGAGCATTGGAAACCGACAGGAAGCAAAGCCGGAAACTCATTTGCAGACATGGAGTATATCGGCGGTTGCGAGTTTACAAAGTATTGCCGCCGTGAAAATGATTTTTGCAGCTATGGAAAACGGAAAGAAGGTGATGACCATGCCTGAATGCAAATGGTGCCAGGACGAAGTCTGCGTCAATGCGGACTGCCCGATGCGAGCCGATTTTTGCCCTGTCCCTGATATTCCAGGCGTATGCCGGCTTGAGGAAAGGGCGCGCGATGAGTAAGATACCAGGCGCTTCCGGCCGCACCATCGTGACCCTGTTTGACAGCGTATATCCTGCTGATCTCCAGGCGGAGGGGCAGGCTGTGAGTTGGGCGGTGGTCTCCGGTGCATGCGATCAATGCCAACACCTCACCGTTTGCATCAATAGCGACGGTAATACATGGCGCCCGCCTGCCACTGCGGCCTGCATGGCCCGCAAGGCGGAAATTTTAGCAAAAATGGGAGGATAAATATGACGCGCAAGAGATTTATCAAGCTGCTGATGGCTTACGGCGTGCCGCGCAACGAGGCTGTTGTTTATGCCAACGCCTGCCACGGCAAGATGCCGCATACGATCATGGCCGTGTTTGTGCTGGGAGGGACGCAGCTCCGCGAGGCGGTACGTCCCATGCTGATGCCGATCATGCAGGGTCTCTCCTTTACGGTGAGCCTTGAGGGAGGGACTACTGCGTGACGCGCAAGAAGTTTATCAAGCGGGCCATGGCGGCCGGCACAAGCCGCAACTGCGCGGCTGCCCAGGCGAGGCTGCTCTCCTATTATGGGAGCTATGAGCGGTTGCATTATGCGCTCTATGGACAGTTTTGGCAGTCGCCCCAGTGGTGGGCGGCGATGCAGGCCCTCCATCGAGCCGCAGATAAGGCCGCGTATATGATCGCGGAGTGCTTTAGGCAGGTGCTCCATGGGTAAGAGACAGCTCAAACGTGATCTTGCAGGACGGGTGCGGTTTGTCGGATGCCAATACTGCGGCGAGACGGACCGACCCCTGCGCAATTACTGCGGCGGCAAGATATGCCCCGCGTGCCTGGCAAAACGGACGGTGTCAGATTTGGGCACCAGGAAGGAGTAAGTATGATTAAGATCGGCGACGTCTATCTGGATGAGGCGTCTATCCAGGCTATCATGCCAGGAACATCTGCTCCGTCGTGCGGCGATCCTGCTAGCTGCGGTGGCAGCGGCGTTGAGCGCCGCAATTATACAGTTTATTTGTCAACTGGCAAGGTCATCATCGTTACAACGTCTGATGATGAGCTGCAGCGGCTGCTGACAAGAGCAGGACTGCTGCAGCAGCCTGACTCCTGCGCAGCGGATGGCCAGTTTACCGCAGATGAGCTGGAGGAGCTGGCCAGTGTATTCCGCATCGGATATCGCTTTGCCGCCCGCGACCATGACGGCAAGGTATTTGCCTATAAGGGCAAGCCTATCAAAGGCAAGTATACCTGGCAGCACGATGAGGCCAAGCGCCTGCATTGTGATTACGCTGCGCTTGCCTTCGAGGAT
>JAGBEA010000051.1 GCA_017937195.1 Oscillospiraceae bacterium | reverse complement strand
CTGGTGGGCGGCACCGGCGCTGTGAAGCCCGCCGTGGAGGAGCAGCTGCGGGCAACGGGCCGCGATGTGGTTCGCCTTGCAGGCGCCAGCCGCTTTGACACCTCCGTGCTGACGGCTATCGAGGCCTTCGGCAGCACCGGCGTTGACTACGCGGTGCTGGCCTACGGCTACAACTTCCCCGACGGTCTGTGCGCAGGTCCTCTGGCATACGCCTTGGGCGCACCGCTGATCCTCACCGCCAACGGCGATGAATCCGCTGCTGTGGAGTACGCCACCGCCGCCGGCGTTGAGAGCGGCTTCGTGCTGGGCGGTCCGTCCCTCATTGATGACACCGTGACAAAGGCTATCTTCTCCATGGGTGCAGATGACAGTATCATCTGGAACTGAGATATAAGCAGCGAGCAAAAGCTTATAGCAAAACCTAAAGAAAGGGGCGGCTGAATGCCGCCCCTTTCTTTTGCTGCAGCACTGAGAATGCTTTTGTGGAGACTGACAAAAAACACGTCGCGCTTTGTGGAAACAACCAGTGACGCGGAATGGATTAGCGTCTGAAGAAGCATGTATTTTGCACTTTATCGTTTATTCTGCAACAAAAAAGTGGTTTTGAAGAAGGCGCGGGAGAGCGGTGATTTCTTGACAGTTTGGGAGATAATGGATAGAATGAGAACATTGAATGAGTCCCGTTATACCGAAAATGAGAATGAGGAGTGTGGGCAAAATGAGGAGAACACATTGGATGGGCAGAGTGCTGGCGCTGTTTCTGTGCGCCGTGCTGCTGTTGGGCACGATCCCCAACGGAATCGTGGCGCAGGCAGAGGGCGCTACCGGCTATGTGACCGACAATCTGGTGCTGCATCTGGATGCCAATAACAACACCGGAAACGGTTTTGATGCCAATGCCACCACTTGGACGAATCTGGCAAATCCTGCCGAGAAGGTGAAGATCAACGGGCAGATCTGGGGACGCGACCGCGCCCACGCCAGTAACTATCTCTCCTTTGAAGACAACTACATCCTGCTGCCCGACTCTGTGCGGCAGGCGCTGGCGGGGGAGAAGTTCACCATCGAGTTTGTGATGGATGATTTCGTCACCACTGCCAACGGCAAGATCTGCAATGTGATGTGCGTTACCGGCGATGATGATTATATTGCAGAGTTTACCAGCGGCACCCGTACTGCCGGCAGTGTGACCAACGATAGCTTCGTTATCTTTGCCGCCAAGGGTAGCGATGATGTGAAGCTGCGCACCTGCTATGGTACCAACAACTGGGGTTCCATGACCGGTGAGGGTACATACGCCACCGTTACGGGCGCGTCGATGAACGGTGTGACCAACGCGCTGCTCTTTGATAATGCCGATGGGCAGAAATGGTATCAGAACGGTACGCTTTCTGCAACCAAGGAGATTACTGTTGAAGGTAAGACCATCAATTTGGGTGGCTTCAAGGTGGGGAATTCGTGGACAAGCGAGCGCACTTGTCAGATCGCCTTCGGTGCTGCCACCGATGTGATCGCCGACCGTTATTTCACCGGCAAGGTGAAGGCAATCCGCATCTACAGCGATACCTTGACCGAGCAGGAGATCGCACAGAATGCCGCCGCCGATCAAGAGCGCTACTACACCGACTATGTGCCCAATGCGGTGATCCCCGAGGGCTATGAGACCGATGGGCTGGTGATGTTCCTTGACGGCAACAGCAATACCGGCAAGAGCTTCAGCACCACCGCCGAGGGATGGGTGGATCTGGCGGACGAGACCGGCGCAACGGTCATCGACATCGGCAGCCACACTTGGGGCAGCGATGATGAGTTTGCCAACGCCCACTATCTGCAGATGGACAGCGGCTATATCATCCTGCCGGAAAAGGTGCGTCAGGCGATTGCCGGCGGTGAGTTTACCATCGAATTTTTGATGGATGACTACGGTTATTCTGCCGGTAACAGCAGCGGTAAGATCGCCAACATTATGGCCTTGACCGGCTCCGATCGCTGGATCGCTGCCACCACCACGCCGGTCAATACACCCAACGATAACTTTGTTGTTTATCAGAATAAAAACGAATCTACCATCAATTTTAAGGTCAACAGTGATGCGTGGGGGACCCGTGCCAATGTGGGAGCCGGCTCCATTAACGATGTGACGCAGGCGCTGACCTTCAAGACGAATGACTACACCAACTGGTATCGTGGCGGCGCACTGTCCAGCACCTCGAAAAATACCTATTCTGCACCTTCGGTCAGCACCTTCTCCGGCGCACAGACCGGCGAAGTGCCGCAGGTGATCTTCGGCGCGGCGGAGGATGCGGTGTCCGGCCGTACCTTCTCCGGCAAGCTGTTGGCAATCCGCGTATATGACCGCGTGCTGGACGCCAAGGAATTGGAGTCCAACGCCGCGCTGGATAAGGCACGCTATCGCAGCGGCAGCTATAAGCAGGCGGCGCAGACCTCCTGGGACAATGTGCTGGGTAATTTGGGACAGCTGGGAAAGAATGTGACCCTCAGCTCGCTGCAGACCTATGCCACGGCAATGCTGGCGGATGATACGATGGTCAAGGTCGCCGTGTCGGACAGCGGCAGCGGCAAGTATCTGTTCACCTATCAGCGCACCGACACCGACGCTGTGGTCAACAGCCACACGCTGTATGTGGATGCCGAGTACACGCTGGATATGAGTGAGCTGACTGCCGATGAAAAGGCGGCGCTGCTGAACGATACGGTCAAATACAGCGGCAATGCCAACAACGCCATCACCGTCAACTGGAGTGATGATGACAGTGCGCTGTACTATAAGGGCACACGCGCAGGCGACCCCGTGACCCATCTGTATCTGCCGGTCTACAGCTCCGGTGACAGCTATGTTTACGAGGCGGAGATCGGTTTTGACAGCTACGGCAGCTGGAGCTGTATGGTCTTCGGCGCTGAGGAGTTCCGCGAGCATTATCAGTATGCCTTCTACGGGCAGATGAAGAAGGGCGGAGATGCCGGCGTGGCAGAGTTTGTCCGCTTTCAGGACCCTGAGAAGAACAGCGGTACATTTGCTACCGGTCACGCCAACATCACCATCAAGGTGCTGGAGCAGTATATGGGTGACGGCACCAACGGCACCATCGACAAGAACCTCTATGATACGGGCAACGCCGACTATCATCAGGTGAAGGATACCATCAAGTATAAGCTCATCGTCCACGAGGGCGTGCTGTACGGTTTCGTCGACGATGTGCAGGTGCTGACTACGCCTGCTACGGGTACGCTGTATAAGAAGTATATCGGCGGCTTCGGTTTCAATACAGCCACCTCCGCACTGGATATCCACGCCGTCAGCATCCGCCCCATTACCAACGAAAATAAGGAGCAGGAGCTGGCAGATGTAGAGCTGGCATTCAACCCCGTCAGTTCTTTTGACCTTGCAATCTACGAGCCGGATACGGATATCAAGACCGCACCGATCGTGATGCAGACTGCCACGGCGGAGTCGACAATCCTTGCCGACGAGGCCAAGCGCCCCTCTGCGCTGATCTTTGATCTGAAGCTGGTAGGCGGCGAGCTGTGTGTCTATGACGGGCAGACGGAGCTGGGCAGCTTTGCAGGGGTGTTTGATGCCAATAACAAAAAGATGAACGTAGGTGTCCGGATCGCACTGGGCGATCTGGAAACAGCGGATGCCTTGGCGGCACTGTTGGAGAAAGAGAACAGCGGCAACATCTGGGTCATCTCCAACGATGTGGAGGTGCTGGAGCGAGTTACCGATGTGATCCCCACCGCCCGCGGCGTGGTGGACTTTACCGGTAGTGCGGTCCGCGGACCTGCCAATGTCAGCTACACCTTTGCTGATACCGATGGCAACGGCAATGCCTATGATGACCGCGCAAAACTGAATTTTGATTATGTGACCTATACCGAGGGCTACGCAGCGATGACGTGGAGCGAGATCTACGATGTGCTGTTCTCCTGCAACTACCGTACGGCGCTGCTGCCCGAGAGCGTCATCAACAAGGACTACGTGCACTATCTGCAGGGCAGTATGGTGAGTGTGCTGGTGGAAACGAATGCCGATACGGAGCTGGCATTCTACGACCTTATTACCTGCGGCGTCAACGGCATTTTGTCCCGCAATTACACCGCCAATATCGCCGCGCTGGAGAGTGATTGGTTCGATGTGGCGGATGAAAGCATTCTGGTGCGCGGCGGTACGGTAGTGGCGCATCGCGGTGATATGGGTAATGAATACCTCTATCCCGAGAACAGCGTAGAGAGCATCGTTACCGGCGCACAATCCGGTGCGGCAGCTGTGGAGTTTGACGTGTATATGACGCTGGACAAGCAGCTGATTCTGATGCACAACAACAATATCGCCGGCTACTTTACCTACCGGGACGATTGCCCGCTGGAGGAGAGCGAGCGCGTAGCGGACACCGTAGGCATCACCAGCCGCTACTGGGAGGGTGATCTGGAATATCTGGAGTCCACCTATAACCCCGATATTCCTATGCAGCGGCTGGAGGATCTGCTGGCGGTGGTGGATACGGAATTCCCCGAGCTGCGCCTGCATTTTGACATCAAGGACGCCCGCATCGAGTGCCTCAACCGCATTGTGGCTGCCACCCACGAATATGGCGTGCGCAACCGCAGCGAGATGATGTTCTTCGATAAGAGCGGTCTGATCTACACCAATTCGCTGGGCTTCTCCGGTACCTATCTGTCCCCGGTGTCGTTCTATGATACGGATAACCGCATCTATGCCGCCGAGGTGATCTACCGTCCGCTGAACTCTACCTGGCACAGCCAGTGGAAGTGGATCAATACCGATTTTTTGGAGGAACTGAAGCACTTCGGACAGACTGCCTATCCCTGGGCGACCTATAAGCCTGGTGTGATGGATGCCTACTATGTGCAGGGCTATCAGGGCTTTACCACCGATATTCCCCACTGGACGGATGACTATATCCGCTCCATCGTGCCCGTGTACAATGAAGAGACCGGCAAGCTGACGGTCACCGCCCACACGCTGGCTGACCACGAGTTCGGCACCTTCGATGAAAGCTCCATCACGGTGGAGAAGTGGTGGATCGATCAGCAGGTTTCCGGCGATCCCGTGTATGAACTGACCGATTATGAGGTGATCGTGCTGTCCGGCGCGGATAAGATCACCGTGGACGGCGATACTGTCACAATGAATGACGGTGCTACGGGCAAGGCGGTCTTCGCTGTGCGCTACAAGCAGCAGCTGACCGATGCAAGTGATTTCTACATCTATTCCAATGCCATCACCGTTGAAGCGGATGAACCTGCTGAGAGCAAGGTGGTTCGTATCGCAGGTGCGTCCCGCTATGAGACTGCCTTCGCCTCCGCCGATGCGCTGAAGGAAGCGCTGGGTGTGGATCGGTTTGACAATGCCATCGTAGCTTGCGGCGATAATTTTGCCGACGCTCTCGCCGGCAGCTATCTGGCAGCTGAGATGGATGCGCCCATCCTGCTGACCGATAACGACAATATGGCAGATGTCATCGCCTACATCCTTGAAAATGTGGAAGATGGCGGCACCGTCTATGCCCTTGGCGGCACCACCATCGTCAGCGACACCCTGCGCGCCGTAGAGGATGAGGGTTACACCTTCAAGCGTCTCGCCGGTGCCAGCCGCTTCGAGACCAACCTGCTGATTTTGGAGGAGGCCGGCATCGACAGCGGCGACCCCGTGCTGGTCTGCACCGCCTATAACTTTGCTGACAGCCTTTCCGCCTCCGCGCTGGGTCTGCCCATTCTGCTGGTGGATGACACCG
>JAGBEA010000050.1 GCA_017937195.1 Oscillospiraceae bacterium | reverse complement strand
GCATAAAATTACAGGCCGCTTTAGCGGCGGCCTGTAAAAAAATATGCGATTGGCGAACCTTTTCATGCATCTTAAGATGCCGCTGGCACCAGGCCCTTTTAGGGCCTTTTCATACCACGCGTTTTACGCGTGGTTTTGATTGTATCTTTACTTTCCGCCGTGTTCTTGATACAATTTGACCGAGAACCGCATCACAGGCGAGAAAGAGAGAGCTTCAATGATACCCATTCTTTATACCAGTATGATCGATGATCCAAACCATCTGATAAAGTTTGAGGAGATCTACGAGGAATACTATAAGCAAATGTTTTATGTGGCAAACCGGATCTTGAACGATGCCTACGAGGCGGAGGACGCCGTGCAGGATGCGTTTATCGGCATTGCCAGAAATATGAAGACGGTCAGCAAAATCGTGAACAAGACGGACTTGTTCTACTATGTGCTGACCGCGGCAAAGCACGCGGCGCTGAACCGTCTGCCCAAAAAGAAACTCTATGACGAGTCTGTGCCGATGGATGACGCGCCTGCGATGTCCGACAACAGCTTTTGGGAAACGCTGTGCAATAAGCTGACTTACGAAGCACTGCTGAAGGCTGTCACGGCCGTTCCGGAAACCTATCGGGAGGTGCTCTACTACCATTTTGTGATGGGGTTTTCCGTCAAAGAAACGGCAAGCCTGCTGAACATTAAGGTTGCTACAGCGAAGCAGCAGCTGGTTCGCGGCAAGAAAGCGCTGGTGCAGGCAGCTGAAAAGAGGGGAGTGGTGGACAATGGCGCTGAGTAAAGCGGAGGTACGCGAGGTGTTCCGCGAGGCGGCATTGCGCGAGCTGGCTGAGATTCCGCCCAAAGAGGCCGTCGACCACCCCTTTTCGGAGGGCTTTCTTGCCCGTATGGCGGCGCTGATCGCCGAGCAGAAGCGCGGCTCGTGGCGTCTGCTGTCCCGTCAGCGCAGAAGAGCGCTGGTGGTGGCGGCCATCCTTGTGCTGTCGATGCTGCTGGTGGCCTGCACGCCGGCTCTGCGCAGCGCCGTGGGCGATTTCGTTGTGTCGGTTTATGAGCGGTTTGTGGAGTATGAGGCGGAGGTTGAATTGCAGCCGGAGATTTCTGCCACATACGAAATGAACAGCATTCCGGCAGGCTTTACACAAACATCGTCGGAATTTGTAAGTCACAACTATTTTGAAACGGTTTACCGAGATGCTGCCGGTACATGGCTGGTTTTTACCCAAATCGCCGGAAATCCGCCTGCATATTCTGCGGATAATGAGTACAGCACAACGGAAACGGTGACAATGGCGGGGCAGCAGGTGATTCTGCATACCGCCCCGTCCACACTGGTTGCTTCGTGGGTGCGGGATGGGTATCATATGTCCGTCACCTATACCGGTGCACCATCGGAGATCAACATAGAAGAGATGATCGCATCTGTCGCGCCAATTTCATAAAAATCACCCCCGCAGTGCGTACTGCGGGGGTCTTTTTTGGTGCCGATGACCGGACAGCTACGCGCGTTGCGCTCGCATGCACTCCACTTGCCGAAAATCCATCGCTGCGCTCGCATTTTCGGAGGGTCGTGGATCGAACCGCCGATTCTCCTCCAAAGCCGACCAAAACCAAAAAAGAGAACCACCCCGTTGGGTGGCTCTCTTTTTTGCGTAAGAGCGACTAAAAGGGGTATAAGTTGGGGAAAGAACGACCAAAAGTAATGTAATCACTTCAAATCTTCACTATATACAAACTGCATATTGATAGGAATTTTAAAAAAGTCATTATCCCCATTGTCAATCAATATAAGGGTGTTTTTATCCTTAATCTCAAATTCAAATGTTGTGCTTTGTGAAGTGGCAATAATCTTTCCGTCTGCAATTTTATAAGAGCCATATTCCTGATAAGAAACTACAGAACCGGCACCAAAACGAAACTCATTGTTATCTGTATCAAGCGACAGATACGGCGTTAACATTTCTTCATAATCGCCAACAGCATAATAACTGCCGGAAAGAACAGGGGTTGTATCAGAATCACAACCTACGAATGAAAATAGCATCAACAAGCAAATCAAAAAACAAATAATTCGTTTCATTTTATATTTTCCTTTAATGTTTTACAACTTGCAATCAACATTCGTCTGATTCGACCGCAAAGATTTCTATGCTTTTTATAGATTTCTTCATCAATCGCATTCGTATTGAACAATAAACGCAACGAACCTTCGGTTTCGCTACATTCCTTAAGAGCAATTTCAAATTTTGAAAGCATATCCGCTTTACTCTGCCCATAATTTGCTTCACGGATATTTGCATAAATACTGCTTGAACTTTTACGAATTTGGAAAAGAGTGTTAGATGGTGCCTTGATATTCTGGCAAAGCAATTCTATTTTTGTTGCAAGTTGCTCGGAGTATGTCAGCAAATAATTTTTCGGCATATAACCACTCCTTTCAAGAGAAATATACTACTTTTCCACAAACAAATCAAGGCGAAGCCTTGTATATCATCCGCAGCTTGTCTGCGGTATATCATCAACACGCAGTGTTGCATCTCATCAAGCCGCAGGCAAGATGCACGCTAAAGCGTGATGAGATACAGCCCCAAAGGGCTGATGATATACACGACTTCGTCGTGATGATATGCCAAGCCTGCGGCTTGGATAAAAAAAGAAGTAACTTTTGGTAGACAAAAGTTACTTCTTTTTTTGGTGCCGGTGACCGGACAGCTACGCGCGTTGCGCTCGCATGCACTCCACTTGCCGAAAATCCATCGCTGCGCTCGCATTTTCGGAGTGTCGTGGATCGAACCGCCGATTCTCCTCCAAAGCCGACCAAAACCAAAAAAGAGAACCACCCCGTTGGGTGGCTCTCTTTTTTGGTGCCGGTGACCGGACTCGAACCGGTACGCTGTCGCCAGCGGTGGATTTTGAATCCACTACGTCTACCAATTCCATCACACCGGCGTGGATGACTCATACATTATAGCCTATTGCCGCCGCAAATTCAAGAGAAAATTTCCGCGCACCGTGCCTATAAGAAAATCAAAATGGGGGTACCAAATTGCAGGCAGATATGATAAGATACATGTGTATGCTTATATACTCTGGAAAGGAGGGGCTTGTGTGAAGAAATGGGGAAGAAAAGCGGCGGTTTTGTGTGCATCTGCGGTGTTGTGCTGTCTTTTGACCGGCTGTTTGTCCGCCTCCACGGTGGAGGATCTGTTCACGCTGCCCCAGCCGCCCATTGAATACACGGATCTGTCCAAAACCATCGGACAGCTGATCGCCGCCGGCTATGAATACGCCTCGCCCACCAGCGGACAGAATATCCAATCGGTGCAGATGGTGGATCTGGATGCCGACGGACACGAGGAGGCTATCACCTTCTTCCGCAAGCCCTCGGACGAAAAGCCGCTGAAGATTATGATCTTCCATACCCACAACGACGGCTATCAGCTGCTTTGCACCATCGAGAGCAGCGGCACGGCGGTGGATCGTGTGCAGTATCAGGATCTCAACAGCGACGGACGGCAGGAATTGATCGTGGGCTGGAAGATCAGCACGGAGGTGCAGAATGTGGCGGTCTACGCCATCGATGCCGAGCCTGCGCTGCTGATGCAGAGCGCCTACACCCGCTACAGCGTGCAGGAGATGGACGGCGACGGCGTACCCAGCCTGCTGCTGTTCCGCGCAGATGCCGAGGGCAACAGTGTGGCGGAGTTCCACGGCTGGCGCAACGATGCCATGACGATGGTGAACCGCACGGCGCTGTCGTCCACCATGGCGGCGCTGAACCGCGGCAGCATCGTTACCGGCGCGCTCAGTGCCGATACACCGGCGGTGTTCGTCACCGGCGTGGATGAAAAGGGCGTGGCGGTCACCGATATTCTGGTGTGCCGCGAGGACGGCTCTATGACCAATGCGGCGCTCAACAGCAGCACCGGCGTGTCGGGGCTGATCTTCTCCTACCGCCAGCTGCAGCCGCAGGACATCAACGGCGACGGCATCATTGAGGTGCCCGCACCGGCTGCCCACAGTGAGCACGAGAAAATGAACGACGGCATTGTGGATTGGCTGCAATGCGATATGGACGGCGACACGCAGCGTGTCAGCACCACCTATCACTGCTTCAGCTCCGGCTGGTATTTTGCCATTCCCGAGGATTGGGTGGGCAGTGTCAGCGCCAGCTCCAGTGAGAGCGGTCTGAGCGAAAGTCAGGTGCTGCTGCAGGTGGACGGTCAGCCGGTGACGGCGCTGTATGCCATCAGCGGTGAAAACCGTGAGAACCGTGCGCTGCGGGGCAACCGCATGGTGCTGCGCCGCCAGACGGCTATCGTATACGCTGGCGAACTGCTGGAGGGCAGCGCCGCCTTGGAATTTGATGAGGATGCCCTGCGGGAGAATTTCCGGCTGATCGTGTCCTCGTGGACGTCTTAACAGAGGAAAACCGACAGAAAAGAGGTTGTCTTATGAAGAAAGTTCTGGTTTTGGAGGATGAATCCAGCATCCGCAGCTTTATCGTCATCAACCTGCGCCGCGCAGGCTATGAAGTGGTGGAGGCGGAATCCGGTGAGGAAGCGCTGGAGAAGCTGCAGCAGCACAGCGATGTGCGCGTAGCGCTGCTGGATATTATGCTGCCCGGTATCGACGGCTTTGAGGTGTGCCGCCGCATCCGCGCCACCAATTCCCGCATCGGCATCATTATGCTGACCGCCCGCTCTCAGGAGATGGACAAAGTGACCGGATTGATGACCGGCGCGGACGACTATGTGACCAAACCCTTTTCTCTAGCGGAGCTGACCGCCCGCGTGGACGCGCTGATGCGCCGCAGCGGCGGCGGTGAGGAGGAGAGTAACGGTGAGATCCGGCAGGATCCCTTCCTGCTGAATACCCGCAACCGCACGCTGGAGAAGAACGGACAGCGGATCAAGCTGACGCAGGTGGAGTATTCCATTATGCGGATGTTTATGGAGAATCCCGGCAAGGCGCTGCAGCGTGAGGAGATCCTGGATCTGGTGTGGGGCCGCGACTACTTCGGCGAGCTGAAGATCGTGGATGTGAATATCCGCCGCCTGCGTTTGAAGGTGGAGGACGATCCTACCAATCCCACCTACATCACCACGGTGTGGGGCTACGGCTATAAGTGGGGCTTCTGAGCTGATTCATTAAAATTCGGAAAGAAAGGAGGCGGCAGCAGTGAAGTACCGTCTGCAGATCCGCGGTTTGCGCAAGCGCTGGCTGATCAACAGTATCGGTCCGGTGATCGTAATTCTGGCGCTGGTGGCGATTTTTGGCTCGCTGGGCTTGACCAGTGTGTACTATACCAGTGCGCTGTCCACGCTGGAAGCCAAGGCCACAGCCGGCGCGGACTATATCAATACCTACGGTATGACCAGCTACAACGACTATTACCGCAGTGCTACGCTGTATACCGCCTCGTTTGAAAATGCCGACAAGATCGAGCTGCAGTTTATCAACCGCTACGGCCGCATTGAGACATCCTCCCGCGGTCTGATGGCAGGCAGCCGCCCCTCCACACCGGAGATCGAGCGGGCGATGCTCAGCGGCAAAATGGAGAGCTATAACGGCACCGACCCTGAAACGGGGGAGGCTATCATCGCCGTCAGCAGCCCGCTGGAGTTCAACGGCGTTGTGGTAGGCGTGATGCGCTATGTTACCGCCACGCGGCAGCTGGATCATCAGCTGATGCTGACCATCCTCGCCATTGTCGGCGTGCTGCTGGTGCTCAGCGCACTGATTTTCGTGTCCAGCCTGATTTTCATCAATAACGTGGTGGCGCCCGTTGCGGAAGTGACCGCCGCCGCCAAGCGCATCTCCGGCGGCAGCTACGGCGTTCAGATCCCCAACCACTACAGCGATGAGATGGGGGAACTGGTGGACAATATCAACGATATGTCCATGAAGATCAGCCAAAGTGAGAAGATGCAGACGGAGTTTATCTCCTCGGTGTCCCACGAGCTGCGCACCCCGCTGACCGCCATCAACGGCTGGGGCGAAACGCTGGAGGACGAGACCGACCCTGCCAACCTGCGCCGCGGCATCGGCATCATCACCAAGGAGGCGCGGCGTCTGACCAATATGGTGGAGGAGCTGCTGGAGTTCTCCAAGATGCAGGACGGCCGCTTTACGCTGCAGGTGGAGGAAATGGACCTGCAGGCGGAGCTGGAGGACGCGGTGTACACCTACCGGCAGCTGTTCCGGCAGGAGGGCATCGAGCTGGAGTACGATGACGGCGGTGAGGTGTACGAGCAGAGCATCATCGGCGACCCCGAGCGGATCAAGCAGGTGCTGTGCAACCTGCTGGACAATGCCTCCAAGCACGGCGGCAGCGGCAAGCGCATCAGCGTCGCTATGCGCCGCGCCGAGGAGGACTATGTCATCACTATCCGCGACTACGGCCCCGGTATCCCCGAGGCGGAGCTGCCCTTTATCAAGCAGAAGTTCTATAAGGGCTCGTCCAAGGCCCGCGGCAGCGGCATCGGTCTTGCGGTGTGCGATGAGATCGTGGAGCGCCACAGCGGCACGCTGACCATCGGCAATGCCGAGGGCGGCGGCACCGTGGTGACCATCACGCTGCCCATCCATAATCAGGAATAAAAAATCGAACAAGTGTTGCATTTTTGAAACAAATGTGATATGCTTACCATAGAAAGGAAACTGGCAAGATGAAAAAGCAAGGCGGTCGCTGCGCGTTTCGCACTTCCATCGGCGGACAGGCGCTGATTGAAGGCATTTTGATGCGCGGACCGGAAAAGCAGGCCATTGTTGTGCGCAGTGCGGACGGACTGGTCACAAAAGTGGAAGAGCTGAAGCTGATTCGGGACAAGTATCCCATTCTCGGCTGGCCGCTGATTCGCGGCAGCGTCAATTTTTTAAGCTCTATGATCAACGGTGTCAAGGCGCTGATGTTCTCGGCGGACTATTTTCCCGATGATGAGGACGCCCAGCCGGATAAGCTGGATCTGTGGCTGGAAAAGCACGTGCCGGCGGAGAAACTGCAAAGTGTGCTGATTGCTGTGGCGGCGATTGCCGCCATCGGTATGTCGGTGGGTCTGTTTATGGTGCTGCCCGCCTTTGTGGCGGGGCTCATTGCCCCGTGGATCGATAGTGCGGCGGTGCTGAATCTGATCGAGGGTATCGTGAAGGTCAGCGTGTTTCTGCTGTATCTGATCCTCTGCTCTAAGCAGAAGGATGTGCGCCGCGTGTTCTCCTATCACGGCGCGGAGCATAAGACCATCTTCTGCTATGAGGCAGGGCAGGAGCTGACGGTGGAGAATGTCCGCCCTCAGCCCAAGCATCATCCCCGCTGCGGCACCAGCTTTCTGTTTCTGGTGATCATCGTGTCCATCCTGCTCAGCAGTGTGGCGTTCACCTATCTGGATGGACATAATGTGTGGATCCGCGTGGGTGTGCATCTGGCGCTGCTGATCCCCGTGGTGGGCATTACTTATGAGTTTACCCGCTTTGTGGGACGGCACGATAATTGGCTGACCCGCACCCTCTCTGCCCCCGGTATGTGGCTGCAGAACTTCACCACCAACGAGCCGGACGACTCTATGATCGAGGTAGCCATCGAGGCGCTGAAGCTGGTGCTGCCCAGTGAAGAGGGTAAGGACAGCTGGTAATTCGACCAAAAACGACAACGGAGCGTATTATGGCCATTACATATAACAATTTGTATATGGATATCCGGCAGGAATTGCGCAATGCAGGCATCGAGGCGGCCACGCTGGAGGCGAGAGAGCTGGTGTGCTATGCCGCCGGAAAGACGCGGCAGGAGCTGACACGTGATGCGCGGCTGTATGTGCCGCAGGCCATCGAGGAGCAGACCCGCGCGCTGGTGGCGCGGCATCTGGCAGGTGAGCCGGTGGCGTATCTCATCGGCGAGTGGGAGTTCTACGGGCTGCCGCTGGACATCTCCGAGCATGTGCTGATCCCCCGCCCCGACACGGAGGTGCTGGCGGAGCAGGCCATCGAATATGTGCAGACGCTGGGCGAGTGCCGTGTGTTGGATCTGTGCGCCGGCAGCGGCTGCGTGGGTCTGGCCATCGCCTCCCAGGCGAAGAATGCCCATGTGGTGCTGGGTGAGCTGTCGGAGGGCGCGCTGCGTATCTGCCGGCAGAACATCCGCCGCAACGGACTCAGCGCGCAGGTGGTGCCGATGGCGATGGATGTGATGACAGGTCCGCCGTCCTATCTGGGCGAGTTTGACTGCATTGTGTCCAATCCGCCCTATATCCCCGATGGGGATATTGAGGGGCTGGATGTGTCCGTCAAGGACTATGAGCCGCTGATGGCGCTGCGGGGCGGCGAGGATGGGCTGGATTTCTACCGCACCATCTGCACCAAGTGGCGCGACGCTATGCACATCGGAACCCGCCTGCTCTTCGAGGTGGGCATCGGTCAGGCAGACGACGTGCTGCGCATTATGCGCGCGGCAGGCTTTGGCGACAATCAGGTGGCGGACGATCCGGCGGGCATCCCCCGTGTGGTGTCCGGCGTGCTGTATGAGATCGTATAACTGTCCGGATTTATGGACACACAAAGAAATATACTGCAAACATAAAGAGAATGTTTGATACGCGAAGCGTGAATGAAGGAGGAAGAATCCATGGCAGTGAAAAAGGAAACCGCATCGGCAGCAGTGTCGGATAAGAAGAAGGCACTGGATACCGCCATGCAGCAGATCGAGAAGATGTACGGCAAGGGCTCTATTATGCGCTATGGCGAGAATGTGCAGATGAATGTAGAGGCCATTCCTACCGGCTCTCTGGCGTTGGATCTGGCGCTGGGGATCGGCGGCGTGCCCAAGGGTCGCATCATCGAGATCTACGGACCTGAATCCTCCGGTAAGACCACGCTGGCGCTGCACATTTTGGCGCAGGCGCAGAAGATGGGCGGCGAGGTGGCCTTCGTGGACGCCGAGCACGCACTGGATCCTACCTACGCCCGCGCACTGGGGGTGCGTATTGAGGATATGCTGATCTCCCAGCCCGACACCGGCGAGCAGGCGCTGGAGATCACCGAGGCGCTGGTGCGCAGCGGTGCTATCGATGTGGTGGTGGTGGACTCCGTGGCGGCACTGGTGCCCCGCGCTGAGATCGAGGGCGAGATGGGCGACAGCTTCGTCGGTCTCCACGCCCGTTTGATGAGTCAGGCGCTGCGTAAGCTGACCGGCATCATCAGCAAGACCAACTGCATCGTCATCTTCATCAACCAGCTGCGCGAAAAGGTAGGCGTGATGTACGGAAATCCCGAGGTCACCACCGGCGGCCGCGCACTGAAGTTCTACGCCAGTGTCCGCATTGATGTGCGCCGCGTGGAAACGCTGAAGAGCGGCGGCGAGATGATCGGCAACCGCACCCGCGCCAAGGTGGTGAAGAACAAGGTGGCGCCCCCCTTCCGTGAGGCGGAGTTCGACATTATGTACGGCGAGGGCATCTCCGCCCTTGGCGAGCTGATCGATCTGGGCGTGAAGCTGGATCTGGTGCAGAAGAGCGGTTCATGGTTCAATATGGGCGAGGTGCGCCTTGGTCAGGGCCGCGATGCTGCCAAGCAGTATTTCAAGGATCATCCCGAGGAGGCGGAGAAGCTGGAGGCTGCCATCCGCCGCGATTTCCATAAGCTGATGAGCAATCAGTCCCGCATCGCCGCCCGCGCGGCCGGCCGCGCTGTGGATGTGTCCGCTGACGATTTTGACGATGCGGATTGAGAAAATCGAAAAGTCCAAACATAAGCAGGAGCGAATTCTGGTGTATCTGGAGGGGGAAGCCCCCCTCCGGCTCACCGGTGATGCGCTCCTGCGCTTTGGCTTGCAAGCAGGTATGGACTTATCTGAGGAAACTGTGGTACAATTGCGGCAGGAAGAGCAGCGCTATATGACCCGCAGCCGCGGCGCCCATATCGCCGCAAGCCGTATGGTATCCAAAAAGGAGCTGAAGGATCGGCTGACCCGCCGCGGTGCTGATGCCGAGACGGCGGAGGAAACCGCCGCGTGGCTGGAAGAGCTGGGCGCTGTGAATGACGAAGTCTATGCCGGAGCCATCGTGCGCCATTATGGGCAGATGGGCTACGGAAAACTGCGTGTGCAGCAGGAGCTGCAGCGCCGCGGCATCGACCGCACGCTGTGGGACGATGCGCTGTGTGAGTTGCCGACGGCGGCAGATACTATCCGCGCGCTGTTGGAGCACCGCACGAAAGGTGAGCGCGTCAGCGCCGAGGAGGGGCGCAAGCTCAGCGCAATGCTGCAGCGCCGGGGCTTTACCTGGCAGGAGATCCGAGGCGTACTGCAGGAATATCTGTCCGGCGCAGAGCTGCCGGAAGACTGAAGATTGTGAGGAAACGAACTGTGAAAGTATCCTTTATTTCGTTGGGCTGCGCCAAAAATACGGTGAATGCCGAGCAGATGATGGCGCTGTGCCGCGATGCCGGTATGGAGCTGCTTGCCGCGCCCGAGGGAGCCGATGTGGTGGTCATCAACACCTGCGGCTTTATTGACAGTGCCAAGTCCGAGGCCATCGACAACATTCTGGCGATTGCCGAGCTGAAGGCGGCAGGGCAGGTGGGCAAGATTCTGGTCACCGGCTGCCTGAGCCAGCGCTATAAGCAGGAGATCCTGACGGAACTGCCGGAGGTGGACGGTATTTTAGGTACCGGCAGCTACGGCGAGATCGTGGAGGCGCTGCACGAGGTCACCGGCGGTGGTACGCCCTGCCGTTTCGGCAGCATCCACGCACCGGTGGAGGAGTTTGACCGCGTGCTGACCACACCCCCCTATATCGCCTATCTCCGCATTGCCGAGGGCTGCGACAACCACTGCGCCTACTGCGTTATCCCCTCGCTGCGTGGCAAGTACCGCAGCCGTACCATGGAAAATGTTCTCTCCGAGGCCCAGCGCCTTGCCGATTCCGGCGTAAAGGAGCTGATCATCATCGCGCAGGACATTACCCGCTATGGCATCGATCTCTACGGCGAGAAGAAACTGCCGACGCTGTTGCAGGAGCTGTGTAAGATGGACTTCCACTGGATCCGCCTGCACTATCTCTATCCCGACGAGATCACCGACGAGCTGATCGATGTGATCGCCGAGGAACCCAAGATTCTGAAGTATCTGGATATCCCCATCCAGCACTGCAACGACGCGGTCTTGAAGGCCATGAACCGCCGCAACACCAAGGACGAGCTGGTGGAGCTGTTCTACACCCTGCGGGGTCGGATCGACGGCTTGGTGCTGCGCACCAGTCTCATCACCGGCCTGCCCTTTGAGGACGAGGATGCCTTTGACGAGCTGTGCGCCTTCCTGCGTGAGATGCGCATTGAGCGCGCCGGTGTGTTCCCCTACTCGCCCGAGGAGGGGACGGCTGCAGCAAAGATGATGAACCGCGTGGACAGCGAGGAGGCTGCCCGCCGCGCCGAGCTGGTGGTGGACGTGCAGTCCGACATTATGGACGATTTCAACGAAAGCCGTATGGGCGACGTGACCGAGGTGCTGTGCGAGGGCTGGGACGGCCAGTTTATGAGCTATGCCGGTCGCAGCTGGGCGGAATCCCCGGATATTGACGGGCGCATCTACTTCACCGCCGAGCGTGAGGTGGCTGCAGGCGAATTTGTGCCGGTGCGCATCACCGGTGCTATGGACGGCGAGCTGACCGGTGAACTTTGGGAGGAATAAATATGACAACTGCCAATAAACTGACGATTTTGCGTGTGCTGATGATCCCCGCCTTTCTGGCGGTGGTGTACTGGGGTTTCCCCGGCAGTACCTATGTGGCGCTGGTGATCTATATCGTGGCGTGTTTGACCGACTGGCTGGACGGCTACATTGCCCGCCACTATAATCAGGTGTCCGACTTCGGCAAATTTATGGATCCGCTGGCGGATAAGTGCCTTGTGATGGCGGCGCTGTGCTGGTTCGTGGAGAACGGACAGATGGCCGGCTGGGTGCTGGCTGTGGTGCTGCTGCGGGAGTTTGCCGTGTCCGGTATGCGTATGGTGGCGGTGGAGAAGGGCCGCGTCATCGCTGCCGGCTGGTCGGGCAAGGTGAAGACCGCCAGCACTATGGTGTGCATTTGCCTGATGCTGTTCGGCATCCCCGATTGGGCCAATCTGGTGTGTCAGGGCGTGATCCTTGTCACCACCATCTACTCCGGCGTGGAGTATTTTGCCAAGAACATCGATGTATTCAAAGATGTAAAGTAAAGAAAAAGGAGCGGCATCGCCGCTCTTTTTTTGCGCCAAAAATCCGCCGCAACGCTCCGTTGCGCAGAAGCAAGAGAGCGTTGGTGGTAAAAAGTGGCGGGATGTGGTATGCTGTGGACAGAAAAAGGGGGGCGATCAGATGAAAAGAACGATGCTCTGCATTCTTATATCGCTGTGCCTGCTGACGGGCTGCGCGCCGAAGAAGGATGCCGCGCCGCCAAGCGTAGAGCAGCAGATCAGCGCAGCGATGGAGCTATGTGGCAACAATGCTGCCAAGGGGATGGCACAGCTGCAGAAATTGGATGCGACGCTGCTTGACGGCGCTGTGACCGAGAGCAGCGAGTATACCTTGGCGGTCTATCAGCTTCAACGCGGCGACAAGTGGCTGCTGCTGTGGCGGCTGGAGTGTGCGCAGCAGGAAGAATATCCCGGCACACTGGACACGCTGCGGCTTTCATGGCAGGGCGCGGATTATTATCTCTCCGACGGGGACAGCGTGTACAGCACGGTGCAGGGCCGCAACGGAAATAGCGTTGCGTTCAATATTCAGGACGGTGATATGACCGGTGGAACAAGCAGCTTTGGTGTCGTGTATCTGCAAAGCGCGGCCAGCGCCTATGAAGCGCACTTGACCCACACGCTGCAGGGGAAGAAAACCATCATCACAACGACAAACGAGAACCTTACCTCCGTGACCGAGGAAGCGGAGTATACTGTAGAGCTGCGGGCGGCTGTGGCAGAAGAATAGGAGTGGAACGGCAATGAGATTTTGTGAGAAACTGCAGCGCCTGCGGAAAAAGGCAGGGTTGTCGCAGGAACAGCTGGCCGAGCAGATGAATGTGACGCGGCAGGCCATCAGCAAGTGGGAAACGGGAGAAGGAATGCCGGATGTGGACAATCTTCTGCCCCTGGCGCGGCTGCTGCACACCACGGTGGACTATCTGCTGGACGAGGATGCGCAGGAACAGACACCAAAAACGGCGCAGAGCGACTGGTGGGAGCGGATCAAGGCGTTTGGCCGACGCTACGGCTACTGGAGCGGCTATGTGCTGGTGGTCATCGGTGCGCTGCGCCTGGTGTATACGCTGATCGTACTGATCGCGGCCGGTACATTTATCGCACCGTTTGGAAATGGAGATGCTTGGGGCGTATCGTTTGGTTTCAGCGTGCCGTACTATCTGATTTCCGCAGTGCAGATCCTGATCGATGTGGCGCTGATCGCTGGTGGGCTTTGGCTTGCCAAATGGCTGAAACGAAAGTATGCAGAATAAAAAAGGCTTATGGCGATAATGAAAAGGCGATAGAAGTAATTCTTCTGCATTTTTGCTGTGGTAAGCGGCTGAGCGTGTTAGACGCAGAGGCAATGCTACATTTAGCGGCTTTACGGATTTTCCGCAGTAGAGCAAAGGAAGTCAAGGAACCATCGGTTCCTTGCGGCGTTTCTTTTCCTCTTTTCTTTCCGCTGTTGGAAAGAAAAGAGGCCGCCGGCGGCAGGACACGCCATCGGCACAGCAGGGAGTTCGTGAGCGTCAGCGGGATGCTGCGATATCTCTCCCTCAGTCAGCTTCGCTGACAGCTCCCTCGGCAGAGGGAGCCTTTGAGTGTGGTGAAGGGTAAAGGAAAACCGACAGAATAAAAAAGGAGCGGCATCGCCGCTCTTTTTTATTCTGCTGTGTCAATATAGATATCTTCGCACTGCTGCTGCCCCTGCGCCAAAATCTGGACGACCTCGGTGCGCAGAGCAATTTCGCTGTCGGGTACGGGAAAGCGGGACAACCGCTCGATGGCTCGCTCTGTGGCGTGGAACAGCGCGTAATACATTTTTTGATAGTCCGGCATAACCTCACCTCAAAGCAAGTTTATAACAATTTGTTTTAACTGTCAATATAACAATTCGTTTTAACATATACTCGTGCTATCCCAAAGAAGGGAGCGAAGTATATGTTTCAAAGAATTCGCGATCTGCGGGAAGATGCAGATTTGAAGCAGAAGGAACTTGCTGCATATTTGAACTGCTCGCAGGTGAGTTATTCCTATTATGAACTGGGAAAGCGAGCGATACCGGCAGAGGTTCTGATCGCGCTGGCGCAATACTACGGTGTCAGCGTGGACTATCTGTTGGGGCTGACGGATCAGCGCAAGCCGTATCCCAAGGCAAAAGCCCGCTCTTGACAGCTTTTGCGTTAACTGCTACAATATTTACGAACCAAATAGCGCGTTGATCGGGAAGAGTATGCTTCCACCTCCGGTTCAGAGAGATGCCGCCACCGGCTGCAAGCGGCATTGCGGAGAGGAGCGGAAAGTGCGCCCGTGAGCGCGGGGGATGCAGATGCCCTCCGGCAGGTCACCGTGAAAAGACCGCAAGCGAGTGATAAACGAGAGTGGAACCGCGATTTTATGTTAACCATCGCCTCTCATGCCTTTACGGTATGAGAGGCGCTTTTTATTTCAAAAATGCAGGCATTTTTGAGTTTGGGCTGCGCCCTGCTGCATGCACTCGCTGTGCTCGCACACTGGCAGGGCGAGAAGTGTTTTTCCTCCCGCGCGTGTCGGTAGAAAAACGGATCAAATCTTTTTCGCGGCGTGCGCGCCGCGAACTCTGTGAGACAAAAAGAAAAAATTAAGTATAGAAGGAGCAAAACTATGTATCTGTATAACTCTGCTACCCATAAAAAAGAAGAATTCAAGACCCATACCCCCGGTCACGTGGAGATGTATACCTGCGGTCCTACCGTGTATCACTTCGCCCACATCGGCAACCTGCGCAGCTACCTGATGGAGGACGTGCTGGAGAAGTATCTGCGTTTCTCCGGTTATGATGTGCACCGCGTGATGAACATCACCGACGTGGGTCACCTGACCTCTGACGCTGACGAGGGCGAGGATAAGATGGTCAAGGGTGCCAAGCGCGAGAACAAGACTGTGATGGACATCGCCCGTTTCTACACCGACGCTTTCTTTGCCGACTGCGCCAAGCTGAACATCAAGACCCCCGACGTGGTGGAGCCTGCCACCAACTGCATCGACGAGTATATCAAGATCGTCTCCACGCTGGTGGAGAAGGAGTACGCCTACGTGGCAGGCGGCAACGTGTATTTTGACTCCTCCAAGCTGAGCAAGTACTATGTGTTCAACGATCACGATGA
Source organism: Oscillospiraceae bacterium (assembly GCA_017937195.1). Taxonomy (GTDB): domain Bacteria; phylum Bacillota; class Clostridia; order Oscillospirales; family Oscillospiraceae; genus Vescimonas. The sequence goes on along the minus strand of JAGBEA010000050.1, from coordinate 7,363 downwards.
GGAGGATCTGGCGGTCGGCGTGCGCGAGGGCGTGGAAGAGGATACCAACAAGCGCAATAAGAATGACTTCGTGCTGTGGTTCACCAAGTCCAAGTTTGAAGATCAGGCGCTGAAGTGGGACTCCCCCTGGGGCGTGGGTTATCCCGGCTGGCACATTGAGTGCACCGGCATCTCCCTCAAGCACAACGGCGAGTATCTGGATCTTCACTGCGGCGGCGTGGACAACGCCTTCCCCCACCACACCAACGAGATCGCCCAGTCTGAGAGCTATCTCGGTCACGAGTGGTGCCCCCACTGGATGCACGTGGCGCACCTGAACACCGCCGGCGGCAAGATGAGCAAGTCCAAGGGCGAGTTCCTCACCGTGTCGCTGCTGGAGGAGAAGGGCTACGATCCGCTGGCCTACCGTTTCTTCTGCATGCAGAGCCATTACCGTAAGAGTCTGGTGTTCTCTTGGGAGAATCTGGACAACGCCGTGGTGGCCTACAATAAGCTGATTGCCCGCGTGGCCAACCTCAAGCCGGGCGGCGAGGTGGATCGCGTGGCTTATGACGAGCTGCGCAACAAGTTCACGCTGGCTATGGACAACGACCTGAACACCTCTATGGGTGTGACGGTGCTGTACGATGTGCTGAAGGCCAAGACCGACGACGCCACCAAGCTGGCGGTGATCGAGAGTCTGGACACCGTGCTGGGGCTGAAGCTGCTGGAGAAGGCGGAGGAAGTCCGCGCCAAGCAGGCCAAGGCCGCCGCCCCCGCTGCAGGCTTCACCGTGATCTCCGAGTCCGGTGAGGAGAACGCCGAGGTGGAGGCACTGATCCGCGCCCGCGCAGACGCCAAGAAGGCCAAGAACTTTGCCGAGGCTGACCGCATCCGTGACGAGCTGAAGGCGCAGGGCATCGAGATCATCGATGTGGCCGGCGGCGCCAAGTGGAAGAGAATCTGACACAAATAAAAGCAAAACAAGTGCCGGTTTTGTCCGGCACTTGTTTTTTCGACAAAAATTACGAAAAATCGTTAAGTTTTTCTTGACACCTTATCAGCACGGGTATAAGATATTGTAGAAAAGTAGCAAAATGTGAAAGGAGGAGACGCGATGGACATCCGGCAGGCGGTTGCGGAGAACATTCAGCGCATCCGGAAAAGTCAAAAATTGAGCATCGACCGCGCGGCGGAGCTGTCCGGCGTTTCCAAGAGTATGCTCAGCCAGATCGAGCGCGGCTGCGTCAATCCCACCATCTCGGTGCTGTCCAAGCTGGCGCAGGGGCTGCACGTGCCGCTGGAGAAGCTGACGGAGTGCGGCGATGAGCAGAATGTGGCGCTGTACCGCACGGTGGATGCGCCCGGTCAGCGGCTGTTTGGCGGCAAGGTGATCCGCTATCCGCTGTGTCCCTTTGACACCGACAGCTACTGTGAATCCAGCCAGCTGGACATCTTCATCAGCGGCGTGTATACGCCTGCTGACCACATCCCCGGCAGCCGCGTGTATCTGACGGTGCTGTCCGGCGTGGCAGAAGTGGTGGTGGGCGAGGAGTCGTTCTTGCTGGAGAGCCGCGACTCGCTGGTGTTTTCCGGCAGTATGGACTACAGCTACACCAACAAGAGCAATACCACCGTCCGTTTGATCGAGCGGATCATGTATCAAAAGTAAACAGCACAATGCCGCCCAAACGGGCGGCATTTTTTGTATAACGAAAACCACTCGCTGGGCGAGTGGTTCAAAAAAAGCTTCTGCCGATGATAAAAAATAAAACGAAAGAAGAAAGTGATTCTATATTCGCAGAAAAGTAAGCGGCTGAGCGGGTTAGACGCATAGGCAATGCAACATTTAGCGGCTTACGGATTTGCCGCAGTAGAGCAAAGGAGGTCAAGGAACCATCGGTGCCTTGCGGCGTTCTTTGGTGACTTTCTTTCGCTGAAGAAAGAAAGTTACCCGCCGGCGGCAGGACACGCCATCGGCACAGCAGGGAGCGCGTGAGCGTCAGCGGGATAGACGATCCACCGTTGCTGCGGAGACGGCCCCACCGTTGCGCCAGCCGTTTCCCGTGCGCTGTTCGCGCCCGCCAAACGGGGCGCTGCCTCGAAACAGCCTCGCTGCATCCGCCACCGGCGGCGCTTCGGCTGTTTCCCCTTTACACAAGGGAGGCTTCGATAGGCAAAATGCAAAAGAAAGAATTACTTACGCGTTGGACGCGTGGCTGGTAACATAGGGCTTCGCCCGCATATGAAATACCCCCGGCTTTGCCGGGGGATAGTTATTGTTTCAAAAATCCAAGTGCGTGTGGGTGCAGACCTGCCGGATCTTGGCGTGCAGGCGCTTAAGATCCACGAAGGTGTCCGGCTTCTTGGCAGGGTCGCGCAGCAGGGCGGCGGGGTGGTACAGCGCCGTCATCAGCACGCCGTTCTTTTCGAAGAACTGTCCGTGCTCCTGCGTGATCTTGAAGTCCGGCTTGATCATCTCCATAGCGGAGATGCGGCCCAGACACACGATGATCTTGGGCTGCATCAGCTGCAGCTGCTGCTGGAGATAGCCGGCGCAGGCCTCTTTCTCCGTGTTCAGCGGATCGCGGTTCTGGGGCGGACGGCACTTGATGGAGTTGGTGATGTAGATGCGGCTGCGGTGCAGACCGATCATCTTCAGCATATCGTCCAGCAGCTGACCGGCCTTGCCCACGAAGGGCAGACCCTGCTCATCCTCGTTGGCACCGGGGGCTTCCCCCACAAACAGCACCTCTGCGTCCGGCGCACCCATACCGAACACCACATTGGTGCGGCTCTCCGCAAGACCGCAGGCGCGGCACTGCATACACCGCTGCTGTAAAGCTTCCCATTCGCCCATAACCCAAGCCTCCTCGTTTTTTCTTCAGTTTAACAGAAATCTCCCCGTTTGACAACCGCCGTATGAAGGCACGCTTTTTTGGCAACAATGTGGGGCAGGAGGGGAGAAAAATGGATTGGTTTTGGCTCTTTGTGTGGTATAGCTTCCTCGGCTACGGCTTGGAAAAGCTGTTCGCCGCGGCGGTGGGCTCGGCGCATCGGGTGCGCAAGTGCTTTTTGCTGCTGCCGCTGTGTCCGGTGTACGGGCTTTCGATGCTGGCGGTGCTGCAGCTGCCGGCGGATATGACGGACGCGTGGTGGGAGCTGGCGCTGTACGGCGCGTTGGTGGTGACGGGGATGGAGTTCACGGTGCATCTGCTGTATGACAAGCTGCTGGGCGTGCGGTTCTGGGACTACAGTGACACCAAAATGGACGTGGACGGGCGGATCTGTATGCCCTTCTCCGCCGCGTGGGGTGTGCTGGTGGTGGCGGCGATCCGCTATGTGCAGCCGTGGCTGGTGGAAATCATCGCCGTGACGCCGCCTGCGCTTACCTATGCCGCCGCACTGACGGTAACAGCGGATGCGTTTTTCTCCGCACTGGTGCTGCGCCGCACGGGAGATATCGATCTGATGAGCCTGCCGCAGCTTGTACGCACGCTGCAGACGGAATAAAAAAGGAACGGGGTGACCCGTTCCTTTTGCTTATAGGTGCTTTTGCAGCCACTGCAGGATGTCGGCGTAGATCTGCTGCTGCGACTGCGGCTCGTTGAGGATCTCGTGGCGCAGTCCGGGATACAGCAGCAAGCTGCAATCCTTCACACCGGCGGCGCGAAACACATCGTGGCTCAGCTGCACGCCCTTGCCCATATCGCCCACCGGATCGTCGCCGCCGGAGATGAAGAGAATGGGGGTGTCCATATCCATCTTTTTGAGATTCTCCGGCTGCTGATTGAAATGGATGCCGCCCAGCATATCCTGAAACAGACCCACCGTCACGCGCTGTCCGCACAGCGGATCCATCGCATAGGCATTCACCACCGCCCGATCGGAGGAGATCCAGTCGAAGTCGGTGAAATTGGGGGCGAAGGCCTTGTTGTAGCCGCCGAAGGCCAGATTATTGACAAAATCGCTGGTGGCACGGCGTCCAAGTCGCTTGGCCGCGAGGTTGGCAACCAGCCGGCCGCCTGCCAGCTTGGCTGCGCCCTGCCAGCCGCTGCCCATCACGATGGCGCCGTCCACCGCGCCGGCGTAGCGGATGAGGAAGGTGCGGGTGATAAACGAACCCATACTGTGTCCCAGCAGAAAATAGGGCAGGGCGGGATACTTGCTCTTGGTCAGCAGCTGCAGACCGCGCACATCGTCCACCGCAGTGTTCCACCCGTCGTTGTCACAGAAATAGATGGAGGTGCCGGCGGCGTCGATAGAGCGGCCGTGACCGAGATGGTCGTGTCCCACCACAAGAAAGCCGCGCTCGGCAAGATAGCGCGCAAGACCGTCATAGCGCTGGATATATTCCGACACGCCGTGGGTCAGCTGCAGTACGGCCACGGGCGTTTGGGTATCGTCCGCCCATTCGATGGCGTGCAGATGGGTGCGGCCATCGGCGGAGGGGAAGGTGAAGTGCGTCATATTTACCATAGTCAAGCCATCCTTTCCGTGTTATAATAGTAATATAGCACAGCAAAAACAAAAAGAAAAGGGGCGTGCGTAATGGAGCAATACATTTTGGCGCTGGATCAGGGAACTACCAGTTCCCGCGCCATCCTCTTTGATAAGACCGGTCGCATCGCCGGTATGGGACAGCACACCTTCCGCCAGCACTATCCCCGTCAGGGCTGGGTGGAGCACGATCCACTGGAGATCTGGGAGACGGAGCGTCTGGCGGCGGCGGAGGCCATCAACTGTGTGCCTAAGGCGCAGGTGGCAGGCATCGGTGTGACCAACCAGCGCGAGACCACCATTTTGTGGGATAAAAATACGGGCAAACCGGTGTACAACGCCATCGTGTGGCAGTGCCGCCGCACGGCGGAACTGTGTGAGGAGCTGAAGCGGCAGGGACTTGCCGAAAAGATCCAAAGCAGCACCGGACTTTTGATCGACGCCTACTTCTCCGCCACTAAAATCCGCTGGATTCTGGACAATGTGTCCGGCGTTCGTCAGCGGGCAGAGCGGGGTGAGATCCTCTTTGGCACGGTGGAGACGTGGCTCATCTGGCTTTTGACCGGTCAGCACATCACCGATTACTCCAACGCCTCGCGCACGATGCTCTTTGATATTCATAAGCTGCAGTGGGACGAGGAACTGTGCGCACTGCTGCAGATCCCGATGCAGATGCTGCCCCGCTGCGTGGGCAACAGTGAGATCTACGGCTATGTCAAACCGGACATCCGCGGATTAGAGCGGCTTGCCGGTGTGCCGGTGTGCGGTGCGGCAGGCGATCAGCAGGCGGCACTGTTCGGGCAGGGCTGCTTTACGGCGGGGCAGGCCAAGAATACATACGGCACCGGCTGCTTTACACTGATGAATGTGGGTGACAAGGCGGTGCGCTCCCGGGCGGGCTTGGTCACCTCCGTTGCGTGGAGCATCGGTGGCAAGACCACCTACGCGCTGGAGGGCAGCGTGTTCAACGGCGGCAGCACCATCCAGTGGCTGCGGGATGAGCTGGAGCTGATCCCCTCGGCACCGGAGTGCGACCGCTTGGCGGAGAGTGTTGCCGATTCCGGCGGCGTTGTGATGGTGCCGGCCTTTACCGGTCTGGGCGCGCCCTATTGGGATATGTACGCCCGCGGCGCCATTTTGGGCATCACCCGCGGCACCAAGCGCGCTCACATTGCCCGCGCCGTGCTGGAGAGTATCGCCTATCAGGTCACGGATCTGATGCTGGCAATGAAGCAGGACGCCGGCTGCGAGATCACCACGCTGCGTGTGGACGGCGGCGCCAGCGTCAGCGATCTGCTGCTGCAGATGCAGTCGGATCTGCTGCGCATCAGCGTGGATCGCCCCACCATGGTGGAGACCACCGCCTTTGGCGCGGCGGCGCTGGCCGGTTTGAGCTGCGGCGTGTGGCGTGATCTGGAGGAGCTGCAGGCGCTGCGCCGCAGCCAGCGGGTGTTCCAACCCATCCGCGCACAGCAGGATTGCGAAAAGGAATATCAGCTGTGGAAACGGGCTGTGGGCCGCGCGGCGGACTGGATCGAACATTGATGCTTGCATATACAAGGGTTTTGGGGTATACTACAACCAAACAGAACTTTTGAAAGGAGTTTTATTATGGCATTTTTTAATGAACTGACCAAGAAGGCACAGGCTGTGGCAGGTGTCGTGGCGGAGAAGGCAAAGGACGCTGCTGAGATCGTGTCTGAAAAGGCGAAGGACGTGGCTGACATCACCAAGATCAATGTGGAGATCCTCAGCGAGCAGCGTGAGGTGGAGAAGAACTACAAGGCCATCGGCGAGTGGTTTATTTCCGAATATGAAGGCGAGATCCCCGATGCCGTGAAGGACGTGGTGGCTGCCATCAACGCCTCCAAGGCAAGAATCGCCGAGTTGGAAGAGCAGAAGGCTGCCAAGGCTGCAGATAACGCCGAGGAAGAAGCTCCTGTTGTGGAAGCAGCGGACGAGATCCCCGTCTGCCCCGTGTGCGGCACTCCCTCCAACAGCAAGTTCTGCCCCGAGTGCGGTGCACCCATGGCGGAGTAAATGAAAATTAAAAAACCGTCTGCCTAAGAGTCGTACTCTAAAGGACAGTAAATAAGGAAGCACGAAAATTTCGTGCTTCCTATATTTTTTATACCGCAGCAAGCAGGACATTTCGGCGCCCAAATGTCACTTATTAGGAGAACCTAAAACCCTCAACCTTGCTCACAACTAATTGCAGCCTGTGCTGCTATCACCAAAAGAGGGAAATTATAATTTGTCGTTAAAGGAAACAATGACCTTCGCCAAACCATTCTTCTCTTTCTGAAATCAGTTCCCTCAAACGAATCAGTTTTTGTGTAAGTTCTTTCTCTCTCTTTGCGGTATCCATATCCTCATCTGGAGGAAAGTAAATCCATTCATCCTTGTTTTGAGAAATGTCATCATAAAGGTATCGACAAAATTGCAACATACTTGTATGGGAAACTTCATTTTGCACATCGTCTTTTTCTATGGGATAACACTCGTCTTCTTCGCATATAATATGACAATTCCAATAACTAACCACACATAAAAAACGATTAGGTTCTAAAAAACCTTTTACGCAAAACGGCAACATTGTTTCAAGACCGTGTATTGCCTGGTTTAGCCAATCAAATGCAATGTCATCAAGGTAACTCAATTCATACTTAGAAGTGTCATCAAGTTGAAAATCACTCCAACCGTAAACTGGTTTTGATAGCATTTACTTTCCCTCCAAATCTAATCGTTGAATGAAAAAGTGAAGGTCATATAAAGTATCACCTTGCGCACTCAACGTCCGTTGCAGAGCCGTTTGAGGGCCAATTCGACATCGGGCCAAGCCCTTTTCACGGCAGATTTCATGTATTTAGGCATAGCAAAGCAG
>JAGBEA010000049.1 GCA_017937195.1 Oscillospiraceae bacterium | reverse complement strand
GCATAAAATTACAGGCCGCTTTAGCGGCGGCCTGTAAAAAAATATGCGATTGGCGAACCTTTTCATGCATCTTAAGATGCCGCTGGCACCAGGCCCTTTTAGGGCCTTTTCATACCACGCGTTTTACGCGTGGTTTTGATTTGGGGGGCATCGCGCCCTACGGGGTGGCGTGTGAGGGGATGAAAGCCTATATTTTGGGCAAAAACGGCCCCTTTTGGGCATCGTAGGGCAGGCAGAAGGTGGGGATGCCCTCAGCGGCAGGGGCGATGGTGCAGGCGGGGTAGAAAAAGCACAGCCCCTCCTCCGTGAGATAGAACCGGTGTGGGTGGAAATACCGGCGCAGCAGCTGCGGGTGATCCGCGTGGTAGAGGGAGATGCCCTGGGCCTGCTCCGCTTCGATCTGCGCCTCGGCATCGCGCAGCATTCGGCGGCGATAGGGGGCGCGGGGCGGGAAAAAGTCCGGCAGCGCCAGCGGCAGACCGTGGTGCAGCTCCCACGTGTCACCGCGTCGGAAAATCTGCCGGTAGGGCGTACCGGTGAGGACCGTGTCGGTGCAGAGGCTGACAAGGGAGTCGGTGCGGTATGTGAATCGGGCGCGCAGTACGGCGTGCCATTGGGGCAGCGGCGCGGCGTCGGTCAGCGCCTGCCGGTAGAGTGCCTCCGCCTGCGGCAGCAGTTGGATGCGGCAGGCACGGTCAAAGGCGTCGGCAAGGGCGCGGTAATAGCGGTTGAAGCGGCGGCTGTGCTGATCCTCCCAATGGGGCAGGAGAGCGTCCAGAGTCAGCAGCGGGATCTCATCCACGCAGAGGGTGGAGTCGGCGATATAGGGCTGCAGGCGCAGTGGGTCGGGCATAGGCTTGCTCCTTTCATGGCGGCATCATTGACAGTATACGCGCCGATGAAAAAGAAAATTTCAAAAGACGGTTTACTTTCGCGAAATAAAGTGATAAAATATAAAAGTACGAGATGCGATCAGCCCGGCAACGGAAAAAACATAGAACATGGAGGGATCACCATGGCAAGAAGTGCAAAATCCAAGATCGCCACCAAGGCGAAGAGTGACCGTCTGTATCAGGCGATTTTGCTGCTGAAAACCGAGGAGGAGTGCTATAACTTCTTTCAGGATCTGTGCACCATCTCCGAGCTGCGCTCTATGGAACAGCGCTCTGAGGTGGCGGTGCAGCTGGACGAGGGTATGATCTACAGCGAGATTTTGGAGAAGACCGGCGCCTCCAGCGCCACTATCAGCCGCGTGAACCGCTCGCTGCTCAACGGCGCCGGCGGCTATGAGTGCGTGCTGGAGCGGATGAAGGAGCAGGAGCAGTGATGGATTGCTACGGTGCGCTGGCGGCCAATTACGATGCGCTGACCGGCGATGTGGGCTACGAAAAGCGGGCGGACTATCTGGAAAAGCTGCTGCGCCGCAGCCGGATTCCGGTGAAAACGGTGCTGGATCTGGCCTGCGGAACGGGGACCATGACCTGCATCCTCGCCAATCGCGGCTATGAGCTGATCGGAGTGGATGCCTCCGAGGAGATGCTGGCGGCTGCAATGGGCAAAAGCTATGAGGTAGAGGGGATCGCTCCCATTTTCCTGCACCAATCCATGCCCAAGCTGGATCTGTACGGCACGGTGGATGCCGCCATCTGCTGTCTGGACAGCCTAAACTACCTGACCGCCCCCAAGGATGTGCGCCGCACCTTTGAGAGGCTGCGGCTGTTTATCGCGCCCGGCGGCGTGCTGATCTTCGACATCAACACGGTGGAGAAGCTGCGCGCACTGGACGGGCAGGTGTTTCTGGATGAAACGGAGGACAGCTACTGCGTGTGGCGGCCCGAGTTCCACCGCGGCATCTGCACCTACTATATGGATCTGTTTCAGCTGACCGACGATGGCAGCTGGGAGCGCTCACTGGAGATCCACAGGGAGCGCGCCTATACGGTGGAGGAGCTGACAGCGTGGCTGCAGGAGGCGGGCTTTACCGATATCCGTACCTACGGCGATATGAAGCTGCGCCGCCCCGCCGAGGGGGAGCAGCGGATCTATTTTGCCTGCGTGAGAAAGTAAGGAGTTTGTATGTATACTGGTTTTTTGGGCTTGGCGGCGCTGTCGCTGCTGCCGCTGCTGCACGGAGCGTATCTGTGGAAACAAAACGGCTGGCAGTGGGCGGAGCTGACGGGCTTTCGCAAAATGTCGCTGGTGCTGGAGGGCATAGGCTATCTGCTGGCGCTGGTGGCCGGCATCGTCCTTTGGGCGATCCGCTATGAGGTGGCGGCTGTCCACGTGATGGGACTTGTGATGCTGGTGGTTTCCATGCTGATTAACTCCGGTGTACGGCGTATCAATTCATAATAAGAGGGTAAAACAATGCGTGATAGAATCGTAAGAGCAATTTCCAGTGACGGTATGGTGCAGGCAGCGGCCATCTGCAGCCGCGAGCTGACAGAGCGCGCCCGTCAGATCCATCAGACACTGCCCGTGGGCACGGCGGCGCTGGGGCGCACGCTGGCGGCGGCATCCATGATGGGCAACGCCCTCAAGGGCAAAGGCGCCAGCGTCACACTGCAGATCAAGGGCGGCGGCCCTCTGGGCACGGTGCTGGCCGTGGCCGATCCCGACGGCAATGTGCGCGGCTATGTGACCAACCCCGCCGTGGACCTGCCGCTGCGCGAAGACGGCAAGCTGAATGTGGGCGCGGCTGTGGGCTGCGAGGGTACGATGACCGTCATCAAGGACCTGCAGATGAAGGAGCCCTATGTGGGCACCATCGACCTGCTGGGCGGCGAGATCGCCGAGGATGTGGCGGCTTACTATGTGGAGTCTGAGCAGATCCCCACCGCCTGCGGTCTGGGTGTGCTGGTGGATCGCGACCAGAGCGTGCGCGCCGCCGGCGGCTATCTCATCCAGCTGCTGCCCGGTGCCGATGAGGATACCATCATCAAGGTGGAGGGCGGCATTATGGCGGCCGGCAGTGTGTCCGCCATTCTCGACAAGGATCCCGATCCGGAGCATCTGCTGCGCACGGTGATGTCCGATTTTGAGCTGCAGATTCTGGAAACCACACCCGTGGAGTATAAGTGCTACTGCAGCCGCGACCGCGTGGAGCGTGCGCTGATTTCGCTGGGCGTCGAGGAGCTGGAGGGCATTCTGCGCGAGCAGGGCTCGTGCCAGCTGACCTGTCAGTTCTGCGACGCGGTGTACGATTTCTCCGGTGAGGAACTGCAGACGATGATCGAGGGTCTGAAAAAGCAGTGAGTCATCACGGCGAAAAAAAGTTGAAAAAAATTGAAATTAGCTGTTGACAGAATTGTTTCCGTTTAGTATAATAACCCTTGCCGTTCGCGAGAGCGGCAAGGACGGGAGCATAGCTCAGCTGGTTAGAGCACCTGCCTTACAAGCAGGGGGTCACTGGTTCGAGTCCAGTTGTTCCCACCAATTTGGCCGAGTAGTTCAGTTGGTTAGAACGCCAGCCTGTCACGCTGGAGGTCGAGGGTTCGAGCCCCTTCTCGGTCGCCATATTTGCCTCTGTAGCTCAGTTGGTAGAGCAGCGGACTGAAAATCCGCGTGTCGTTGGTTCGACTCCGACCGGAGGCACCATTTGCGGGCGTAGCTCATCTGGTAGAGCGCGACCTTGCCAAGGTCGAGGTAGCGAGTTCGAGCCTCGTCGCCCGCTCCACAAACTGAGAATCGGAGCGAAAGCTCCGTTTCTCATATACGGTGACATAGCCAAGTGGTAAGGCAAAGGTCTGCAAAACCTTCATTCCCCGGTTCAAATCCGGGTGTCACCTCCAGAAAAAAGAGTAAGTCGTAAGACTTGCTCTTTTTTTGTTTCCAACCAACGGACGGTATGGTATACTGGAAGAAGAAAAGAGGGGTTTTATGGGATACTGGATCGTTGGATTCTTTGCCGCTGCCATCATTCTTCTTCTGCTGCTGTTCGTGATCCTTGCGCTGGTGCTGCGGAAGGATAAGTATGACAAAAATGGCTTTAACCGGCGCAGGATACACCGCAACGGAACGAAATATGATGACCAAGGCTTTGACTATTGGGGCTACGACCGCAGCGGATATGACCGCTGTGGCTATAACCGCTATGGCTACGACCGCAGCGGGTATGACCGCTATGGCTATGACCGTTATGGCTACGACCGCAGCGGCTATAATCGCCAAGGCTACAACACCTCCGGGAAGAACGCAAAGGGGCAGTATAATCGCTGTTATGATGAACACGGTTTGCGGGCAGACGGGTTTTGCGACCCGTGCCGGTATCCCATCGCACTGACCGATCACGCGCGGGAGCGGATGCGGGAGCGGTTGGGCATCACGGATTTCCGGAAGATGGATGCGGCGGCGAGAGAGGCGTATCAATATGGCAGGAGCGCACGGCAGATCAAAAAAAGCGCGGCTGCAATGGCGCGTGAGATCGAGCAGCGGCACGACGGGAAAATCGTGCTGATCCACCGTGGATATATCTATATTTTCTCGGAGGAAAATGTGCTGATCACGCTTTATAAGAATGACAGGATCCCGCTGTGAGGGGAGTTTCTTTCCAATTTTCCGGAAATATGATACAATAGCGCAAGAGACCAATGAACGGGAGGAATACACGATGGGTGAGAGATTGATTGGGATAGTGAAGGGCCAGCCGCCGATCCATATATTCTACGATCCCGAGAAGGATCAGTTCTGGCAGGGGGAATTCTCTGCCACCCTTTCCCGCGACCCGTATGAAAATAAGCGGACGCTTGACGATGAGGAGCTGTGGCTGATGCTGGTGGAGCACGGCTTATATAACGGCGTGGAGCGGTTTTTGGAGCTGCGCCCCAAGCCGGAGACCCACAGCGTGCCGTATGAAGCCCTTACCGAGCTTGAACTGCTGGCGCAGCTGCGCGAGGTCAGCGGAAAAGACCCCTATGAGCAGTACGAATGCTGCTATCTGCCCAGCGGCGCTGCCTATATCGTGGCGGGAACCGGCGAGATCGTGGCGCTGATCGACCACGCCCAGCATATCTCCTGCGTGGTGTCCCGGGGCGGAAAGCACGGCTTTTTGACGCAGGAGGAGGCCTATGGCTTTGCGCTGAACAAGGTGAAAGCCCACCAGAGGGCATATCACGAGCAGCTGCGGCAGGAGAAGCTCGCCGAAGCGGAGGCTGCGGCGCCGCAAAAGCGGGGACTGTTCGGCAGGCGGAGTACCTGAAGCTTTTGATGGAGGCGGACACCACCAAAGGCAGATCCGCAAGACCCGATACTGCCTGATCTATGAAAATCAGTATTTTGAGATCGATGTCTATCCCTTCTGGCAGGACAAGGCCATTGCGGAGATCGAGCTGAGCGATGAAAACGCGCAGGTGGTATTTCCTGAGCAGATCAGGGTCATCAAAGAGGTGACCGAGGATGAGGCCTATAAGAACGCCTCGCTGGCGAGAATTTGAAGACGCGGCGGAAAATGCGGCAAATACGCCCTTTTTCGAAAAAGCAAGCGCTGCTTGACGATATGCAAAACACATTTTGTTGTGTGCAAAGGCGCAGCATGCTATAATCGGGCGAGAAAGGGAGTGTTTTTTTTGTTAAGCGAAAACATCAGGAAGTATAGGAAAGCGAACTATATGTCTCAGGATGAGTTGGCAGAAAAACTGAAGGTGACAAGACAAAGCATCAGCTTGTGGGAGACCGGTCAGACCCAACCGTCTTTGGATAATATCCTCGCATTGGCAAAACTGTTTCATGTGTCCACTGACGATTTGCTGGCAGCGGATGAGAGCGAAGCGGCAGACACGCCGGCGGCTCCGGTGACGGATGCCGGCAAAAAGAGAGGGCATATGGGGCTCATCCTGATTTGCGTGATTGCCGCGGCTGTGCTGCTGGCAGGGATCTGGCTGCTGGCAGGCGGCGTAAGGGATCGCGGCAGTGCAGATCCTGATCTGCCGGTTGTGGGCGACAAGGTGGACGGTGAAAAGGACATATACGGCTATCTGAAGAATTTCGTGGTGCAAAACGGAGGGCTTAACGGAGACTACTGTTATTATTCCATGCCTGCCGATTACTACGGTGGAAACGGCGCGGATGATTTTTCCCTCTATTACTGGGGCGATACGGATACGGTGGAGTTTTGCCTGCACAGAGGGATAGACGATACATTCAGTATTAATTTTTATTTGCTCGTGCCCCAAACCCACACGGGAGAGTATCGCTACATCTCCTCGTATTACTACCGCGACAGCGGCATCCCTCTTTATGAGGCAAAGGGAACGATCACGGCGGCGGAATTTACAAAGAACTATCCGCTGCAGTGTTCGGAGTACATCGGCTCGACTGAGGAACAAAACGATTTTATGGAAACAAGCCGGAAAGGTGTTTGTGAGACGCTGGAGTGCCTGAAGGAGTTCCTTGCGGTGGAACAGCTGAAATATTCCTTTACCGATCTTGGCTTCACAAGCTATCGTTCATAATCGCATCGCGCTCCGGCGTTTGTCAAATCCTTGACAAGCATCGGGGCGCGTTTTATACTGAAAGGTGACGAGTAAACAGACATTTCCGGATGAAAATCCGGCAACAAAGCAAGAAAAGGAGCGGATCATTATGGATGCCAAGTACGAAGCCTTATTTACCCCGTGGAAGGTGGGCAATGTGGAGATCAAAAACCGCATTGTGCTGTGTCCTATGGGCGGCACGTCGCTGTTCGGCTGGATGGAGCTGACGGGCTGCAAGTTCGACAAGGAGGCGGCTGCCTTCTTCATGGAGCGCGCCAAGAACAATGTGGGTCTCATCATCCCCGGTATCGCCCCGCTGCGCGACACCATCTGGGGTCGCTGGCTGTGGCAGAATGAGAAGATGTTCGACGAGCTGAAGCTGTTTATGGACGAGATCCATAAGACCGGCGCCAAGCTGTTTGTGCAGCTGACCGCCGGTATGGGCCGCTCCTGGGCCATCACCGACCACATCGCGCCGCTGCACAAGAACAAGGTGCTGCGCGCCATCGTCAAGCCGGTGCTGGACACCAGCTATCAGCTGGCCAGCCCCAGTGAGCTGCCTGCCCGCTGGGATCCGGAGATCACCACCCCCGAGATGACCATCAAGCAGATCCACGAGATCATCGAGGCCTTCGCCAAGACGGCGGCGCTGTGCAAGAAGGCGGGCGTGGACGGCGTGGAGGTCCACGCGGTGCACGAGGGCTATCTGCTGGATCAGTTTACCCTGAAGTATACCAACAAGCGCACCGATGAGTACGGCGGCAGCTTTGAAAACCGCTATCGCTTCCCCGTTGAGGTGGTGAAGGCGATCAAGGAAGCCTGCGGCGAGGATTTCCCCGTGTCGCTGCGCTACAGCGTGGAGTCCAAGGTGAAGGACTTCCGCGTGGGCGCCGTGCCCGGCGAGGTCTACACCGAGATCGGCCGCGATATGGCGGAGTCCGAGAAGGCCGCCAAGTATCTGCAGGATGCCGGCTACGATATGCTCAACGCCGATAACGGCACCTATGACTCCTGGTACTGGGCGCATCCGCCTATGTATATGCCCCAGAACTGCAATCTGGAGGATGTGTCCCACATCAAGCAGTTTGTGGATATTCCCGTGGTGTGCGCCGGCCGTATGGAGCCGGATGTGGGCGCCAAGGCGGTGGCAGAGGGTAAGATCGACGGCGTGGGCGTTGCCCGCCAGTTCCTCACCGATCCCGAGTGGGTCACCAAGCTGATCGAGGACCGCATCGAGGACATCAAGCCCTGCATCTGCTGCCACAGCGGCTGCTTCAACTTTGCCTCCTCCAAGGGTCACGCCAACAATCAGGACTTCGGCGACACCCGCGGTCTTGCCCGCTGCGCCCTGAACCCCCGCACCATGCAGTCCGGGAAGTACTACATCAAGCCCTCCCACGTATCCAAGAACGTGGCTGTCGTGGGCGGCGGTATCGGCGGTATGGAGTCGGCTCTGGTGCTGGCACAGCGCGGTCACAAGGTCACCATCTACGAGAAGTCCGGCGAGCTGGGCGGCGTGTTCATCGCTGCCGCTGCCCCCTCCTTCAAGGAGAAGGACCGTGACCTGATCGCGTGGTACAAGCGTGAGCTGACCAAGTATCCCAACATCACCGTCAAGCTGAACACCGAGGTCAAGGATGTCAGTGAGCTGCCGGCTAACGCCGTGATCGTAGCCACCGGCGCCACCCCCAACCGTATCCCCGTACCCGGCATCGACAAGGGCATTCAGGCGGTGGACTTCCTGCGTAACAAGCCCGAGGTGGGCGAGAATGTGGTGATCGTGGGCGGCGGACTCACCGGCTGCGAGATCGCCTATGAGCTGTATCTGCAGGGCAAGAAGCCGGTCATCGTGGAGATGCTGGACGATCTGATCGCCGTCAAGGGTGTGTGCCTTGCCAACTCCAGCTTCCTGCGCGACTTCTTCAATGCCAATAAAGTGCCCGTCCATCTGGAGACCCGTCTGTGCGCCATCGAGGATGACGGCGTGGTGGTGTCCGGCAAGGACGGTCAGCAGTTTAAGATCCCCGCCGACAATGTGATCCTCTCCACCGGCTACAAGAGCGCGCCTCTGGCCACCAAGGGCTCTTATGTCTATGTGGTGGGCGATGCCGATAAGGTGGGCAACCTGCGCAGCGTGATCTGGCGCGCGTGGGATGTGTGTATGAAGATCTGAGGAGGAACGAACTATGATCTATTTGACCCCCGAACAGCAGGGGATTCTGGACGGCGCAAAAGGCGAGACCATGGCCAAGGTCATGAAGACGCTGGTGATGTACGGCGAGGTGTTCGGCGCGGACAAGATGGTGCCGGTGACCTCGGAGTATAACCATCTGGTGACCTCCTTCGGCCTGAAGGCGCTGGGCCCCGTGTATGAGCTGATGGATCAGCTGATCGAGGCCGGTGCCATCTCCCAGCAGCAGTTCTCCGTGGACCCCCGTCCGCTGGACAAGAATGTGCCTGCCAATTTCCTGCAGAACTTCGTGTTCAACAAGTTTATGTATTCCAAGCAGGATTTCTATGAAGAGCAGCTGAAGAAGCTGGGTTTGATGGACGCCGACGCCTTCTCCTGCGCCTGCTATCTTGACCAGATGGGCAACAAGCCCAAGAAGGGCGAGGTTTTGAGCTGGGCGGAGTCCTCCGCCGTGGTGTACGCCAACTCCGTGCTGGGCGCCCGCTGCAACCGCAACAGCGGCATTATGGATATTATGGGCTCCATCGCCGGTTTTGTGCCCCACTTCGGCCTTTTGACCGATGAGGGCCGCAAGGCCAGCTGGATCGTGGAAGTCAAGACCACAAAAAAGCCGGAGGCGCAGCTGCTGGGCAGCGCCATCGGTATGAAGGTGATGGAGGATGTGCCCTTTGTCACCGGCATGAATCAGTGGCTGGGCAGCGAGCTGAACGATGAAAACTGCGCCTATCTGAAGGATTTCGGCGCCGCTACCGCCTCCAACGGCGCTGTGGGTCTGTACCACATTGAGGATCTGACCCCCGAGGCCAAGGAGCTGGGTCGCGCGCTGGTGCGTGAGGACGCCAAGGTCTATGTGATCGATGACGCCGAGCTGCAGCGTGTCAAGGACAGCTACCCCGTCATCTGGAAGAATCCCGACGCCAAGCCCAAGCTGTGCTTCGTGGGCTGCCCCCACCTCTCCATGCAGCAGCTGAAGGACTGGACGGTGGCGGTGGAGGAGGGGCTGAAGACCTCCGGCAACGCCAAGGTCACCGTGCCCACCGTGTTCACCACCGCGCCTGCGGTGAAGAAGGAGTTTGAAAAGACGGAGCTGGCTGCACGGCTGAAGGCCACCGGCGTGGTACTCAGCAGCATCTGCCCACTGATGTATATGAATAACCCACTGTGCGGCCCGATGCCCGTCATCACCTGCTCCAACAAGCTGCGCACCTATACCACCGCCCGCTACTATACCGAGGCTGAGATCCTCGAGAAGATCACGAAAGGAGTGTAAATCGGTATGAGAGAGTTCAAAGGACGTGTTGTGACCCCCGGTACCGTGACCGCTCCCGCGCTGGTCTCCCACGGCGGTCTGAATACACTGGCATCCTTCCAGAAGGCGCTGCAGTTCGGCGATAAGAAGGCCACCTGCGGCGATCAGAATAACCCCGATCTCTACGGCAAGCAGATGGCGGGCAAGGCGCTGTGCCTGCCCCAGACCATCGGCTCCACCACCGGCGGTCTGGTGCTGTACTGTGCCTGCTCCATGGGGCGTCAGCCGGCGTGCCTGCTGTTCTCCAACCCCATCGACTCGCTGGCAGCGGCAGGCTCCATTCTGGCCTCCGTGTGGCTGGAGGGCGCCGAGATGCCCGTTGTGGACAGTCTGGGTGAGGAGTTCCTCAGCTACGTCAAGGACGATATGACCGTCACCATTAAGGCTGACGGCACCGTCTGCGTGGAATAATGCGGATGAAAAGGACGGTTTCCTGCGGGAGACCGTCCTTTTTTGCGAAAAAGTGTAGTCAAGGGGGAAAATGTCTGTTAAAATGCAGATAAGATTCAAAATGAGGAGGACACCGATATGATGACCGCCAAGGAGTATATTGACAGCCTGCGCAAGCTGAATACCCGCGTATATATGTTCGGCGAGAAGATCGACAACTGGGTGGATCACCCTATGATCCGTCCCAGCATCAACTGCGTGGCTATGACCTATGCCTTAGCGCAGGATCCCCAGTACGAGGACCTGATGACTGCCACCTCCAATCTCACGGGGCGGAAGATCAACCGCTTTGCCCATCTCCATCAGTCCACGGAGGATCTGGTGAAGAAGGTGAAGATGCAGCGCCTGATGGGACAGAAGACCGCTTCCTGCTTCCAGCGCTGCGTGGGTATGGATGCCTTCAACGCCGTCTATTCCACCACCTATGAGATCGACGAGGCCTGCGGCACCGGCTATCACGAGAACTTCAAAAAGTTCCTCATTATGGTGCAGGACGAGGATCTGACGGTGGATGGCGCTATGACCGACCCCAAGGGCGACCGCTCCAAGGCGCCCCATCAGCAGAGCGATCCGGATATGTATGTCCACGTGGTGGAGCGCCGCGCCGACGGCATCGTGGTATGCGGCGCAAAGTGCCACCAGACCGGCTCTGTCAACAGCCACTGGCATCTGTTTATGCCCACCATCTCCATGGGCGAGAAGGACGCGGACTGGGCGGTATCCTTTGCCTGCCCCAGCGATGCCGAGGGTCTTTATATGATCTACGGCCGCCAGAGCTGCGACACCCGCAAGCTGGAGGAGGGCTGCAGCATCGATGTGGGCAACGCCAAGTTCGGCGGTCAGGAGGCACTGGTGGTGCTGGATCACGTGTTCATCCCCAATGAGTACATCTTCCTCAACGGCGAGTATCAGTTCGCCGGTATGATGGTGGAGCGCTTTGCCGGCTATCACCGCCAGAGCTACGGCGGCTGCAAGGTGGGCGTGGGCGATGTGGTGATCGGCGCGGCGGCGCTGGCTGCCGAGTATAACGGCGTGGAGAAGGCAAGCGCCGTCAAGGACAAGCTGATCGAGATGACCCATCTCAACGAGACCCTCTACTCCTGCGGCATCGCCTGCTCCTGCGAGGGCTGTCCTACAAAGGCGGGCAACTATCAGATCGATCTGCTGCTGGCCAATGTGTGCAAGCAGAATGTGACCCGCTTCCCCTATGAGATCGTGCGTCTGGCGGAGGATATCGCCGGCGGACTGATGGTGACGATGCCCAGCCAGAAGGACTTTGAGTCCGATCTGCCGGTGGGCAGAGAGGGGGAGACCATCGGCGAGATCTGCCGCAAGTATTTTGCCACCCGCGAGGGTGTCAGCGCCGAGGAACGCCAGCGCGTGCTGCGCTTTTTGGAGAATATGTGCCTTGGCGCGGCGGCGGTGGGTTACCGCACCGAGTCTATGCACGGCGCAGGCTCGCCTCAGGCGCAGCGCATCATGATCGCGCGGCAGGGCGACATTGAGGGCAAGAAGAAGCTGGCGAAAAACATCGCCGGCATCCAGTGATGTGGCTGTGAAATGACAGTAAAAGACCCGATCGTGATGATCGGGTCTTTTCTTTTTGCAACGGATGATTTGACAGCGCGTGGGGAATATGGGATAATGAAACAAACAGCAATACGGCAGGAAAGAGGCGGTTTGATGGATATTTTCGACATTTTAGGACCCATTATGGTGGGACCCTCCAGCTCCCACACGGCAGGCGCGGCGCGGATCGGACAGATGGCCCGTGCGCTGCTGGGCAGCCAGCCGGTGAAGGCGCGGATCCACCTCCACGGCTCCTTTGCCGAGACCGGCGCCGGACACGGCACCGATAGGGCGCTGGTGGGCGGTCTTCTGGGGATGAAACCGGATGACCTGCGCATCCCCTTCGCTTTCGATGAGGCGGAGAAGGTGGGTCTGGACTACGAAATCGACACGGTGGAGCTGCGGGACGCCCACCCCAACACCGCCTTGCTGGAGGTGTGGGACGGCAGCGGCAAGCAGCTGCAAATGCAGGCGGCATCGCTGGGCGGCGGACGGATCGTGGTGACGCAGCTGGATGGCATCGCGGTGAATTTCACCGGCAGCTACAATACGCTGCTGATCCGCAATCAGGACGAGTACGGCGCGGTGGCGGCGGTGACCGGTCAGCTGAGCCGGATGCGCATCAATGTGGCCAATATGAGCCTTTGCCGCCACAAGCGGGGCGGCGATGCGCTGATGGTCATCGAGACCGACCAGCATCTGCGCCCGCTGCAGGTGGACACGCTGCGGCGCATCAGCGGCATTTTGTCCGTGACCTACTACGACAAGGAGGAAGAGGAGAATGCTTCGTTCGATACAGTGGATCGTTGACGAGTCCGAGAAAACGGGAAAGCTGTTCTGGGAAGTGGTGCTGGAGGACGACACCGAGGAGCGGCAGGTGAGCCGCCACGAGTCCATGGCGCAGATGCTGACCATCTGGAGCGCCATGCAGGAGGCGGCGGACAGCTATACCGGCACGCGGCGCAGCGTCAGCGGTCTGGTGGGCGGTGACGGATTGAAGATGCGGCAGTACAACCTGCGGGGTAAGAATCTGGCCGGCGACTATGTGGGCGAGGTGATCGCCGAGGCACTGAGCATGGCTGAGTCCAACGCGTGTATGCGCCGCATCGTGGCGGCACCCACGGCAGGTGCCTGCGGCGTGCTGCCGGCGGTGCTGCTGCCGCTGTACTACCGCGAGGAGCTGAGCCAGCAGCAGGTGCTGGAGGCCTTATATGTGGCCAGCGGTATCGGTGCGGTGATCGCCCACCGCGCGTCCATCGCCGGCGCATCCGGCGGCTGTCAGGCGGAGATCGGCACGGCTTCCGCCATGGCGGCAGGCGCACTGGTGGCGCTGCGGGGCGGCAATGCCCGCGCCATCGCCCACGCGGTGTCTATCACGCTGAAAAACCTGATGGGTCTTGTGTGCGACCCCGTGGCAGGCTTGGTGGAGGTCCCGTGCGTCAAGCGTAATGTGATCGGCGCCATGAACGCCGTCAGCGCGGCGGATATGGCACTGGCAGGCATCGAGAGCCGTATCGGCGTGGACGAGGTAGTGGACGCCATGGGCGAGGTAGGCCGCCGTATGCCTATGGAGCTGCGGGAAACGGCGCTGGGCGGTCTGGCTGCCACCCCCACGGGTCAGGCGGTCAAGGCGCGGATGGCGCAGGGAAAAGCGGCAGATATGCTTGAGAAGCAGTAAAGATGATACCAAGGGACGGAGTTTTGAGAAGGAAACTGTAAACGAGTACGCTGTAAGAGAGGGGTACTATGGGATCGCAGAAATTATTCAGCTGGCTTTGGAAAGCGGTATTGGCAGGTGTGATCGTGTTTGGGCTGTCTTGGGCGGCACGGGAACTGCGTGGACTGCACGAGTATGACGGCAGTGAAACGGCGCTGCGCCGCATATTGGCGCAGCAGCAGGAGATAGCGGTGGAGCAGGTCTCCGTGAAGCTTGTGAAAGAGCAGGACGGGCAGGTTTATGTCTGCTGGGAAAACGGTGACAACGGGCATTTGTTCTTGACCCATTTTCAGCAGCGGCTGGGTGGTACACGGTTGAAACACCTTGGATTTTCGTCTTCCAATGTCAATTGGGTCAACGACTATTACCGGGAGAAGCTGGAGGAATGTCCGCCGGCTTTGTTGGTGATCTTCGGCGATAACAGTGATGACGCGGCGCAGAAGTATTCTTTTGCCTATGGGCAAAAACGATACGAAACAGTGGTTCCGGATGGGTATTTTATAGATATCTACACCTTTGGCGAGGTGGCTGTGTACGAAAACGGAATTGTCTACGGAAAAAGCGGCGAAGAGTTGCTGCTGTTCAAACCATAAAGAAAAGAGTCTACAGCGCCGAAGGCTCTTATACTTGTAAGAAGGCATCCCCCAAGGAGACAGAGAAAATCTTTTTGGGGGATGCCTGTGGATTTTACTTTAGAATGCGGAGATGATCTCCACCACTTCCGCGCCGATGCGCTTTTGCGCTTCACCGGTGGCGGCACCGATATGGGGCGTGCAGGCCACATTGGGATGGCTGACCAATGCAAGATTGGCGGTAGGCTCGTCGACGAACACATCCAGACCTGCACCGCGTACCTTGCCGCTGTTGAGCGCCTCCAGCAGCGCGCCCTCGTCGATGTTGGCGCCGCGGGAGGTGTTGACGATGATGACGCCGTCCTTCATCTTGGCGATCTCCTCCGCGCCAATGAGGGGTCTGCCCAGAATGGCGGGGGTGTGGAGGCTGATGAAATCGGCGCGCTGCAGCAGCTCCTCAAAGGACACGAACTCCAGACCGGTTTCCGGCTTGTGGGTGCGGCTGTAGGCGATGACCTTCATACCGATGGCGCTTGCCACACTGGCCAGCTTCAGACCGATGCGGCCGGTGCCGATGATGCCCAGCGTCTTGCCCTGCAGCTCCACGCCCTTGCCGTAGGCCTTCTTCTCCCACTTGCCCTCGCGCATGGTGTGACCGGCGATGGACACATAGCGCGAGCAGGCGAACATCAGCGCCAGCGCCATCTCTGCCACCGACTCCGAGGAGGCGCAGGGGGTGTTGCGCACGGCGATGCCCTTCTCCTCAGCGTAGGCTACATCGATGTTGTCCACACCCACGCCGCCGCGGATGATCAGCTTCAGCCGACCGCCCAGCGCCTCGTCAATGTGCTTTTGCCGGACCTTCGTTTTGGAACGCACCACCACCGCGTCAAAATCACGCAGCGCCGCGCCCAGCGCGTCCGGTTCATAAAACTGCTCTACCACCTCGTGACCCAATGCCTGAAGCTGCGCAATGGCAGCGCGATCCATACCGTCGGTGATCAAAATACGCATATCTGCATCCTCCTTATTACGATTCAACCGATGTAGCTTGCGAAAAATGGGGTATAAGAAATGTTTATGTGAGCTATTACACACAGTGTACCGCATTCCGCCGCAGGAATCAATAGTTTTTCTTAAAATTTTTTAGGAATACTAAAAAATAAGTTGAAGCAAGACGAAAAAATTGTTAGGGGCTGGAGGGGTTGTCAGAAAAAGATGGGGGGAGTATAATAGGAGAACCAAACTACCAAGGAGCTAATATGCTGGAATTTCGACCCATTACGCCGCAGACGGCGGCGGAAATCAGAGAATATTACGAAAAATGCACCTATCGGCTGTGCGAATACTCCGTCGGCGTGAAGCTGATGTGGCACAGCTATCTCAAGGCGCAGTTCGCCATTGCTGCCGGCTGTTTGATCGTGCGCTGCTGCATCGGCGATGAGTGCGTGTTCGACTACCCCGTGGTGGGCGAGGGCGGCGACGAGGATACGGCGCTGCGTCTGGTGGAGGAGTGGTGTACCGAGACGGGGCACCGCCTGATCTGGTCACTGGTGCCGCAGGAGAAGCGGGAGCAGCTGCTGCAGCGCTATCCCTATGCCTCCCTCCGCACGGAGCGGGCGTGGCGCGACTATCTCTACCGCGCCGAGGATCTGGCCACCTTTGCCGGACGCCGCTACAGCGGGCAGCGCAACCACATCAACAAATTCCGCAAAATCGCGCCGGATGCCCGATTCGTGGTGCTGACGGCGGCGGACAGCGAGTTGATCGACCGGTTCTGGCAGGACTACGGCGCCGAGTTCCGCAAGGGGGACAACGCCAATGCCCGCCGCGAGCTGGGCTATGCCAAGGAGATGTTCGGTCTGCTGGACCGCGGCTGGTTCTGCGCCGGCGGATTGCTGGTGGAGGGGCGGCTGGTGGCGCTGAGCTTGGGCGAGCGCTGCGGCGATACACTGCAGGTGCACATCGAAAAGGCGCTGTACTCCTACTCCGGCGCGTATCCTGCCATGGTGCAATCCTTTGCCGCCCATTTTGGCAAGGACGTGTACTGGCTCAACCGGCAGGACGATGCCAGTGACCCCGGTTTGCGCACCTCCAAGCTGCAGTATCTGCCGGCGGAGCTGGCGGGCAAGACCCGTATGGACATCGGCTGTGAGGCGGATCTGCTGCAGGAGATCCCCACGCTGGAGACGGAGCGGCTGACCCTCTCCGCCTTTGAAGAGGGGGACAAGACCGCCTATAACGCCATCTGCCTTGATGACGAGCGCAACCGCTGGTGGGGCTATGACTATCGGCAGGACCTCTACGGTGAGCTGACGGAGGACTATTTCCTCGATGTGGCGCGGCAGGATTTCGCTGCACGGCGCGCCGTCAATTTTGCCATCCGGCTGGACGGAAAGTGTATCGGTGAGGCGGTGCTGTACCGCTTCGATTGGCGCGGCGGCGCGGAGCTGGGCGCACGCATCGCACCGCAGTACGCCGGTCACGGTTACGGCGCGGAGGCCTTCGCGGCGGTGGCCAAGTGGGCACTGTACAAAATGCGGCTGACGCGGGTGGTGGCCAAGTGCTATAAGGAAAACATCGCCTCCTACAAGATGCTGTCGGGCTGTATGCGCAAAACGGGGGAGGATGACACCTTCTTCTACTTTGAAAAGCTGGTATAAGCCCCGTGCCTGCGGCGCATACTGTGGGCGAGGTGATAACAGTGGCAGAAAATTTCTGGACGGAGCTGCCCACGGGTGTGAGTATGATGCTGGCGAAAAATCCCGTGGCGCTGAACTACTTTAACGGACTTTCCCCCGAGGAGCGGGAGAAGTTCGTGGACGGCACGCGGCAGCTGCACTCTGCCGAGGAGCTGCGGCAGTATGTGGACAGCCTTTGCGGCAATATCAAGTGAAAAGACGGGGCATTCGCTCCGTCTTTTTTTTGCATATCCGCCCCCAAATGCGGCATACTAACGCAAAATGGGTGCGGAGGGTGCGTATGGCAACGGAATTTGACAAGCAGGCAGCATATCTGGACACGCAGCTGGGCGTGGGGCGCAGCTTCGACATTGTGGGGCGCACGCTGCGCATCGGCACGCGGCGCGCCAAGCTGTGGGTGGTCAACGGCTATGCGCAGGACGCTATGCTGGAGCGGATGCTTGCGGCGTGGATGACGGTGCCATCGCTGCAGGATGTGAAAACGCTGCAGGACTTTGTGGAGCGCTATGTCACCGCCTGCGACTCTAAGGTGGAGCAGGATATGGACAAGGCGGTGACGGCGGTATTCTCCGGCAAGACGCTGCTCATCATCGAGGGCTACGGCGGCGGCGCGGTGATGGAGGCCAAGCAGTTTCCCCTGCGCTCCATCGAGGAGCCGGACACCAGCAAGGTGCTGCGTGGCAGCCACGACGGCTTTGTGGAGAACATTATGAAAAACGCCGCGCTGCTGCGCCGCCGCATCCGCTCGCCCCAGCTGACGCTGGAGCATCTGGCGGTGGGCGGACGGTCACAGACCGATGTGGCGCTGTGCTATATGGAGGGGGAGGCCGACCCCCAGTTGGTGGAGGAGCTGCGGCGCAAGCTGCAGGCAATCGATGTGCGGTCTGTTGCCATGAGTCAGGAGAGCATCGCCGAGTCCATCGCGCCGCGCCAGTGGTACAACCCCTTCCCCAAGGTGCGCTACACCGAGCGCCCCGATGTGGCCACCGCCTGCGTGATGGAGGGCGATGTGCTGGTGATGGTGGACAACACGCCGGCGGTGATGATTTTGCCCACCACCCTGCTGCGCTTCAGCGAGGAGATCAACGACTACTACTTTCCGCCCTTGGTGGGCAGCTATCTGCAGCTGGTGCGCCTTGCGGTGCTGCTGCTGACGGTGTTTGTGACGCCGCTGTGGTATCTGCTGGTGAAAGACCCACCGCGGCTCCACGAAAATCTCCGCTTTCTGCTGATTCAGGACGAGTACTATGTGCCGCTCATCGTGCAGCTATTACTGGTGGAGCTGATCGTGGATCTGCTGAAGCTGGCATCGCTGAACACACCCAACGCGCTGAGCAATTCCTTCAGTATGCTGGGCGCGCTGATTTTAGGCGACTTTGCGGTGCGCTCGCGGTGGCTGGTGCCGGAGGTGCTGGTGTATATGGCATTCGTAGCCATCGCCAACTACGCCCAGCACAGCTATGAGATGGGCTATGCCAGCAAGCTGTGCCGAATGGCGCTGCTTGTCTTGATTTGGGCGCTGGATTGGGTGGGCTTTGCACTGGGCGTCGTGGGGATACTGGTGCTGGTGGCAACCACCAAGCCACTGGTGGGCAAGGGATATCTCTATCCGCTGATTCCCTTTGACGGCAAAAAGCTGAAGGCGCTGCTGCACCGCAGACCCATCAGCCGTGATAACACATAGAAAGAGGCGGCGCGAATCTCGCGCCGCCTCTTTGGGGGTTATAGTTCGGTTTTGACAACTGTGCCGTTGCAATACGGGGCGCAGTTTTTTGCGAATTCAGTGGCTTCTCTGTTGTCCGCCGGAGTTTGTAAGTAAATATAGCCCACTTGTCCGTTTTTCTTGATATAATTAATGGTCAAGTAATATCTTTTAGTAACTGTTGTAAATGTTCTGGGCTTATTTTCTACCCATTTGTAAAATGTCGTTACATGCGTTTCTTTTTGTATATCGGTTTCCGTTTCTAATTTGACAGTAAGTATGCGATTGGTTGGGATGGCGAATTGCTGTTTTCCGTCGACGATAAGCAAAGTGCCGGGGTTGCAATATGCGTTGCACTCTGCGCAATCGGGGAGAGAAAGACCGCCACAGTGTGATAAGTCATATGCGTGATATGGAAGCGCACCAAATTGGGCTTCGAGTTGGCTCTGTTCAGTTTTTCGCAGTTTTTTTGTCTCTCTTGAGGGGCGTGCTTTTTTAGGGTGCTTTCTTCGGTAAAGGTAATAGGACAGAAGAATAATGAGACCAATATATACAGCACCTTGTCCAAATGAGCCGGTTGTTTCTCCAGCCCCCTGCGCCGCATCAGCGGCAGCCATCCAGAAAAGTTCGTTGAACATAGTTCCACCCTCCTTTTTATGCAACGATTATACAATATCGCGGGGGAGGGGGTCAAGGGTAAGGGGATGAATATGGGGAATTTTTACTCAGTCTGCGCGCCGCGGCGGCTTTTGCCCGTTTTCAAAAAACTTTCCCCTTGTTGCACAAAACTGTACAACTTTTGCCGATTTCGCCCCATATAGTGAAGGGGTTTTTACGCGCAAACCAACTCCCGATGCAAATGCATGCAAACGATGCCAATACCAATACCAATTCCAATACCAATACCAGTACCAATACCAATTTCAGTTCCAATACCATATATGGCATCCAAATGCAACGCGGTGGATGGCAGCGCTTTCCGCTTGCCAATCAAAGGGGGAGTGTGATATAATTCACACTGTATTACTATGACGCACGGGAGGTGCGGAAAAATGGCTGAATTGAAGGACAAGCGGCTGTTTCTGCTGGATATGGACGGCACCATTTATTTGAGCGAAACGCTCTTTGACAAGGTGCCGGAGTTTTTGGACTATGTGAAGAAAATCGGCGGAAAGAGCCTCTTTTTGACCAACAACTCCTCCAAGGGTGTGGAGGACTACATCGCCAAGATGCAGCGTTTGGGCATCGAGACCACGCGGGAGGATTTCCTCACCTCGGTGGACGCCACCATCGCCTATTTGAAGGAGCATCTGGCAGGGAAGAAGTGCTATGTGTTCGGTACGCGCTCGTTCTGCGCGCAGCTGCAGGAGGCGGGCATCCCCATCACCACCGAGCGGGAGGACGATGTGGAGGTGCTGCTGTGCGGCTTTGACACGGAGCTGACGTTCCAAAAATTAGAGGATGCCTGCATCCTACTCAACCGCGGCGTGGAGTTCGTTGCCACCAACCCCGATTGGGTCTGCCCCACCTGGTACGGCAGCGTGCCGGACTGCGGCAGCGTGTGCGAGATGCTGCACCGCGCCACCGGCCGTCGCCCCAAGGTCATCGGCAAGCCCCAGCCGGAGATGGTGTATCTGGCGCTGCAGCGCACCGGCTTTACAGCGGAGCAGGCGGTGATGGTGGGCGACCGGCTCTACACCGACATCGCCAGCGGCGTCAACGCCGGCATCGACACCGTGTTCGTGCTGTCCGGCGAGGGCGTGGAGAGCGATATTGACGAGTATAACATCCATCCCACTTGGGTGATGACCCACATCCGCGAGCTGTATCGCAGACTGGAGGAGAACAAATGAAACTGAACTACAAGCGCACGATTTTAGTCGGCTTTGCCTTCTTCCTCATCAGCGCCTTCTGGCAGGCCTATGACAACACCATCCCGCTGATTCTGACCAACAAGTTCGGTATGTCGCAGGGCTGGTCGGGTATCATTATGGCGGCGGACAACATTCTGGCGCTGTTCCTGCTGCCGCTGTTCGGTGCTATATCCGACAAGCACAGCGGCAAGCGCGGCCGCCGCACCCCCTTTATCGTGGTGGGTACGCTGATTGCCGCCGTGGCGCTGATTGCCCTTTCCTTCGTGGACGGCGCGCAGCTGCGCAACATCTCCAAGGTGTCCGCCATCGATGAGCCTGCGGCGCTGCAGGTCATCTACGACTCCCAGAAGGATGCACAGCTCATCGCCCCCAACGGCGAGAAATTCGTGCTGAGCGAGAAGTTTACCGCCGATGAGTTTGCTGCCATCCGCAGCAAGACGGTGGACGCAAGCGGCAAGGAGACCACCAACAGCGACTACACCGCCTATGTGGTGCCTGCCCGTCAGGCCTACGCATGGCAGGTGACGGCGGAGAGTCCCTCCACGCTGATATTCTTCGTGCTGCTGCTGTTGGTGGTGCTGGTGGCGATGGCCATGTTCCGCTCCCCCGCGGTGGCGCTGATGCCCGATGTGACCGTCAAGCCGCTGCGCAGTAAGGCCAATGCCATCATCAACCTGATGGGCAGCGCAGGCGGCATTCTGGTGCTGGTGCTGGGTATGGTGTTCGCCACGGCGGCGGTGAAGAACTCGCTGATGAGCTACACCGGCTTCTTCTCCGTCATTGCCGCCATTATGCTGACGGCGCTGGTGGTTTTCCTGCTGACGGTGCAGGAGAAGGAGTGGGCGGCCGAGATGCAGGCCGAGAGCATCCGCCTCGGCATCGAGGAGGAGAGCGCAGAGGGCGAAAAGGTGCCCGAGCGCAAGCTGACGGAGGAGGAGAAGCGCTCGCTGCTGTTCATCCTTTTGAGTATCGTGCTGTGGTTCTTTGGCTACAACGCCGTGACCAGCAAGTACTCCGTCTACGCCAGCAACATCCTGCACAAGGACTACAACCTGACCCTCATCATCGCGCAGGCCGCCGCCATCGTGGCGTATCTGCCGGTAGGTATGGTGGCGTCCAAGGTGGGCCGCAAAAAGACCATTATGGCAGGCGTTGTGATGCTGACCACCGCCTTTGCTGCCGCCTCGTTTATGCGCGCCGGCAGCCCCACTGTGATTATGAACGCCCTCTTCGCGCTGGCAGGCGTGGCGTGGGCAACCATCAATGTCAACTCCTTCCCCATGGTGGTGGAGCTGTGCTCCGGCGGCAATGTGGGCAAGTACACCGGCTTTTACTACACCGCCTCCATGGCGGCGCAGGTGGCAACGCCTATGCTGTCGGGTATGCTGATGGATCAGCTGGGCATGACGGTGCTGTTCCCCTATGCCACCGTGTTTGTGGCGCTGGCATTCGTGACCATGCGTCAGGTGCGTCACGGCGACAGCAAGCCCGAGGCCAAGAAGGGTCTGGATGCCTTGGAAGGCACGGAGGATTGATTTTGCTCAAGATATTGCTTGTTTTACTTATTATAGTAGTTCTTTTTGAGCTGTACAGCCTGATGCTGCTGTGCCGCAGAGGGCATCCCCACTGGAAAATCCTGCGCCTTTATCGCTACGCACACCGCGGCTATCACGATAAGCCCCACATTCCGGAGAACTCCATGGCAGCCTTTCGCCGCGCCATCGACCACAAGTTCGGCGCGGAGCTGGATGTGCATCTGATGCGGGATGGGCGTCTGGCGGTGATCCACGACGCCAGCCTCCTGCGCACCGCAGGGGCGGATGTGCTGGTGGAGGACCTGACAGCCGAGGAGCTGGGGCAGTACCGCTTGGAGGGCACCGAGGAGCATATCCCGCTGCTGGAGGAGGTGCTGGCGCTCTTTGAGGGCAAGACGCCGTTGATCGTGGAGCTGAAGGCGGAGCGGGGCAACCACGCCGCGCTGGCCAAGGCCGCCTGTGAGGTGCTGGACCGCTACCGTGTCAGCTACTGCATCGAGTCCTTTGACCCCCGCTGCCTGATGTGGCTGCGCAAGCACCGCCCCGAGATCTGCCGCGGGCAGCTGTCCCAGTCCTTTATGCGCCACGGCGACGGCGGCAGGCACAGCAAGCTGACGCTGTTTATTCTCGATCATCTGCTGATGAATTTTCTGACCTGCCCCGATTTTATCGCCTACCGCTTCTGCGACCGGCACAACGCCAATCTGCGCTGGTGCCGCAAGGTATTCGGCGTGCAGGAGGTCAACTGGACCATTACAACGAAAGAGGAGATGGAGGACGCCGAGCGCGACGGAAATCTGGTGATTTTTGAGCGCTTCGACCCCCGTGCATAAGCTATGAGAGTGATCACTGGGTCTGCCAGAGGCAGACGGTTAAAGGAGCTGCAGGGAATGGACACCCGCCCTACCACCGATAAGGTGAAGGAGGGTCTGTTCTCGGTGATCCAATTCGATATCGAGGGGCGGCGCGTGCTGGATCTGTTCGCCGGCACCGGTCAGCTGGGCATCGAGGCGCTGAGCCGCGGCGCGGCATCGGCGGTGTTTGTGGAAAAGCGTCCCGACGCGCTGCGGCTGATCCGTGAGAATCTGCAGGTGTGCGATCTGGCGGAGAATGCCCGCGTCCACGCAGGCGATGCGCTGGCGTATCTGCAAAGCGGCGAGAAGTTCGATCTGATCTTCCTTGACCCGCCCTACGCCTCGGATCTGCTGGAGCAGGCACTTGAACGCATTATGGCGTTTGACATTTGCCGCGCACATGGTATAATTGTAGCAGAGAGCGCGGCAGATAAGGAATTGCCGCCTGCTCAGGCGCCGTATCGGCTGTATCGGGAGTACCGCTACGGCAAGATCCGGCTGACCATCTATCACCGTGACGGAAATGAGGAGTGAGCGGATATGAAAATCGCTGTCTATCCCGGTAGTTTTGACCCCATTACACTGGGACATCTGGATATCATTCGCCGCGCGGCCGCTTGCTTTGACAAGGTCTATGTCTGCGTGATGGTCAACTGCGAGAAGAAGAACCCTATGTTCACTGCCCAGCAGCGGATGGAGCAGATCAGCCGCTCTGTTGCAGATCTTCCCAATGTGGAGGCGGAACTGTGGAGCGGGCTGCTGGCGGACTATGCCCGTGAAAAGGGCGCTGCGATCCTTGTCAAGGGTCTGCGCAACGCCACCGATTTCGATCAGGAGTATCAGATGGCCGCCATCAACAAGGGGATCTACCCCGAACTGGAGACGGTATTTCTGCCGGCCAGCGCCGAATATCAGCATTTCAGCTCCACGATGGCCCGTGAAATGATCCGCTACGGTCAGCCGCTGGACAAGTATGTGCCGGCACCGGTGGCGGAGGAGCTGAAAAAGCAGGCGGAAAACAAGTGACAAAGAGCGGCGCGCAAAGGCGTCTGCTATGGGTGAAATAACAGAAAGGATTGGGCTTTTACTATGGGAGAAAAGGATGTTCAGCGCTTACTGGATATGCTGTACAACACGATCGACGAGGCAAAGAATGTAGCCTTCAGCAGCGACAAGTGCGCCATCAACCGCGATGAGGCACTGGATCTGCTGGATGAGATCCGTGCCAAGCTGCCGCTGGAGGTCAAGAAGGCGCAGGAGCTGATCCGCGCCCGCGACGAGTATATCGCCAGCGCCAAGAAGGAAGTGGAGAAGATGCTGCGTCAGGCGGAGCTGGACGCCAAGACTATCGTCTCCGAAAGCGAGATCCTGCAGCAGGCCCGCGCCAAGAGCGCCGACATCATCCGCCGCGCCGAGTCCCGCGCGCAGGAGCTGACCCAAGTGGCCAACAGCTACACCGAGGACGCCCTGCGCCGCACCGAGGAGGCCATTCAGGCCGCGCTGGACGAGGTGAAGGAGTCCCGCATCCGCTTCCGCGCCGCCTCTGCCGAGAAGATGCAGGCGCAGAAGGAGCAGCTGCGCGGCGGTAACGCCGAAAATGAGTCCGTGGAAAATTGACGAAATTTTTCCACACCGTTTGTGCAAAATTACCTGCGGTGATTTGCCTGATGTGAGGTAAAAAACCATCGCAGGACTATATTGTGGTTCTTTTTGAAGAGCGGACACAAGATGTTGTGTCCGCTCTTCTTTTTTGCTTTTTCGCCATAGAACAGATGTTTCGCAATTAGGGGAAAAAGATGGAAAAACGGTGGAAAATGTCGCCAAAAGCGGAGAAACGGAACGAAAAAATTCCTTGCAATCCATTTGGAAATGCGATATACTCGTCCCATAGGTGGGGAATTGTGGGGGTAGTGCCCCCAAAAGTGGGGAGTAAGCCCACGGTTTCCCGCCGGATGACCGACCCCACACGCAAAGGAGGTGCAGGAATGACCGGTCAGTACCCGTACAATATTGACGCCAAGGGACGTCTGTTCATCCCTGCAAAGCTGCGAGAGTCGCTGGGGGAGACCTATCATGTGACCATCGGGCAGGATCACTGTCTGTCCGTGTTTTCCGATGAGAGCTGGAACGCCTTTATGGAGCGGCTGAAGGAACTGAGCTACAGCGAGGTCAAGAAGCTGCGCCCCATGTTCGCCAACGCCGCCGACTGTGAGCCGGACGGGCAGGGCCGTATCCTGATCCCTGCCAAGCTGCGCCAGTACGCCGCGCTGGAGAAGGAAGTTATCGTCATCGGCAGCTTTGACCGCGTGGAGATCTGGAACGCACAGCGCTGGAACGAGCTGGAAACGGAAGCCTTTGCCTCCGGTGATGTGGAGCAGGCGATGGAAGAAATGGGGCTGTAAGCCATGGCATTTGACCGTAACGCAGTGGAAGATCAGTCCTACGGACATAAGCCGGTGCTGCTGGACGAATGTCTGGAGGCCTTGGATATCAAGCCCGACGGCATCTATCTGGACGGCACGCTGGGCCGCGCCGGACATTCGCTGGAGATCGCCCGCCGCCTGAGCGGCAAGGGGCGGCTGATCGGCGTGGATCGGGACGAGACGGCGCTGGAGGCGGCTACGGAGCGGCTGAAGGAGTTTGCAGACCGCGTCACGCTGGTGCACAGCAATTTCAGCGCCATTCACAGTATTTTAGATGAGCTGGGCATCGATAAGATCGACGGTATGCTCTTTGACTTGGGCGTGTCCTCGCCTCAGCTGGATGACGCCCAGCGCGGCTTTTCCTATATGCACGATGCGCCGCTGGATATGCGCATGGATCGCACCGCCGCGCTGACGGCCTATGATGTGGTCAATTCGTGGAGCTATGAGGAGCTGCGCCGCATCCTCTTTGAGTATGGCGAGGAGCGCTATGCCCCGCTGATCGCAAAGCACATCGTGCGCAGCCGTGAGGCGGCACCCATTGAGACCACCGCACAGCTGACGGAGCTGATCCGGCAGGCGATGCCCAACGCGGCGCTGCGTGAAAAGCAGCATCCCGCCAAGCGCAGCTTTCAGGCCATCCGTATCGCCGTCAACGGCGAGCTGGACGAGCTGGAGCCCATGATGGAGGCGGCTGCGGAGCGGCTGAACCCCACGGGGCGTCTGGCGGTGATCACCTTCCACTCGCTGGAGGACCGGATCATCAAGAAAAGTATGCAGCGTCTGGCAACGGGCTGTACCTGCCCGCCGGAATTTCCGGTGTGCGTGTGCGGCAAGAAGCCGAAAATGAAGCTGATCACCCGCAAGCCCATCGTATCCACGGCTGCGGAGCTGGAATACAATCACCGCGCCCGCAGCGCCAAACTGCGCGTGGCGGAAAAGCTGTAAAGCCAACCTACTATTAAGAAAGGAGCTCGTGACCATGGCGGAACAGAGAAAAAAGCCGGTAAGCGGCGTATATGGCAGCCTTGCGTATGATCTGGACGCGCTGGTCAAAGAGCGCCAACTGGAAGAAGCCGGTCAGATGCACGAGGTGCAGCGCCGGCAGGAGGAAGCCCGTCGCCGCAAGGCGGCGGCAAAGCCCAAGGTGCAGCTGTCCCCTATGCTGCTGGGCGGCATTGCCGTGCTGACGGCACTGGTGGTGGTGCTGCTGATGGGCTATGTGCAGCTGACCCAGATCTCCAACTCCGTAACGGAGATGAAGAACGAGATGGGACAGCTGAACGACGAGCATGTGGCACTGCTGACAAAATATGAGCAGACCTTTGAGATGGCAGCGGTGAAGGAAGCCGCCGAGAGCCTTGGCATGAGCAAGCCCTCCGCCGGTCAGATCGAGTATGTGGAGCTGGGCGGACCGGACAAGGCGGTGGTGTATGCCGCCGGCAAGGACGGTGTGCTGGACAAGTTCTTCGCCTCGGTGGAGGACGGCGTCGGCGCCGTGGTGGAATATTTCCAGTAAGCTGCCCCATATAGTGAACATGCGCAAGGAGTAAGAAGGTGACTTCTTGCTCCTTGCTTGACATTCCGGCTGTTTCGAAAAAAGGGAGATCCTGCCACGAAAGAGCCGCAAGCGCAACGCAGGAGGAACAACTGTGCCCAATCAACCCAACCGCAAATCCGAAGAGATCCGCCGCGTCAACCGCGTCATCCACACCAGAACCTTCGTTCTGATGCTGGTGATGAGCGTTGGCGTATTTGTGCTGCTGTTTACCAAGCTCTATGAGCTGCAGATCCTCCGCCACGAGGAGCTGCAGACCCAGGCGCTGGATCAGCAGACCCGCAGCACCGAGGTGACCGCCTCCCGCGGCACCATCTATGACCGCGGCGGCAACATTCTGTCCATCTCCGCCACCGCCGAAACCGTGTTCCTCTCACCGCTGGAGCTGGCTGAGGAACTGGAGCTGGCGCAGAAGGGGGAGAAGGAGATCAAGTGGACGCGGGAGCTGCTGGCCCAGAAGCTGGCGGAGATCCTGCAGATCAGCGAGGAGAGCATCTATCAGAAGATGGAGCGCACCTACTCCCAGTACGAGGTGCTGAAGCTGCGAGCCGAGGAGGCTGTTGCCAATCAGGTCCGCGAATTCCTCAACGAATACGAGGTGCGCGGCGTCTATCTGGTCACCGACGCCAAGCGCTACTATCCCTACGGCACACTTGCCTCCCACATCGTGGGCTTTGTGGGCGATGAGAATACGGGTCTGTACGGCTTGGAAGCCCGCTATGAGCAGGAGCTGGAGGGGCAGACGGGTCTGGTGATCACCGCCCGCGACAACGCCGGCAACGATATGCTCTATGCCTATGAAAAGTATTACGATGCGGAGAACGGACACGATCTGGTGCTGACACTGGATACCACGGTGCAGTACTATCTGGAGAAGAATCTGGAGGAGATCGTCCACCGCTACGATGTGGCAAACGGCGGCGTGGGCATCGTGCTGAACGTCAATACCGGCGCGATACTGGGTATGGCGTCCTATCCCAACTATGACCTCAACAGCGCCTCCACCATCCGCGACAGTAAGCTGTCCGCCGCCGTGGAGAACGGAAGTGCCTCCTTGGCGGAGATGCAGCTCAAGCAGTGGCGCAACAAGGCGCTGAACGATACCTATGAGCCCGGCTCCACCTTCAAGATCCTGACACTGGCGGCAGCGCTGGAGGAGGGTGTGGTCAACGAGAACTCCACCTTCTACTGCAGCGGCAGTACCACCGTTATGGGGCAGAGCATCAGCTGCTCCGGTCACCATCGGGGACAGACGCTGATCGAGACCGTGGGCAACTCCTGCAACCCCGCCTTCATCTCCTACGGCTTGGGGCTGGGTACGGAGAAGTTTTACGACTATATGGAGGCCTTCGGCCTGATGGGCGGCTCCGGTGTGGATCTGGATGGCGAGGCCACCGGCATCTTCATCGACGAGAGCATCTTCACCGAGCTGGATCTGGCCTGCTACTCCTTTGGACAGAACTTCAATATCACCCCCATCGCCCTCATTGCCGCTCAGGCGGCCTGCGTCAACGGCGGCTATCTCTACGAGCCCTATGTGGTGGAGCAGATCGTGGGCGATGACGGTACGGTGCTGTATCAGCACGACAATACGCCGGTGCGGCAGGTCATCAGCGAGGAGACCTCCGCTATGGTGCGTGAGTGTCTGGAATACGTGGTGGCGGAGGGTACCGGCAGCAACGCGCAGGTCACCGGCTACCGCATCGGCGGCAAGACCGGCACGGCCGATAAGGGCAAGACCGGCGATGTGGTGGTGTCCTTTGCCTGCGTGGCGCCCGTGGACGATCCGGAGGTGATGGTGCTCATCGCACTGGATACTCCCTCCCGCAATACCGGCACCAACCCCTCGGGCGGTGCTATGGCGGCGCCTGCCGCCGGCGCCATCCTTGCCGAGATCCTACCCTATCTGGGCATTGATCCCACCTATTCCGCCGACGAGCTGATGGGCGCGGAGACCACCGTGCCCTATGTGACGGATATGAGTGTCAGCGAGGCCATCAACCGCCTTGAAAACAAGGGCTTCAGTTATAAAATCGTGGGCGACGGCGATACTGTAACCGACCAGACCCCCGCCGGCGGCGTTGTGATCCCGGGTAAATCCACGGTGATCCTCTACGCAGGCGAGGAGAAGCCGGATACACTCTGCTCCGTGCCCGCTCTGGTGGGCAAAACGCCTGCCGAGGCCAATATTGCAGCAACCAATGCAGGACTCCTCCTGCGCTTCTCCGGCGCCACCGGCGCCACCGGCGGCACCATCCGCGTGCTGACCCAATCCGAGAGCGTAGGCGCGCAGGTACCGGCCGGAACCGTCATCACCGCCCAGCTGGGCGACATTGCAGTGACCGACTAACCGGAAGGAAAGGGGTACTTGTTTTTTGAAATTAAAGGATCTGCTCCGCGGCGCGCCCATTGTGTCTGTCTGTGCAGACGGGGAGCTGGAGATTACCGGCATCAGCTGTGACTCCCGCACCACGCGCCCGGGTGAGCTGTTCGTTGCCATCACCGGCGAAACGGAGGATGGCGAGTGCTTCATCACCGAAGCGCTGGCGAAGGGCGCTGCGTGCATTCTTTGCCGGCACAGCCTGCAAAAGACGATCCCCCACGCGGTGGCGGACTCCTGCCGCCGCGCACTGGCGGTGCTGTCCGCCAACTGGTTCGACCACCCCGCAAAAGAGCTGACGCTGGTGGGCGTCACCGGAACCAACGGAAAAACCACCTCCACCTATCTCATCAAGCGGATCTTGGAGGAGCAATACGGCGCCAAGGTGGGCTTGATCGGCACCATCTGCAACTGGGTGGGCGACCGCCCTCTGCCCACCGAGCGTACCACTCCCGACCCCTACCGCCTGCATCAGCTGCTGCGGCAGATGGCGGACGGGGGCTGCACCCACGCGGTGATGGAGGTGTCCTCCCATGCACTGGCGATGGATCGGGTGTACGGCATCCGCTTTGCCGCGGCACTGTTCACCAATCTGACGCAGGACCATCTGGACTACCACCACACCATGGAGGCATACTGCGATGCCAAGGCGCGGCTGTTTGCAAGCTGCGACCTTGCCGTGTATAATAAAGACGATCCGTGGGCGCAGCGGCTGCTGCAAAGCAGCACCTGCCGCCGCTATTCCTACGGCTTTGCCGCGGCGGAGCTGACGGCGAAGGATGTTATTTTGACAAGTGACGGCGTGCGCTTTACGGCGCAGACGGAGCAGGAAGCGCAGGCGGTGCGCGTGCCGATCCCCGGCAGATTCACCGTCTATAACGCCCTTGCCGCTATGGCAGTGTGCCACAATCTGGGCGTGCCGCTGTCGGCTTGTGCCCAAACGCTGTGCTTTCATCGCGGCGCCAAGGGGCGGATGGAGGTGGTACCCACCCCCCATAAGCCCTACACGGTGCTGATCGACTATGCCCACACGCCGGACGCGCTGGAGAATGTACTGCGCGCGGTGAAGGGCTTTGCCAAGGGGCGCACCGTGGCGCTGTTTGGCTGCGGCGGCGACCGCGACCGTACCAAGCGGCCGCAGATGGGCGAGATCGCCGCGAGGCTCGCCGATTTTTCGGTGGTCACCACCGATAACCCCCGCACCGAGCGGCCTATGGACATCATCGCCGACATTGTGCAGGGGATGGACGGCGCAGCGTATCAGGTGATCGAAAACCGCACGGAGGCCATCCGCTGGGCGCTGGATCACGGAGAAAAAGACGATGTGATCGTGCTGTGCGGCAAGGGTCACGAGGACTATCAGGAGGTGGGGCACCAAAAGCTCCACCTTGACGAGCGGGAAGTGGTGGCAGAGTATCTGCGCGATCCGCTCCCCCAATAGAAAGCTACCACCAAAGATGACCGCGCAACGCGGTGAGAGGAGAAACAACTATGAAAATCATTCTGGCGGCAATTATCGCTCTGGTGATCTCGGCAGTGGCCGGCAAGCTGCTGATTCCAGCACTGGTCCGGCTGAAGGCGGGACAGAGCATCAAGGAGATCGGCCCTACCTGGCATATGACCAAGCAGGGCACCCCCACTATGGGCGGCTTGATGTTCATCATCGGCATCGGCATCACCATCCTCATTGTGGGCTGGCCGCTGATGCTGCAGGGGGACTATACCCATCTGTATGTCTATGTCTTTGCTATGGTCTTCGGCGTCATCGGCTATATCGATGACTATCAGAAGGTGAAGTATAAGCAGAATACGGGTCTGACCGCCATCCAGAAGTTTGTGCTGCAGCTGGCGGCTGCCATCGCCTTTTTGTGCCTGATGCGCTTTGAGGGACTCCTCAGCCCCAATCTGTATGTGCCCTTCCTCAATAAGAGCATCGTGATGCCTTGGGTGGCGTACCTCATCTTCGCCGCCTTCGTCATCGTGGGCACGGTGAACTCCGTCAACATCACCGACGGTCTGGACGGCCTTGCCACCAGCGTGACCATTCCCGTGGCGCTGTTCTTCGCGGTGCTGGGCGGCTACTGGGGTCAGTACGAGCAGCTGGGCGTGTTCGGCGGCGCTATGGTGGGCGGCTTGGCGGCATTCCTCATCTACAACCACTATCCTGCCAAGGTGTTTATGGGCGATACCGGCTCCCTCTTTTTGGGCGGCGCGGTGGCGGCACTGGCCTTTGCCTACGATATGCCGCTGGTGCTGATTTTGGTGGGCATCGTGTACATCTGCGAAACGATGTCCGATATTCTGCAGGTGGGCTATTTCAAGCTGACCCACGGCAAGCGCATTTTCAAGATGGCGCCGCTGCACCATCACTTTGAGATGTGCGGCTGGAATGAAAAGAAGGTGGTGGCGGTGTTCTCCACCGTCAGCGCTATCTTCTGTGTGCTGGCATTTCTGGGCGTGATGCACCGCTTCGCCGTGTAAGCACGCTGATTACGAATCCAAGGGAAAGGAGGGACTGACCGTGATGTACGAGGATTATACCGTCAACGAGGTGCGCGACCAAAAGCGCCGCGAGACGGAGCGCAAAAGCCGTGAGGCCGCCAAGGGTCCTATGGACCTGCCGTTTCTGCTGCTGGTGCTGCTGTTGACGGGTATCGGTCTGGTGATGCTGTTTTCGGCCAGCTTTCCCTCCGCCTACTATGAAACCGGCGACGCCACCCACTATGTGAAGCGTCAGGCGCTTTGGGCGGCTATGGGGCTGGTGGGTATGCTGGTGGTCGGTAAGCTGAACTACCAGCGCTTCCGCGGCGCGGCACAGCCGCTGCTGGGCGTTGCGCTGTTTCTGCTGATACTGGTCATTATCCCCGGCGTGGGCATCACCATCAACAACGCCACCCGCTGGCTGGGTATTGAGGGTGTGCTGACCTTCCAGCCCTCGGAGATCGCCAAGCTGGCGGTGATCGTCTACTTCGCCGACAGCATCTCCAAGAAAAAAGAGAAAATGCAGGACTTCCGCGCCGGCGTGCTGCCCTATGCCATCATTTTGCTGGTGTTCGCCATTTTGATGATGCTGGAGCCCCACTTGTCCGGTACCATCCTCATCGCCGGCATCGGCGTGATGATGATGGTGGTGGGCGGTATGCGCCGCTGGCTGGTGGCTGCCGGCTTTGGCGGCGTGGGCATCGCGGCGTGGGGCTATGTGAAGCTGGTGGAGCTGGAGATCATCTCCTACGGCGCAGGGCGCATCAATATGTGGAAGAACCCGTGGCTGGATCCACTGGAAACCGGCTATCAGATGGTGCAGAGCCTGATCTCCATCGGCTCGGGCGGTCTTTTGGGCGTGGGCTTTGGCAAGAGCCGCCAAAAGTTCCTCTTTTTGCCCGAGGAGCATAACGACTTCATCTTCGCCATCATCTGTGAGGAGCTGGGTCTTGTGGGCGCGTGCATCATTATGCTGGTGTTTATGCTGATGATCTTCCGCGGCTTCTGGATCGCCCTCCACGCCCGTGACCGCTTCGGCACGCTGCTGGTGGTGGGCGCTATGACCCAGATCAGCCTGCAGACCTTTTTGAACATCGCCGTTGTGACGGGTTTGATCCCCGCAACCGGCATCTCCCTGCCCTTCTTCAGCTACGGCGGCACAGCGCTGATGCTGCAGCTGGTGGAAATGGGCATTGTACTGAGTGTTTCGCGCCAGATTCCGGCGCCACGGAACGCATAGGAGGCAAAACGATGAATGTGATCTTTACTTGCGGCGGTACGGCAGGACACGTGAATCCTGCGCT
Organism: Oscillospiraceae bacterium; assembly: GCA_017937195.1. Lineage (GTDB taxonomy): Bacteria > Bacillota > Clostridia > Oscillospirales > Oscillospiraceae > Vescimonas. The sequence continues at coordinate 30,361 of JAGBEA010000049.1, read as the reverse complement.
GGCACTGGCCGGTTATATGCAGAAAATGGACGCGGATACCCGCATTCTCTTCGTGGGCACGCCCCGCGGCATCGAGCGCAGCCTGGTGGAGAAGGCGGGCTACGAGTTCCGTGCGGTGGAGGTATCCGGCTTCTCACGCCGCATCAGCGTGGAGTCGCTGGTGCACAACCTGAGAAGCGTGAAAAATCTGCTGGTCGCCCCTGCCCGTGCCAAGGCCATCATCCGCGAATTTCAGCCGGATCTGGTGGTGGGCACCGGCGGCTATGCCAGCTATCCCATCGTCAAGTGCGCCGCACAGCTGAAGATCCCCACCGCGGTGCACGAGTCCAATATGGTGCCCGGTCTCACCACCAAAATGCTGGAGAGCTTTGCCGACCGCATTATGGTTGGCTTTGAGGATTGCCGCGCCCACTATAAAAATCCCGAGAAGATCGTGGTCACCGGTACGCCGGTGCGTGGCGACTTCTTCGACCTTGACCGCGCCCAGGCCCGCGAAAAGCTGGGGCTCACCGATGAGCGCCCCTTGCTGGTGTCCTTCTGGGGCAGCCTCGGCGCCAGTACCATGAACGAAATGATGGTGGACTTCTTCGCCAAGGAGGCGGCTGAGGGCTATCCCTTCCACCATATCCACGGCGTGGGCTCCTCCGGCTGGGAGAAGATGCAAAGCGATATGGCGCAGCGCGGTCTTGCCAATGGCGGCGGCTTGGATGTGCGGGAGTACATCCACGATATGGCCACGGTGATGGCGGCAGCCGATGTGGTGCTGTGCCGCGCAGGTGCCTCCACCGTCAGCGAGCTGACGGCGCTGGGAAAGCCTGCGGTGATGGTGCCCTCCCCCTATGTGACCAACAACCATCAGGAGAAGAACGCCCGCATTCTGGAGCGGCACAACGGCGCCGTGGTGGTGCTGGAGCAGCAGACCGACGGTGCGGCGCTGTACGATACGGTCAGCGCGGTGCTGCGTGATGGCGAGCGCCGCGCCCAGATGAGCCGCGGTATGGAGGAGCTGGGCGTCAAGGATGCCACGCAGCGCCTCTATGACACCGTGATGGCACTTTTGTAAGAAAATAATGCACCTCACCCCTTGTCCTGCGCATAGGATAGCGTGAAAACGCGATGAAAGGCGGAGAGGTATGAGCGGCCTGATTACAGTAACGGGCGGCCGGCAGCTGTCCGGCGAAATAGCGGTGCAGGGCGCGAAAAACAGCGTCTTGCCCATACTGGCGGCAACGATCCTCAGCGGCGACACCTGCCGCATCCGGCGCTGTCCGCGACTATGCGATGTGGCGTCCGCCATCGAGATCCTGCACCATCTGGGCTGCCGCGCCCAATGGGAGGGCGAGGACCTGGTGGTGGATACGGCGGAGATGACACGCTGCGAGATACCGGAGCGGCTGATGCGTAAGATGCGCTCGTCGGTGATCTTTCTCGGCGCCATTTTAGGGCGCTGCGGCGAGGCGCAGATGTCCTACCCCGGCGGCTGTGAGCTGGGACCGCGCCCCATCGATCTGCACCTGACCGCGCTGCAGACACTGGGCACTGCCATTGAAGAGCGCTCCGGTGTGCTGCACTGCACGGCGCCGGTGCTGCGCGGCGCGGATATCGTGCTGGCACTGCCCAGCGTAGGTGCAACGGAGAATGCCATTTTGGCGGCCTGCTGCGCCGAGGGGGTGACCACCGTGTCCAACGCCGCCCGCGAACCGGAGATCTGCGATCTGCAGGATTTTCTGTGCGCTATGGGCGCCGAGGTGCGCGGGGCAGGCAGCTCCACCGTAACGGTGCGGGGCAAGCAAAAGCTGCACGGCTGCGACCATCAGGTGATGGCAGACCGCATCGTGGCGGCAACGTACTTGTCGGCGGCGGCGGGTACCGGCGGCGACATCCGCCTGACAAAGGTGTGCCCGCAGCATCTCACCACCGTCACGGCGGCGCTGCAGCAAGCGGGCTGCCGCATTACCTTGGAGCGGCAGAGCATCCGTCTGCAAAGTGACGGACAGCTGCGGGGCATCAGCTTGGTGCGCACGGCGCCCTATCCCGGGTTTCCTACGGATGCGCAGGCGGTGGTGATGGCGTCGCTGCTGCGCAGCCGCGGCACAACGGTTTTTGTGGAGAATATGTTTGAAAACCGCTATCGCCACGTGGCGGAGCTGCGCCGATTGGGCGCGGATGTCCGGTGCGAGGGGCGTGTGGCGGTGGTGTGCGGCGTGGAGCAGCTCCACGGCGCGCAGGTACACGCGGCAGATCTGCGTGGGGGCGCAGCCCTTGTGGTGGCAGGTCTGCAAGGAGAAGGAACAACGCAGGTGGGGACGATCCACCATATACAGCGCGGATACGCGGACATCGTGGGGGATCTGACCCAATTGGGGGCGGAGCTCCGGCGGGAGGATACATAGACAGCGAAAGGGGTCGCCATGGGCAGACAGAGTGCAAACAAACACAGACGCAGACGCAGGAAGGGTCAGTTCAGCTTCCTGTATAAAATGCTGTGCCTTGCCCTGATCACCGCTGCCATCGCGGCGGCGCTGGCGGTATTTTTCAAGGCCGACCACATCGTGGTGGAGAATAACAGCCGCTATACCGCCCAGCAGGTGGTGGACGCCGGCGGTCTGCAGCAGGGCGACAACCTCTTTTTTATGAATAAGTACGACGTGGCGGCGAAGATCACCGATTCGCTGCACTATGTGGAGTCGGTGCGCATCAACCGCCGCCTGCCCGACACGCTGTGCATCCATATCACCGAATGCACCTGCGGTATTGCTTTGAAGCAGGAGGGTACCGCGTGGATCATGTGCAGCAGCGGTAAGATCGTGGATGCCATCGCTGCCGAGGAGGCGGAGGACTGTCTCACCGTCACGGGGCTGACGCTGCTTTCGCCCCAGCGGGGGGCGCAGGCCGCAGCCGACGAAACCAATGAGTCCACCCGGCAGCAGCTGCTGACGATTTTGCAGCAGCTGCGTGCCAAGGGAATGCTGGCGGATGTGCAGGAGATCCATCTGGAGGATCCCTCCGTCATCACCGTGCGCTATCTCGACCGCTTCAATGCGGAATTTTTGTGGGATGCGGATTTTGACTATAAGCTGGACTTTCTGGCAGCGGTGGTGGCCAAGCTGGAGAACAATGAGCGCGGCACGCTGAAGCTGACAAAAGATGGAGAAGTGCGGTTTATTATGGAATAAACTGGTGCTTTTCCGGCAAATTAATCGCAGGAAATCGCGCTGCAGCCCTTGACGATGGGCGCAAAGCGTAATACAATATAAAAAATACTCTATCTTGGGGTTACGATCAGATAATCTGTCTTTGACATACAATTTGTAGCAGGAGGAACCGTTATGGCATTTGGATTTGAAACCGGTCCGGAGAATGTTGTCAATATCAAAGTAGTGGGCGTCGGCGGCGGCGGCAGCAATGTGGTCAACCGTATGGTGCGCTCCGGCGTAAAGGGCGTGGATTTTGTCGCCATCAACACGGACAAGCAGGCGCTTAACGCCTCCAGTGCTGCATATAAGATCCAGATCGGCGAAAAGCTGACCGGCGGCCGCGGCGCAGGCTCCAAGCCCGAGGTGGGCAAGAAGTCCGCTGAGGAGAGCCGTACCCAGATCGCCAAGGCGCTGGAAGATACCGATATGGTGTTCGTGGCAGCCGGTATGGGCGGCGGCACCGGCACCGGCGGCGCACCCATTGTGGCGGAGATCGCCCGTGAGCAGGGCATCCTCACCGTTGGCGTGGTCACCAAGCCCTTCAAGTGGGAAGGTATGAACCGTATGCGCGCGGCGGAGGCCGGCATTGCCGAGCTGCGCGATAAGGTGGACGCCCTTGTGGTGATCCCCAATGAGCGGCTGAAGCTGGCCACCGATCAGAAGATCACGCTGGCCAACGCCTTTGAGATCGCAGACGATGTGCTGCGTCAGGCGGTGCAGAGCATCTCCGATCTGATCCGTGACCACGGCTTTATCAATCTGGACTTCGCCGATGTGTCCGCCGTGATGAAGGACGCCGGTCTTGCCCATATGGGCGTGGGCCGTGCAGCCGGCAAGGGCAAGGCGGAGGAGGCGGCCCGTATGGCCATTTCCAGCCCCCTGCTGGAGACTTCCATCGACGGCGCCCGCGGCGTGCTGATCAACATCACCGGCTCTATGGACATCGGTCTGGAGGAGGTGGAGCAGGCTGCTACGCTGGTGCAGGAGGCTGTCCATCCCGACGCACTGACCATCTTCGGCGCCACCTTCGACGAAACGCTGGATGATGAGATCCGCGTCACCGTCATCGCCACCGGCTTCTCGCAGGAGAATAAGGCGGAGGTGCTGGCACGCAAGCAGGCGGAGGAAGCTCCCGTGGAGGAGCAGACGGAGCAGCCCGTGGAGGAGAAGAGCGAGGAGGACAAGTCCTTTGACGATATCCTCAGCATTTTCAGCAAAAAGTTTTGATTGACAAAAATTAGAAAGTACCGCAGAGGTTTCCTCTGCGGTGCTTTTTTTTGCGCCCAAACTATCCTAAAATTGTCGCGGAAATGGCGCGGAAAACTGCACAAATTAATGCTGTCGTCGACGACGCGATTTCAAAAACAGAGGTGATCTGATGTATGAAACGCGCAAAAAGCATCGTTTTGCCGCAGCGGTTTTCTCCGCACTGCTGTGCCTTGGCTTGTGCATCCCGCCTGCGTGGGCGGCAGACGGTGAGCAGACCTTGATCCCCTTGGGCAAGGCGGTGGGCATCAAGCTGTTTGCCGATGGCGTGCTGGTGGTGGAGCTGTCGCAGCTGGATGGCGGCGTTTCCCCTGCAAAGACCTGCGGCTTGAAGGAGGGCGACCTGATCGTCCGGATCAATGACGAAAAGATCCAGTCAACGGAGCATCTGCAGGCAGTTTTGCAGGCAAACGGCGAAGCGCCTATGCAATTGGAGATCAAGCGGGGCAGCGCTGTGCTGCATGAGGAGATCACACCGGTGCGCTGCGGGGACGGCGTGTACCGTCTGGGCGCGTGGATTCGGGACAGTATGGCAGGCGTGGGGACACTGACCTACTACGATCCCGCCACGGCGCAGTACGGCGCGCTGGGTCACGGCATCACCGATGTGGACACGGCAAAGCTGATGCCCTTGGCGTCGGGCAGCATTATGGAAACCACGGTGAAGGCGGTGCGCAAGGGTGCGGAGGGCAGCCCCGGCGAGCTGAAGGGCGACTTCTCCGTGCAGCGTGATGTGGGCACACTGCAGGCCAATACCGACGGCGGTATCTTCGGTACGGTCAGCGACGCGGACTTTGTGCCCACTGCCAAGGCGTATCCGGTGGCGGAAAACGGGGAGATCCACACCGGCGCGGCCACCATCCTCGCCACTGTCAGCGGCGATGTGACGCAGGAGTACGCGGTGGAAATCCTGCGGCTGTATCCGGAGAACCGCGCCACCCGCAATCTGCTGCTGCGTGTCACCGATCCGCAGCTGCTGGAGACCACCGGCGGCATCGTGCAGGGAATGAGCGGCAGCCCTATTTTGCAGGACGGCAAGATCATCGGCGCGGTGACCCACGTGCTGCTGAACGATCCCACGCGGGGCTACGGTATCTTTATTGAGAATATGATGGACGCGGCGGGCTAAGAAAAACCGCAGCAGGGCGCAAGCTCTGCTGCGGTTTGTTGTATGACAAAAACCACCCGCCGGCGGCTGAGCGGAAGAAAAAAGCAGGGGCAGATCGCCTCTGCTTTTTCTATGCTCACAGCAGCGTGCAGTTGCCGGTTACGCCGGTATATGCGCTGTCAAAGGCGGCGTAATCCACCTCGCTCAGGCGGCACAGCGTGTACAGTGCGCTTTCGCCGAATTTTTCGCTGTCGCAGAGGAACACGGAGGTCTTGGCGGCGCGCAGCATACACTCTCGCACAAAATTCTCCTCCTCGGTGGAGTCGGTGATGGTGCCGTCGCGGTCAATGGATTGGGAGGAGAAGAATACGATATCCGCCCGAATGCCGCCCAGTGCGCGGACGGTCTCCACGCCGGAGAGCACCGCCGAGCCGCCAATGGAGCGCCCGCCCAGACAGTGGGTGTCGATGCCCAGCTCGATGGCGCTCAGGGCGGTGGAGAGGTTGTTGGTGAACACCGTGACGGCGGCGTGTTTGGCGATGTGGGGCAGCAGAAAGGCAGCGGTGCTGGAGCTGTCCAGCAGAATGCTCTGCCCATCACGCAGCAGCGCGGCGGCCTTTTTGGCAATCAGCCGCTTCTGGTGGGTGTTTTTGTGGGCGCGGTCATAAAAGCTGGCAACGCCGCTGATGGGCGCAGGCAGGGACACCCCGCCGTGACAGCGCCGCACAAGACCGCTGTTTTGCATATGGGTCAGATCCCTGCGGATGCTGGAGGGCGAGGTGTAGGTCAGCTGCGCCAGCTCGCTGACCGTGACAAAGGTGCGCTCGTTCAAAATATGCAGGATCTGTTCCTGCCGGTCTGTAATGCTCATTTTACCGCCCTCCCGTGCGCGTTTTCCGATTATATCGCCATATCTTGCGTGTTTTCGCGCAGAACAATATAATTATACCGCGCTGCGGGTGGTTGTCAACCCTCGGCGGATCACGAAGATAAGCGAGGGATAGCAATGATTATTGACAGCAAACAGTACGCAGGGCGCTGCGCCTGCGGCAAGACCCACACGCTGCAGACCGCATACACCGTGGTGGAGCGGGGCTGTATGACCAAGCTGAACGCACTGATGGCGCAGCACGAGTTGGGCGGCTTCACGGTGGCGGTGTACGATGCAAACACCTACGCTGCCACGGCGGACAGACATCCGCAGGCGGACGCGGAGATCGTGCTGCAGCCGGAGGGGCTGCACGCCGATGAGCGGGGCGTGGCGCTGCTTCTGGAAAAGCTGCCGCCCCAAGCGCAGACGATCATCGCCGTGGGCGCCGGAACGATCCACGACATCGTGCGCTACTGCGCCTATGCGCGCGGCGCCGATTTTGTGTCCTGCCCCACCGCTGCCAGCGTGGACGGCTTTTGCTCCTCGGTGGCGTCGATGACGTGGGAGGGCTGCAAAAGGACGCTGACGGCGGTGGCGCCGAAAATCGTGGTGGCGGATGTGGATATCATCAAGGCTGCGCCGCTCCGCCTTGCCCGCTCCGGCTTTGGCGATATGGTGGGCAAATATGTGGCGCTGAGCGATTGGAAGATCGCCCATCTCCTGACGGGGGAGTACTACTGTCCCCATATTGCCCAGCTGACGCAGGAGGCCACGCAGGCGGTGGTGGATTGCGTGGACGGAATTATCGCTGGGGATGCGGATGCCTATGAAAAGCTGACCTACGGGCTGCTGCTGTCCGGACTTGCCATGCAGATGCTGGGCAACTCCCGTCCGGCCTCCGGCGCGGAGCATCACATCTCCCATCTCATCGAGATGGCGCCGGAGGGGCTGGATGTTCGCTCCGATGCGCTGCACGGGGAAAAGGTGGGCGTGGGTACGCTGCTTGCCATCGGGGAGTATCAGCGGCTGCGCACCGTCGATCCGCAGCAGTTTGCGGATTACCGCGGCTTCTCCGATGGGGAGCTGCAGGCGATCTTCGGGGCACAGACGGCGGCAGGTCTGCGGGAGGAAAACCGGCAGGATTGCGCCGCCGCAGTGACCGCACAGCAGCTGCGGCAAAGCTGGCAGGGGATCTGCGCGGTGCTGTCGCAGCTGCCGCAGCCGGAGGAATTGCGTGCGCTGTATGAGCGCGGCGGTATCTGTGCTGCGCCGGAGGATATTGGGGTAGCGGGGGAGAAGGCGGCGCAGCTGCTGGACGCCTCGCCTGCGGTGCGCAACCGTCTGACGCTGATGCGCCTGCGCAGATGTCTTGAATAGACGACTCGCGGCGATGACACCCATCGTGTCGTGGCTGTGACGGCGCGGCTCTGTCCCTTCGTGCCGCGTGCTGTTATGTTGATGGCAGCAAACAAAGGGAGGACAGACGATGAAAAACCGATTTTTACCGATAGGCTTGGCGCTGCTGATATCGTTTGGCGTGTGGACAGTGCTGGTGCAGCGCGTGGATGTGGCGTGCGTGGGTGAAACGGGGGCAGCGGTGGGCTTTGCCGCGGTCAATGGCTGGTTTCACCGCTTGACGGGAGTACATCTATGGCTCTATTACCTCACCGATTGGCTGGGGCTTGTGCCGATTTTCGTCTGCGTGATGTTTGGCGCTGTGGGACTTGGACAGCTGCTGCGGCGCAGAAGCCTTTGGAAAGTGGATGCCGACCTGCTGGCGCTGGGGGTCTATTATATGCTTGTGATGGCCGCCTATCTTGCCTTTGAGCTGCACCCCGTCAACTACCGCCCCATCTTAATAGACGGGCGGCTGGAGGCATCCTATCCCTCCTCTACCACACTGCTCACCTTAAGCGTGATGCCTACCCTTGCCCTGCAGGTCGATCGCCGACTGCAAAGCGGCAGGGCGAAGCAGGTGGTGCAGGTGCTGACAGCGATCTTTACGGCGCTGATGGTGGTGGGCAGAGCGGTGTCGGGTGTCCATTGGCTCAGCGACATCGTGGGCGCGGCGCTGCTGAGCGGAGGCCTTTTTTGCATCTATCGGGCGGCTGTGGTATTATGTGATGGAAAGAACCGCTGAGGAGGATGTACGGATGGAACTGGGTGAAAAGCTGCAGCAGCTGCGAAAAAGCAGAGACTTGACGCAGGAGGAACTGGCGGAGGCACTGTATGTGTCCAGAACAGCGGTGTCCAAATGGGAGTCGGGCAGAGGGTATCCCAGTATCGACTCCCTTAAGGAGATTTCGTCGTACTTCGGCGTGAGCGTGGATGCGCTGCTGTCGGGGGAGAAACTGATCGGTCTTGCTGCGCGGGAGAACAGAGCCAACCTGCATCGGCTGTGTGAAACGCTGTTTGCCGTGACGGATCTTATGACGCTTCTGCTGATCGTGTTGCCCCTCTATCCCAAGGTGGTGGAGGGCTATGTGTATGCCGTCAGTTTGTCTACCTATGCCAAGACGGCGCGGCACGGCACTGTCTATTGGGTGCTGTTCGTCGATCTTGTGGCGGCAGGTGCGGTGAAACTGGCGCTGCATCAGTGCAAGCTGCTGCGCTTTCGGCGGGCGGTGACGGTCTGCTCTGTCGTGCTGGGGATCGCAGCGGTTCTGGCGCTGGCGCTGGCAGGCGAGACTTACGCGGTGGCGCTGGCGTTTTTGCTGCTGCTGATCAAGGGCGGACTTCTCTTCAAAAGTGCGAAGATCGGCTGATACAATAAGAACGAAAGATAGGGGTATTTTGCCCCTATTTTTTGTTGCGCGGCTGTGGTATAATGCAGAAAAAAGACACATAGGAGAATGCGGAATGCATCCGATGGCGGTGGGAACAATCAATCTGATCCTCTATTTTGCGGCGGTGGTGATCGTCGCCTTTTCTGCGCGCCTTGCGTTCCCCATCCCCGACGAGGTGTTCCGCAAGATCCTGCATTTCATTTTGCTGGGCTCGTTTTATGTGCTGGTGGTGTCCTACCCCGTGTGGTGGCAGGCTGCACTGGTGCGGCGTCAAAACCGTCGCCGAGCGGGCGCGCGCATAAGGGAGGCAAACGTATGAAAGTCATCGACCTGACCCACACCATCTGCGAGCATATGCCGGTCTACCCCGGCACGGAGCCGCCGCGGCTGACTACCGCCAACACCTATGAGACCGACGGCTTCAAGGAGACGCTGGTGCAGCTGTACAGCCACACCGGCACCCATATGGATCCGCCGGCGCACCTCTTTGCCACCGGCACCACGCTGGATCAGTTTGCGCCGCAGCAGTTCATCGGCCGCGCGCTGGTGATCGATTGCCGCGCGCTGCGCGAGGGCGACGCCATCACTATGGCGCAGCTGCGCCCCTACGGCGAAAAGGCACGGCAGGCGGATTTCCTGCTCTTTTGCACGGGCTGGGACAGCCGCTGGGGCACGGAGGCGTATTTTGGCGACTATCCCTGCGTGGATGACGAGGTGCTGGACTATATTCTCCGCGGCGAGTATAAGGGCATCGGCTTTGACGTGATCGGCCTCGACCCCATCGCAGATGCTAACCTCACGCGGCATAAGAAGCTGTTCAGAGAGAAAGACATCGTCAATATCGAGAATCTGAAAAATCTCCATCTGTGCGGTGAGGACTTGTTCCATTTCAGCTGTTTTCCGCTGAAGCTGGCGGACAGCGACGGCGCGCCCGTCCGCGCCATCGCGTGGTGGGAGGATTAAATAGAAAGACAGAGGCGATTGCCTCTGTCTTTTTTCATATGCGCGTGCTATAATGGGAGCAAGAACAAGAAAAACGGAGGTGCGGTATGAAACTGGATATCACACTGTGCATCACGCCGGATATGCTGCGCGGTGACAGCAAGGCGCCGGCAGGTCACCTTGGCACACACTTTGATGTGATGGACAAGGTGTTCCCACTGGACTACACCTGCCGCCGCGGCATCGTGTTCGATGTGGGACACATTGAGGGGCGCGACATCGATATTGCCGATGTGCCGCTGCAGCTGGTGGAGCAGGATATGTTCGTGGCATTTCGCACCGCTTTCGGCGAGACCGAGCCCTACGGCACGGTGCGCTATCAAAAGGAGCATCCCCAACTGTCCGATGCGCTGATCGATGCGCTGCTGGAGAAGAAGATCTCCATCATCGGCGTGGACTTTGCCGGCATCCGCCGTGGCAAGGAGCATATACCTGCCGATCAGTTGTGTGCCGACCGCGGCGTTTTTGTCATCGAAAATCTGCGCAATCTGGGTGAGATTCTGGCTCACGGCGGCAGCTTTACCGCCCACACCTATCCCCTCAACTGCGTGGGGATGACCGGCATCCCCTGCCGCGTGATCGCGGAAATCTGAAGAAAAGAGGAGAAAAAGATGCAGTTATATATGCCAACCAAGGTTTACAGCGAGGAAAACTGCGTGGTGAACCACGCTGCGGAATTGCGTGCCCTCGGCACGAAGGCGATGCTGGTCACCGGCAAGCACTCCGCCAAAGCCACCGGCGCGCTGCATGATGTGCTGCAGGCGCTGGGCGAGACCCCCTATGTGATTTTTGACGCTATCGAGGAGAACCCCTCGGTGGAAACGGTGATGGCGGCGCGGAAAATCGCCGTGGAAGAGGGCGTGGATTTCTTCATCGGCATCGGCGGCGGCTCGCCCATGGATGCCGCCAAGGCCATCGCGCTGATGACCGCCAACCCCGAGGAAACGGAGGCGGTGCTGTACGAGACCAAGGCGCTGCCACATCTACCCGTGGCGTGCATCCCCACCACCTGCGGCACCGGTTCGGAGGTGACTCCCTACGCCATTCTGACCCGCCACGCCCATAAGACCAAGCGCAGCATCAGCCACAAGATATTCCCCGTTCTTGCGCTGCTGGACGGAAAGTATCTGCGCCATCTCAGCCGTAACGGTCTGGTGAACACCTGCACCGATGCGCTGGGTCATCTGTTTGAAAGCTATCTCAATACCAACGCCAACGACCTCAACAGCATCTATGCCCGTGAGGGTCTGCAGCTGTGGGCGCAGTTCCGTGACCGCCTGCTGGCAGACGCGGTGGAGGCGGGCGACTACGAAACGATGCTGCACGCATCTCTCTTGGCCGGTATGGCCATCGCCCACACCGGCACCTCGCTGCCCCACGGCATGAGCTACCCCGTCACCTACACGCTGAACATCCCCCACGGCAGAGCGGTGGGTCTGTTCCTGGGCGGCTTTGTGGACACCTATGAGGATAAAGTCCGCGCACAGAAGGCGCTTGAACTGGCAGGTTTTGCCGATGCTGCGGCGCTGCGCGGGTATCTCCGTCAGCTGCTGGGCGCGGCGCAGCTGCCCGAGGAGCTGCTGCAAAGCGGCGCGGAAAAGCTGCTGGAGGATCCTGCCAAGCTGAAGAATTATCCCTTTGCCATCACCGCGCAGCAGCTGGTGGCGATGGTCAACTGACTTTTTGCGAAAGGCGGCAGCGATGAAAAAACTGTTTGAAAAAGAGCCCATATGGTTTGCCGTGGCGTGGATCGTCATCTATGTGCTGACCTTTTCCGCCGCCGACGGCCTTTCGGAGACCATCGGCGTGCCCAAGCTGCTGACGGTCTGCGTTGGCTTGCTGCTCTCGGCGGTGCTGCTGGGCTTTATAGGTAAAAACGGGCTGAAGGAGTATTTTGGCCTGCGCGCCGTGCAGGGGGATTGGAAGTCCTTTTTGTACTTCGTGCCGCTGCTGATCATCTCCTCGGCCTCATCGTGGAGCGGACTTGCGCTGACCCAGCCGCTGCATCTGGCGGCGCTGGCGGTGGCGGCTATGTGTCTGGTGGGTCTGCTGGAGGAGCTGATCTTCCGCGGTCTGCTGTTCCGCGCTATGTGCCGCGACAGTGTAAAGGTTGCCATCCTTGTTTCCTCCCTCACCTTCGGTGTGGGACATATCGTCAATCTGTTGATGGGCGCGCCGCTGCTTGCTACGCTGCTGCAGCTGGTGTACGCCTCGGCGGTAGGCTTTTGCTACACCGCCATCGTCTATGTGGGCGGCAGCATCTGGCCGTGCGTCATCTCCCACGCGGTGGTCAACTCCCTCAGCGTGTTCGCGCCGGAGAGCTCTGTGACGATGGACATCGTGACGGCTGTTGCACAGACGGTATTGGGCATCGGCTACGGCGCGTATATTTTGCACCGCGGGAAAAAGGAGGCACAGCAATGATCCGTGAGATTTTGAAGCTGGGCGATGAGCGGCTGTATGAGATCAGCGCTCCCGTCACGCAGGAGGATTTTTCGCAGCTGCCGCAGTGGGTGGAGGATCTCCACGATACGCTGATGGAGTATCGCCGCGTCTACGGCGCAGGCCGTGCGGTGGCGGCGCCCCAGATCGGCATCCGTAAGCGGCTTTTGTATATGTATCTGGATCGCCCCTATGTGTTCATCAACCCCACGCTGACCTTCCCCGATGAGGAGCAGTATGAGCTGCTGGACGACTGTATGTCCTTCCCGGGGCTGATGGTGAAGGTGCGGCGCTATCGCCGCGGGGTGATCCGCTATACGGATATGGCGCAGCAACAGCAGGAAATGGCGCTGGAGGGCGACCTTGCTGAACTGTTGCAGCACGAGTATGACCATCTGGACGGCATCCTCGCCACCATGCGCGCGGTGGATGACCGCTCGCTGATCATGGCGCAGATGAAGCGTGATTTTTGATACCAAAGGAGAAGAAAAATGAAGCTGATCCGCAAGATTTTCAATCATAAGGCATTTTTGCCGGTGGAGCTGGTGCTGGTGGCGCTGAGCCTTGTGCTGCTGGTCCCCGTGTTTGCCGTCCTCGGTCCGTATCTGCTGATCCCGCTGATCGGCGTACTGGGCGCGGTGATCATCGAGCTGGGTATGCTGCACGCCAAGCCCGGTGAGCGGGAGCGGTATATGGCGATGATCAAGATCACGCTGCTGATCCCCATCGTGTTGGTGCTGCTGATCTCCTTGATGCTGCTGATCATCAGCCTGCAGGTTTGATCCAAATAGAAAAGCGCGTCCGGAGGGACGCGCTTTTTCTGTACAAGGGCAGGCGGCTTTGGTATAATAGGTTCATCTGATACCGCCAAGGGGGATGGGACAATGAAGCAGTATGTGATCGGCATCGATTTTGGCACGCTGTCGGCTCGCGCGGCGCTGTTTGATGTGGAAACGGGCGCGCAGCTTGCCCAAAGCGTGGCGGAATACCCCCACGGCGTGATGAGCGCGCAGCCGGATTTCGCCCTGCAGGATCCCCGGGACTATCTGTGGGCGCTGCAGACGGTGGTGAAAGCGGTGGTGGCTGACAGCGGCGTCGCGCCGGAATCGGTGGCAGGCATCGGCTTGGACTGCACCGCCAGCACGGTGCTGCCGCTGGACGAGAGCGGCACGCCTATGTGCTTTCAAGAGCAATACCGCGCCGAACCCCACGCCTATATTAAACTGTGGAAGCATCACGGCGCCCAGCGGCAGGCAGACCGCATTGCCGCCTGCGCCGCCGGTGAACCGTGGCTGCGCCGCTACGGGCATCAGGTGTCCTGCGAGTGGCTGCTGCCCAAGGTGGTGGAAACGCTGGATGCCGCGCCGCAGCTGTATCACGATACCGATCGCTTTGCGGAGGTGGGGGACTGGCTGGTGTGGCGCCTGACGGGGCGGGAGTCCCACAGCGCCTGCCTTGCCGGCTATAAGGCGTTTTGGAACGAGGAGACCGGCTATCCCGACGATGGCTTTTTCGCCCGCGTGGATCCGCGGCTGTCCGGCATCGTGGGCACAAAGCTGTCCCGAAAGATCGTGCCCACCGGCAGCTTGGCGGGGCATCTGACCAAGGAAACCGCGGCGTGGCTGGGGTTGACGGAGCGTACCGCCGTCACCTCCGCGCTGATCGACGCCCACGCGGCGCTGCCGTCGCTGGGTTTGGTGGAGCAGGGACAGCTGCTGATGATCATCGGTACTTCCACCTGCCACATCGTGATGGGCGAACAATTGCGGGCTGTACCGGGCATCAGCGGCGCGGTGAAGGACGGCGTGGCGCCTGATTTCTACGCCTACGAGGCGGGACAGTCGGCTGTGGGCGATATTTTCGATTGGTTCGTGAAAAACTGCGTGCCGGCGAGTTATCAGCAGACGGCGGCGGAGCGGGGCGTGTCCCTCCACGCGCTGCTGCAGGAGAAGGCGGTATCGCTGCAGGTGGGGGAGAGCGGCTTGGTGGCGCTGGACTGGTGGAACGGCAACCGCAGTATTCTGTCCAACGCGGATCTCTCCGGCGCCATATTCGGCTTGAAGCTGAGTACAAAGCCGGAGGAGCTGTACCGCGCGCTGCTGGAGTCCACCGCTTACGGCGCGAGGGTGATTTTGGATGCGTTCACCGCCGGCGATGTGCCGGTGCAGCAGTTGTTTGCTGCCGGCGGCATCCCCACTAAGAATCCGCTTTTGATGCAGATCTATGCCGATGTGCTGGGGCGCGAGATCCAAGTCTGCGCCGCAGAGCAATCGCCGGCGCTGGGCAGCGCCCTCTATACGGCGGTGGCGGCAGGCTGTTATGGTAGTCTCCGCGAGGCGGTGGCGGCGATGGTACATCCCCAGATGATCACCTACCGCCCCGATGCAGGGCGCGCGGCGAAGTATGAAAAGCTGTTCGCCATCTACAAGCAGCTTCACGATTGCTTGGGCGCAGAGCACGCGGAATGGATGAAACAACTGAAAGAACTGTAAAAAAGGAACGCACCCACGCGGGTGCGTTCCTTTTTTATCGGTTGCCCAGCTGCCAGCAGGCCACAGCGCTGGCGGCCGCCACATTCAGCGAGTCCACCCCGTGGGACATAGGGATCTTCACGGTGTAGTCGCAGTCGGCGATGGTGGTCTGCGCCAAGCCGTCGCCCTCCGTGCCCAGAATGATGACCAGCTTCTCCTCCGCCAGCAACTGCGGATCGTCGATGCTGACCGAATCGTCACACAGCGCCATAGCTGCCGTCTTGAAGCCCAACGAGCGCAGCTGCGCCATCCCCTTTTCCGGCCAATCCGCCATCTCCTCGCCCAGATACGTCCACGGGATCTGGAACACCGTGCCCATACTGACCCGCGCCGAGCGGCGGTACAGCGGATTGCTGCACCCGGGGGTCAGCAGTACGGCGTCCATATTCAGCGCCGCAGCGCTGCGGAAGATGGCACCCACATTGGTGGGGTTCATCACGTTTTCCAACAGCACGATGCGCCGCGCATTTTCGCACACCTGCTCCACCGTAGGCAGCGGCAAACGGCGCATGGCGCACAGCGTGCCGCGTGTCAGCTTAAAGCCGGTCAGCTGGGTGAGAATGTCAAACTCGGCGGTGTATACGGGGATGTCACCGCAGCGGTCGATGAGGTACTTGGCCTGCCCCTCGATGTGCTTGCGCTCCATCAAAAAGGACACCGGCTCATAGCCTGCATCCAGCGCCCGCTCAATGACCTTGGGACTCTCTGCGATGAACAGCCCCTTGCGCAGCTCGTGGCGGTTCAGCAGCTGTGCCTCCGTCAATCGGGCATAGACATCCAGCTCCGGCGCGTTAAAATCAGTGATCTCAATAATATTGGGCATAATTGCCTCCTGCGGAAAAATGATCTTGCCGCTATTATAGTATGCCGCGGGGATACTGTCAAACGAAAAGGGGCATACTGATCTTTGCCCCTTGCGGCAGGAATTGAAAAAGGAGGAGATAGGATGCAATCGATTTTGATCAAGGATACCACCCGCGCCCAGCGGGAGGAGATCGTGCGGCGGGGACTTGCCGCCTGCGGCGACTCCTGCGACGGCTGCAGCAGCTGCGGCAATCTGGGCGGCGGGCGCGTGGAGGAGATTTACCGCCCCTATATCGAGGGGGAAAAGGAGCTGGCGCAGATCAACGCCGAATACCGTCGGAATCTGGTGCGATAACTGCCATAATTTCCCAAATTTGTCGAATCGTGTCGAAAACAATCGAAAGCAGAAAGTGCAGAAAATGTCGATAAAATATCGCTAAAACGATGAAAATGTCCTTGAAAAATTCAGCGAAGTGTGCTACATTATATACAGCACCGACGAGGCCGGTCATCTGTGTTTTTTAAGGGTCGGTGCAGGGAATAATGAGTGGAAAAGGATTGGGACTTTATGGAAAATGAAGTAAAGGTATTGCTGGCAGATGCCGGTGAAGAATTCCGCATTTTGCTGGAGCAGACAATAGAGAACACGGGTGAATTTTCGGTGGTGGGCAGCACGGGTGACGGTGCGCAGATCCTCTCGCTGGTGGAGCAGCACCGTCCGCAGCTTCTGATTATGGATGTGGTGCTGCCGGGGATGGACGGCTTCGGCGTGCTGCAGCAGCTGCGCGAAATGGGCGAGGATGCGCCCAAGGTGATCGTCACGGCGTCCTTCTGCAATCCGCAGACCGTCAGCCGCGCCATGGAGCTGGGCGCCTACTTCTTTTTACCCAAGCCGGTGTCGGAGGTCTCGCTGCTGGAGCATATGCGCGGCGCCGTCCGCCCTCAGGAGGAGGTGCGTGAAGAACCTCACGCTCCGGCGCTGGAGGGAATGGTCACCGCCATCATCCACGAGATCGGCGTCCCTGCCCATATCAAGGGCTATCAGTACCTGCGCGAGGCCATCGTCATCGCCGTGAACGATATGGATGTGATCAACGCCGTCACCAAGGTGCTGTATCCGGAGGTAGCCAAGGCATTCCAGACCACACCCAGCCGCGTGGAGCGCGCCATCCGCCACGCCATTGAGGTGGCTTGGGATCGGGGCGATCTGGAAACGCTGCAGAAGTACTTCGGCTATACGGTCAACTCCGCCAAGGGCAAGCCCACCAACAGTGAGTTCATCGCACTCATCGCAGACCGCCTGCAGCTGCAGCTGCGGCGCAAACAGGCGTGAGGAAATCCTTGTGGGAAAAGGGATTGCGGGATTTGGAGTGTTGGACGCTAACCCTATGAACAGCAAAAAACACAGGCAAATTACCACCTTTTAACCCAACCAATTTTTCTGTTCAACGCAATAAACGCTCTCAATTTATTGGGTAAAACCAATAGAAAGAGAGCGTTTTTTATGCAAAAAAAGAGGATAGTGAAAGACTTCGATTTCTACATCGACGAGTGCATGTACTGCTGCCGAAGTAAGAGACTGCGACCAAAGCTACGAATAGATGCTGCGGATCTTCGAGAAATGGTGTCAGGAATAGTTTGACACTAGGACTGTTGACAATGCAACAGAAAGCGATATTCGCAGCTATATCGACAATCTACAAATCTATACCTTTCTACACCAACAATGGACAAAAAGCTACCAACAATCCAAATAAGCGCAGAGATTTCAAAATCAAAAAGGAAGCCTTTCTCCCAAAGAGAAAGGCTTCACTAATATAATTATTTATTTTTGGTCGTTAATAAAAAAACAACACCTTTATAAATAGCAATTCCTGTAAAATAGGCACATATATCTAGCACATCAAAAGTACTAGTTGGCTTTATATAAATTGCCAACCATTCCCAACACACTGAGCAACATATTCCAACTTGAAACAGCTGTTTATTCGATTCTATTCTATGCGCTTTTTTATGCACTAAAATAATATTCCAAAGCGAAAGCAATGCTATCGGTGCAAGTAAATCATTAAAATGAGACCTAAACAGCCAAGATAGCGATCCATCTGCTCGTTTAAGTACTAATTGATTTAATAGATATAGCAGTAAAGAAGCTAATAAAAGACAACTATCAATTGTAATACTTTTTCGCATTATAAAAACGCTACTATGAGAAGCACTACAATTGCTATAACGATGGTTCCGAGTATTCCTGCATTCTCAGCAGTGTTAAAAATTGAATAAATTCCAAGGATAACGACTCCAATTGCAATAATAAAAGCTAAAATCTCCATTGTACCCTCCTATATAATGTTAAATTTTCTGGCGGAAATGCTCTAGATTATTGTAATACTGTTGAATTGCGTTTGCTAACACCATTCAACAATGTTTATGAGAAGTTTATATTTGAGATTCGTTTTTTTAACAATAATTTTGAAGCATATAGGGATAGGTGAATTGTTATTCCTCCACTGTCTGCATATCGCTTCCTGCTGTAAATAGTTTTATGAACTTGTCAAAGAGTTTATTTGCGGTATCAAGAGGAATGTCATTGTAGGAAAGCCCCCAGACACTATCGCACTCCTTCAAAAATGCGATAATGTCTGGCGTTCTTCGGTATTTATTACAGAGAAGAAGCGCCATCACCGGAACAAATCCGCCGCATTCAATCACATCTGCGGAAATATTAGAGAGCCCTTGCTGATTTATTATCGCTTCAAGAGGTAATCCAATGCGCCCCTTAAAGGTATTACACTCATCCATTGCATTTCTCCTTTTGTAAAGATTCAGAATAACATGCCGTTTTGTGTGCTGGAGATAAGGAAAAGTAATCCTTATTTTCCACATTATACATCCTTAAAATATCTATGTCAACAAAAATAGGGACATATATTCTCCATTTATAGGAAGAGGGGGCTTTATAATATATTTACACAAATTCTTCGATGGGGCGGTATTCATATGGATTATATGCAGTGGTTTTCCGATCGTCTGACGCAGCTGAGAATGGAAAAAGGCGTGTCTGCGCGGGATATGAGTTTGTCCTTGGGACAAAGCGAAAGCTACATCAATAAAATTGAAAACCGGCGCACGATGCCATCTATGACCGGTTTTTTCTATATCTGTGAGTATTTGAGGATTACACCAAAAGATTTCTTTGATGTCGATATGACCTCGCCTACAAAAATGCAGGAAATCCTTGCTGAGTTAGGTAAGCTGCCGCCCTCCAAAGCGGAGCATATTTTGCAGGTGATCCGTGATATGCAAGCATAAAAAAGCACTCCCTCTCGGGGAGTGCTTTTTTTGCGCGAAACTCAGTTCCAGAAATCGGTCTTGTCCTTCAAGCCGATGTCGGCGGCGCGGAATACGGGATCCTTGCCCGCCTTGCGCTGGCGCATATAGTCCTTCAGCGCATCCAGTGCCGGCTTGCCCAGAATGACGATCACGGGGATGTTGATGACCACCATGATGGCCTGGAACAGATCGGCGGTGTCCCACGCAAGACCTGCGCTGACCAGCGCGCCCACAAACACGATGGCGGTTGCAATGAGGCGGAACACGGTCATAAAGGCCTTGGAGGGGCTGCGCTTGAGAATATACTTAATGCAGCCCTCGCAGTAATAGTAGTTGCCGATCAGCGTGGTGAAAGCGAACAGACTCATGGAAACGGCGATGAAGATGGGACCGAAGCTGCCCAGCGTCATAGCCATAGACTGCTGCACATAGGGTGCGCCCTGCAGTTCCTCGGTGGGAACAAGGCCGCTGGACAGACACATCAGCGCCGTGGCGGAGCAGATCAGCAGCGTGTCGATGAACACCGACAGCATCTGCACCAGACCCTGCTTGGCAGGATGGGATACATCGGCAGTGGCGGCGGCGTTGGGTGCCGAGCCCATACCGGCTTCGTTGGAGTACAGGCCGCGCTTGATGCCCTGCATCATAGCACTGCCGGCAAAACCGCCGAAAATGGCCTTAAAATCGAAGGCACCGGCGAAGATCTCGCCGAATACGGAGGGGATCAGCTTGATGTTGATGACGATGACCGCCAGTGCCACCAGAATGTAGATCACGCCCATCACCGGTACCAGTACGCCGGTGATGTTGGTCAGCCGCTTGGCGCCGCCCAGAATGCACACGGCGAACAGCACAGCCAAAATCGCGCCGATCATCAGAGGAGTGCTCTTGCCGTAAAAGCTGAAGCCGGAGAAGGCGGACTGCAGGTTGTAGGACGCCAGCAGATTGTAGCCGATGGCGTAGGTGCAGATCAGCACCACCGCGAAGATGATGCCCAGCCAGCGCTGCTTCAGTGCGGTTTCGATGTAGTAGGAAGGACCGCCGTAGCTGGTGCCGTCCTTATCCCGCTTTTTGTAGATCTGTGCCAGCGTGGACTCGATGAAAGCGGAGGCGCCGCCCAGAATAGCGGTGACCCACATCCAGAACACGGCGCCGTAGCCGCCCACACAGATGGCGGTGGACACGCCCACGATGTTGCCGGTGCCCACGCGGGAAGCGGTGGAGACCATCAGCGCGCCGAAGGAGGAGATGCTGCCCTTTTCGGCAGGCTTCTCGGTGACAACGCGGATGGATTCACCGAACAGCCGGAACTGGATCAGCCCCGTGCGGACGGTGAAGTACAGACCTGCGGCCAGCAGGAGGACGGGTACCCACGGATCATACAGAAATCCGCTGATAGTGTTGACGATATGGTTGATCGCCGTGAGAATAGGATTCATCATTTTTCATCTCTTTCCGTATAAATATAACAAAATCAGTATAGCAGAAGTTTTGCTGTATGGCAACCGTTAAGAAGCTGTATGTATAATAACGGTGCCTCGTCGGGGATTTACCCTGAAGGGCATAAACTTCGACTCCCCGCGGGCAAAAGAGCAAAAAAGTCGCCCCACCAAATGGTGGAACGACTTTTTTGAATTGTATTGATAATAATGATACGGTTTCAAATAGTTTCATTTGGTTTCACTCAAAAAATGAAACTATTAAACGGGAAGTGAAACTCTCTTTCGGGACTGAAACTATGCTGATCAGTTTATCAAATTGGAATATATTATTCTGCAGTTATCTCTCTGATTTTATTTGAATAATCATTGCCATGGTTTATGGAAAACTCGCCGTGATATAAATTGGGAAGAACTTGCAGTACACTCTCTTGCAATGCTTGATGAATTATTCTAGCAGATTTTTGCATTGCTTTATTTTCTTTTCCGCCAACAAATATATGAACCTTTGCGCTACAGTTCTTTATGGATTCCTTTAAGGAATATAACGAATTTGCCTGTAAAAAAGCAATCATATCTTTCTTAGATATGGCACAAGTATCTCTAAAATAATAGTCAAATAAATCGGATTTTATTTTAAGTGACTTGAATTGTAATTTAGAAAACCATTTGTACTGTATTAACCCAAAACTACTTTCAAATGCAGGCTTAATCATAGAATGTGTTAGTTTTGAGGGTATAACCAGTGCACTTTCAATGATGGCATAATTACAAACATCGTTGCGTTGCGACAAAATCTCCAGTAAAATCTGCCCACCCAAGGATAAACCACCAATTAAAAAAACAGAACCTCCAAAATGTGCATCAATAAAAGCGATGATTTCAGCAGCATTATCTTCTATGGTTGTAAAAGATTTATCACTTTCTGCGTGACCATCCAGTATAGGCAGGATTATATGATAATCTTTTTGAAGTGATTTTGCTACGTCTTCATAATTCCACCACGATAATCCGCCTCCATGCAAAAGAAGGATTGTGTTGTTGTTTTCTTTACCGTATTCAACATAATGCACGCTCTTTCACCTCCATTACAAATTCAAGTTTCCCGAATAGATTGTATCAAATTGCGGTGTAAACATCAACCAATATAGAAAAAGCACGGTGGTTTTGTATCAAAACCATCGTGCTAATATGGTGCCTCGTCGGGGATTCGTTTGCATTTTCGCCCCGTTGGGCGAAAATAGAGGATGCCGCCAACATTCGTGCTGGCGGCTGCGATATGCCACCGACATATCGCGATTTAACTTCGAATCCCCTCCTCGGCACACAAAAAGACCGACCCAAAGGGTCGGTCTTTTTGGTGCCTCGTCGGGGATTCGAACCCCGGACACCCTGCTTAAAAGGCAGGTGCTCTACCTACTGAGCTAACGAAGCGTATATAAAGGATGTTGCCATCCGTTGTAAGCTGGCAGGGATGGCTGGACTCGAACCAGCGGATGAGGGAGTCAAAGTCCCTTGCCTTACCACTTGGCGACACCCCTGTGTGGAAAAATGAAACAGGGACTGGGATCTCTCCCAATCCCTGTTCTTCGTGTGGGGTGGGTAATGGGACTCGAACCCACGACACCCGGAACCACAATCCGGTGCTCTAACCAACTGAGCTACACCCACCACATATACATCCGCACGGGAAGCTGCTGCGATTCCGATGCTCCAGAAGAAAAGTGGCACGCCAGAAGGGATTCGAACCCCTGACCTACTGCTTAGAAGGCAGTTGCTCTATCCAACTGAGCTACTGGCGCATAGAAAAAGTGGAGCGGGTGACGGGAATCGAACCCGCATCCCCAGCTTGGAAGGCTGGTGCCCTAGCCATTGTGCTACACCCGCATGCGCCCTCCGTGGAAATCGTCAGCTTTGTTATGATAGCATACCACCTTCCCTATGTCAAGAAGAAAATTATTTTCTGCCGAGATTTTTCCCGCTATTTGATCTGCGCGAGGAAATGATGGAAAATGGGGGCGGCGTCTACGGCATCTCTCCGCCGCAGCGCACCGCATTGCCGCTCCGGATGCCACTGCACGCCCCAGATAGGCAGTGTATTGTGGCACAGCGCCTCCACCGTGCCGTCCGCCGCACGCTGCACCACCCGCAGCCCGTGCCCCACCCGTACCACCGCCTGATGGTGGTTGCTGTTGACGGTGGGCGCACTGCCCAGCAGCCGGCGCAGCAGACCGGAGGCGTGGGTGGGGTGGACGATGTCCCCCTGCGGCGCTTGGTGCCCGTCCATATAGCGGCAGAGCGTGCCGCCGAAATAGACATTGATGGCCTGCATACCGCGGCAGATGCCCAGCACGGGGCGTCCGCTTGCCACAAATGAGCGGATCAGCGACCGCTCCCGCTGGGGGATGTCGCCGTCAATGTCGCCGCCGCCGGGCAGCAGCAGCGCGCCGCACTCGAAGGCACGGTACAGCTCACGGGAGAGCAGCACCTGCCCGCCGCAGCTTTCGATGGCGGCGATGTAGTTGCGGTACTGACCGCATGTCCCATAGAGAAAAACCGGTTTCATAATCTGATGCCCCCTTTTCCTCTATCAAATGCACTGGGGAGCAAAAATATGCCGGTGAATGTGGTTGCGCGGCAGGAAAAAATGTGGTATGATACTTGGGCTGACAAGGCAAAAGTGAATATGCGGCTTATTTCCATTTAAGGAGATAACATATATGCAGCGGTATCGAAGTGGTCATAACGGGGCTGACTCGAAATCAGTTTGGAGCAATCCACGTGGGTTCGAATCCCACCCGCTGCGCCAAAAAAAGGCACGCGAAAGCGTGCCTTTTTTCAGCAAGGGTGGGGTTCGAAGTTTATGCCCTTCAGGGTAAATCCCACCCGCTGCGCCAAAGAATAACCGTCATTCTGATACAACGGAATGACGGTTATTCTTTGCTTAAATTCACTATTTCAATCGTTGATTTATAGGGGTAATCGTTAAATTATAGGCAACAATCGTTGAAAGAGAATTACTATTATAGTATAATTCAAAAAAGAGGTGATGCAGAATGAAAACGAATAGTGCCATGGAATCGCTTCTTGAACAATACAAGATTGACGATGTGCATCTTATCTCACAAGATAATAGCTATCCTATTTGGCAAAAAGAAGATGCCATCGGAAGAAAGTATTGGGGTGTTTCCAATTTCTGTGGATTGGACAGAAAGCAGATTAAATCCACTCAGGATTTATCCCAACTTGAATGGGATGGAAACGAAATACATTTGGATGCCCAAACAGATGATGAAGTAAAATCACTCCTTATCAAGGCGATAGGTATGTTACTATATTGGAAGAAAGTCCTCGAATATCAATATCCTGAAACGCGGTTTTACGTTTTTGCATCGTATGATAATGGCGATATGCTGATTTTGGATGAAGGCGAACTGCCGACCCGTTCGGTTACCCTTCGCTTTTGGGCTGATCGCGGAACCGACACAGTAATAAACTTAGATTTTTTTGACGATTGGGAACAACCTGCGATCGTTGGATATTGCAATTTTGCACCTCCTACTCACTAAATGCACCCCCCAAAACAGCTTTACACCCCCTAACCTCAAATGGGGGTGCATTTGTATCAAAATTAGGGTTAGTCTTCAAAAAAAGGCACGCGAAAGCGTGCCTTTTTTCAACAAGGGTGGGGTTCGAAGTTTATGCCCTTCAGGGTTAAACCCACCCGCTGCGCCAAAGAAAAGAGAGAATGGCTGTCGCCCGCCATTCTCTCGTTCTTTTTTCATCTGCGAGGCAAAGGCGCTGTTACTTTCCATTTGCCTCCTTTTTCAAATTGTCAGACAGCTTTGTGAAAACGAAGTTGTATTCCGCGTAAGGTTTATCTTGCGGAAGCTCCACTTTTTCGCCTGCGCCTGTGTTTTCAAGAACCAGCCCATTCACGAACAAGGAATTGTTCAATGGGCCTTGGAATTCGCGAGGAATATCCGGTTCCCGATAGATATCAGATTTTTCTTTAAAGTAATCGACCTTGTAATAAATATCATAGCCGCTGACATATCCGCATTCTTCAAAATAGGAAGAGAGGTAGGTGTTCAGAAGAACGCACTTGTCGAGCAAGGAACGCGCATCTTCTTTCAGCGGCAGATCATAATTGCGGAGGATCAACCGGATTTCTTTTCGCTCTAAAAAGCAAATAATGCTGCGACCGTCGCGCTGCCCGTGAGAAATGCCTTGGCTGAAAGAGATGTTTTCGGTGTCGAAAAGCTCCTCAATGAAATCAATGAGAGCGTTGCTGGACACCTCACTAAGCCGCACAAGAACCGTTCCGACGAAGCGTGGCTTGTTTTGAACGCCCTTCATTTTCTTAAAAAACCGAAGCCCTGCTGCAGAATCATAAAAATTGATGTGCTCTGCAGTGGGAACTTGAGAAGAGGCGTGCTGACTTCTTGGGCGGATCTCATAGTGGCGCTGCACTTTGATGATCTCAAATTCTGTGCCGTTTGCGCGAAAGCAGGGAAAGCGACTTGCCTTCTCGTCGTTTGTCAGAATGTGACAGCAGACAAGATTATAGTCGGCGGTGACTCCTCCTTTGCTTTGGGGCAGAATATGGTCGAGATTCCAACCGTATTCGCTGTTGCGGTCATTGTACGCCGCCTTGGCAATTACTCTTCCTGCAAAATCGATTACCTTTGTTTCTTTGCCAAAAGATTGATTCCAAAGGCGCATGGCTGTTTCTTTGTTTACATCCATAAACTGTTGCTTTTTCTTTTCCATAATCAGTTTGGAAAGAAAGCGCTGCCTCCTTGATGAAATCAATTCAGAAAAGCTTGCAACTGACCATAGGGCGACCTATTGCTATCAACCTCAAAGGGCAATCCTCATAATAGCGTTACAGAAGATTTGTCAGTTAGCTTTCAATAGAGTCTATCGAAAGGGTTCCGTTTTCTGAATTGTAAAAACATCATACTGCAAAAAAGAACTTCAGTCAATTATTGTTGGCATTTCAGGCAAAAACCAAATAAAAAAGCGTTGACCCAGCCAATTTTGGCTGACCCAACATATTTACTATACCACCGCGCCACCCCATCTGTCAATGCTGCCAAGTGCGATTCTGCGTTTTACACGAAAGATTCGTGGTGATTTCGTACAATTTACCGCCTTGAAAAGCGCTTCCCTTTGTGCTATATTACAATCAGAAAGGGTGATACCAATGTACAGGTAACGACCTGAAGCTCAACAAGGAAGGTTGAGCCCCAACAGACGGCGTTTTCCCCACAAAGAGAAGTTCCGACATATAAGTGATCCCACTTTGGGAAACAGAAGAGTAAAAGCAATGTCCCGGAAGCAATGAAACAGTCGGAAAACGGAGCGTCTGGAATCTGCAGAAAGAGAGGTTAACCAAGGATGTTAGATAATAAGAACGCAGAGGACTGACCCTTGATCGCACAGAATGCCAAACGGCAAAGCGGTCAAGGGTCAGTCCTTTTTTTGCCCTTTTTCCGCAAAAGCCGCCAATTTTCCTTGACATTGGTGTTAAAAATCCGTATAATTGGCTGGTCTGCGCTCCGCAGTGTGGGGCGCATATTTTTTGCGTATCAGCTTTAGCAAGCTAAAGCTTTGAAAGCCGTGGGCGTGTACCTGCCGGCAATGCCGCAGGCGGATGGCCACGCCTTTCAAAACCGCAACGCTATTGCTGAAACGCGACAATATCATAAAGGAGAGTTCAAAGTGGAAGAAAAGAAATTCCAGCCGTTTGTTCCGGCCGATAAAGTCGTACCCGAGTTCACCGTGTTTTCTGTGATTCTGGGTATGCTGCTGGCTGTGATCTTTGGCGGCGCAAATGCTTATCTGGGTCTGCGTGTGGGTATGACCGTGTCTGCTTCTATTCCGGCAGCCGTCATCTCCATGGGTGTGATCCGCAAGATCCTCAAGCGTGACTCCATTCTGGAGAACAACACCGTTCAGACCATCGGCTCCGCCGGTGAATCTCTGGCCGCCGGTGCCATCTTCACTATGCCCGCTCTGTTTATGTGGGCAGCAGATGGTCTGTGCGATATGCCCTCCCTCATCGAGATCGGCCTGATCGCGCTGATCGGCGGTGTGCTGGGCGTGCTGATGATGATCCCCCTGCGCAGCGCGCTGATCGTCAAGGAGCACGGCGTGCTGGGCTACCCCGAGGGTCAGGCCTGCGCCGAGGTGCTGATGGCCGGTGAAGAGGGCGGCGACAAGTCCTCCACCGTGTTTGCAGGTCTGGGCATCGCTGCGGCTTACAAGTTCATCACCGACGGTCTGAAGCTGTTCCCCAGCGAGGTGGACTGGTCCATCCCCGCCTACAAGGGTTCCGGCATCGGTGTGGATGTGCTGCCCGCTCTGGCAGGCGTTGGCTATATCTGCGGCGCCCGCGTGTCCTCTTATATGTTTGCCG
This sequence comes from Oscillospiraceae bacterium, assembly GCA_017937195.1. Classification (GTDB taxonomy): domain Bacteria; phylum Bacillota; class Clostridia; order Oscillospirales; family Oscillospiraceae; genus Vescimonas. The sequence continues at coordinate 3,158 of JAGBEA010000049.1, read as the reverse complement.
GTTCCACGCTGGCATGGTTCGTGCTGATGCCCATGATCGCGCTGTTCGGCAGCGATCTGGTGATCTATCCGGCTACCTCCACCGTGGCTGAGCTGTGGGCAAACGAAGGTACCTGGGGTCTGTGGGATTCCTTTATCCGCTACATCGGCGCAGGTGCGCTGGCTGCCGGCGGTATCATCAGCCTCATCAAGTCCCTGCCTATGATCGTCACCACCTTTGCCTCCGCCTTCAAGGATTACGGCAAGGGCAGCGCCGGTGTGCTGCGTACCGAGCAGGACATCTCCATCAAGGTGGTCATCGCAGCCTGCCTGGCCATCACCGTGTTTATGTGGCTGTTCCCCGGTATCCCCGTCAACTTCATCGGCGCGCTGACCGTGCTGGTGTTTGGCTTCTTCTTTGCCACCGTGTCCTCCCGTATGGTGGGCATGATCGGCTCTTCCAATAACCCCGTTTCCGGTATGGCTATTGCCACTCTGCTGATCGCTACCATTACCCTGAAGGCTACCGGTACCACCGGCGCTGAGGGTATGGTGGGCGCTATCGCCATCGGCAGCGTGATCTGCATCATCGCCGCCATCTCCGGCGATACCTCTCAGGATCTGAAGACCGGCTTCCTGCTGGGTGCCACCCCCAAGAAGCAGCAGTGCGGCGAGCTGATCGGCGTGACGGTTTCCGCCATCGCCATCGGCGCGATTCTCTACCTGCTGAACGCCGCTTGGGGCTTCGGCGGCGAGGAGCTGGGTGCACCTCAGGCTATGATGATGAAGATGGTCATCGAAGGCGTTATGGGCGGCAACCTGCCCTGGGCTCTGGTGTTCACCGGCGTGTTCATCGCCGTGTTCATCGAGATCCTGGGTCTGCCCGTTCTGCCCATCGCCATCGGCGTGTATCTGCCCTTCCACCTGAACGCAGGCATTATGGCCGGCGGCGTGGTGCGCTGGCTGGTGGAAAAGCGCAAGTACAGCTCTGAGAAGGCCAAGAACGATGCCGTGCAGTCCGGTATTCTGTATACCTCCGGTCTGATCGCCGGCGAGGGCATCGTGGGTATCCTGCTGGCCGTGCTGGCTGTCATCACTGTGGGTGACAAGAGCGTGGGCGATATCATCAATATCTCCGGCAGCTTCTCTCTGGGCAACATCGGCGGTCTGGTGGCCTTCGGTGTGCTGCTGGTGAGCATTGTGCTGTTCGCCAACAAGGGCGCCAAGAGCGTGAAGGAATAAAAAGCGATTGCAAAAACACGAACCGGACTATATACTGATGTGTATAGTCCGGTTTTCGTATAGGAGGCAGCTTATGGCCAAGAAAAAGCAAGAAAATTATCTGGATTACGTCCCCGCCATCTCCGATAAGCATACGTGGAGCGTGGAGGGTGACAAGGTGACCATCCACATGGAGCATCGCGGCTTCTATGCGTGGATCGCCCAAAAATTCTTTTCCCGTCCCCGTATCAGCCATATCGATCTGGACAAGCACGGCAGCTTCATCTTCCGGCAGATCAACGGTGAGCGCACCGTGGGAGAATTGGCGGAGCTGATGAAAGCGGAGTTCGGCGCAGAGGCGGAGCCGCTGTATGACCGGCTGGTGAAGTATATGCAGATCCTGCATAATAACGGGTTCATCTGCTATGTGAAGAAGGGGGCATAATAATGAACGAAACGCTGAAATTTGTAGGTGCCATTGCGCTTTTTATGCTGGCCACGGTGATCACCTATATCTGGAGTTTGAAGCGTGGCGAGGATCCCCAGAAATCGCTGCAGATGAAGCTGCTGCACGCATCGGGCAGCAAGGTGGAGAAGTATCTGAAGAAGCATCCCTCCATCACCACCGAGGGTATTGAAAAGCTGATAAAGGGCACCATTGTGCGCGATCCCATCTCCCGCCGGATGATGCGCATCGACGACGCCAAGCTCTATACCAAGGGCCTGATCCGCTTTCTGTTGGAGCAGGGCGTCATTGAATACGCCGGCAAGGACGGCTATTGCCTGAAGAAAAAGGAAGAAAAGTAAGCGTAACGCCCTGCGGCAGATCCCGCAGGGCGTTATTGACAAATTGCGCTGCTGTCCTTACAATATAAAAAGGAACAGACAAAGCGGAAAAATGGGAGGATGAATATGGGAAATACCTATTACTATGAAGACGCGCTGGGCGCCGGCGCTGTGACCCTTGTGCTGGTGCTCTATCTTTTGCTGCTCGGCATCGGCATCGCCAGCTATGTGCTGCAGGGCATCGGCTTGTATGATCTGGGCAAAAAGCGGCAGCTGAAAAATCCTTGGCTGGCGTGGATTCCGGCAGCCAATCTGTGGGCGCTGGGCGCGGTGGTGGACTCCTATGCCGCGCAGCACGGCATCAAGCGCAGATGGCGCTGGTTGATGCTGATCTTTTTGGGCATTGCCATCGTCTGCTATATACTGCTGTTTGCGGTAATGTTCAGCACGATTTTTATGATGGAGCTGCGGGGCACTGTGCCCGATCCGGATGCGATCTGGGGAATGGTGGGCGGCATTTTTGCCGTCTATCTCCCGCTGATCCTGAGCACGATGGCTCTGGGTGTATGCCAGATCGTGTGTATGTATAAGGCCTTTGAGGAGACGGTGCCGGAAAAGGCAGTAAAGTATATGCTGTTGAGCTTTTTGGTGCCGCTGGCCTACGGGATCTGTCTGATCCGCTGCGCAAGACAGGCGCAGCCGGTGGCGGAGGAACGCCCCGCCTTGCCGGAGGAGGGCGGCTTTGTCCCGCAGGATCCCTTTGCCGGACTGGACGATAACGAAACGAACTGAAAAAAACCGCCTGCGGCAGTTGCCGCGGGCGGTTTTTTGTTGGGCTTTAGCGCCAAAAATACGGCATCCCGTACGGAATGACGTATTCTTGGCGCAGAAGGAGGGAAGATCCCGCTGCGGCATTGCCTTGCGCGATCCGTCCTTGCAGCACAGCTGCTGCGGACTTCGCAACGAAAAATGTGCCACCGGCACATTTTTTAACGCTGCTCCCCCCCCTTAGGGTTCAAATCCCTCCACAAAAAAAGAGGACAACACCAAATGGTGTGTCCTCTTTTTTGGCGCAGAAGGAGGGATTTGAACCCTCGCGCGGGTTTTTAAGCCGCCTACTCCCTTAGCAGGGGAGCCCCTTCGGCCACTTGGGTACTTCTGCATGGTCGAATG